>CAZUCI010000009.1:0-45460 GCA_964619485.1 uncultured Lachnospiraceae bacterium
TGTTCAGGAGTATACCATTCACATTGCTCCACCAATTTATCCTGATAAGAAAAAGAGCAGGGCACAGAATGTGGAATATATGATGGCGGAAAACGCCAGAATCTGGAAGGAAATCTATGAGACTACCTATCAGATTCCATTGACCTACACCTGCGACGAAAGCCAAAGCTGAATTCAGTCTGGCTTCAAGAGGTAAAATATGAATTCGACCTGGGTATCCAGGAGCCAACACATGCAATTTTTTACTTTGAGGGAAAATTGCATGTGTTTTTGTCGCAGAAGGACATGCAAAATTCTAGCTTCCTGCATAATTGCATGCATTTTTCCCCTAAATTCTATCTATTTCAAGAAAAAGCGCGCCAAAAGAGCCAAAAAGCGTCAAAAAGCGCATGCAAAATCTTGTATACAATAAAATTTGCCCGTTACCTCTCTGAAGGAACCACAGGTGAAAGAATTTACACATAAAAAAGGACTCGGACTGGATGAAATCATCTGAAACATAAACAGGCTGTGAAAATTACATCTTTCCGTGGGGTGCTTTCGTCGTCGCCGGTATTTATGCGCTGTATTTTAGCGCATTATGTACCGCTGCTGACGACGTGCAGCGAAAGCGGGCCCCACAGAAAGATGTAATTTTCACAGCCCTTCAGTTACCAGATAAATTCAATCCTACAAATTATAGATCAGTGCAATGATAATTCCAAGAATTGCCCCAACCAGAATCTGGATTGGAGTATGTCCAACAAATTCCTTTAAACGTTCTGCCGGATGCTTGCCATCCCAGCGTCCCATCTCTTTAAACAGTTCCATCATATCATTTAATACAACAGCCTGTTTTCCTGTTTCCAGTCTGACGCCCATGGCATCATTCATGACGATAATGGCAAAGATGGCGACTATTGCAAATTCAAAACCACCCATTCCGCACTGAATAGCGGTAGCAGTTGCCAACGCACAGACTGTTGCAGAATGGGAGCTTGGCATTCCACCATTCCCCACAAGCCGTTCAATAACAAATTCGCGATGTACAATCAGGTGAATAATTAATTTCAAAAACTGTGCTACAAACCAGCCCAAAGCTGCGCTGATTATAATTTTGTTGCTTGCTAGCTGTGTTAAATAATTCATTGATGTCTCGTCCCTTATATAATATTTGTATTCTTGTCCTCATTTGTATATCACGTGCTACACGCAGAGCGTACAGGACATTGCTGTTAAAAATAAAAATGAAAAACAGTAAATCTAAAAAAAATATAAACTTATTATAGAACAATATGATAATCCCCGCAATGAAATTGCAATTCTTTTCGTGATTTTTACATTTCCACTATCATTTCCCCTATTATCTCCGCTATCATCTTCCAGATTATTTCTTTTACCATTTCTTCCGATAGTTACTTGGTGTCATTCCCTCATATTTTGTGAAAACTTTGGTAAAATAATTCACATCAGTGATTCCGCAGGAAACGGCGATGGAGCCGATGGGCTCTTTGGTAAAACGCAGCAGCCTTTTGGCCTCACTGATCCGTTTTTCAGTAATGTAGTTTCCGACAGTAACACCGGTAATTCGCTTGAATTCTCTGGAAAGATGAAATTTACTGATAAAAAAGAGAGCAGCCAACTGATCCAGATTGATTACATCGGAGAAATGTTCATCAATATAGGAACAGATGGAGGTAATCTTTTCCATAGCTAAAGGCGCGGTGGAGCGGGTGATGGAGGAATCCAGATAGCAGTAGGTAACTAAATCTGTCAGATATTTGTGAACCTTCAATTCGTAATAGGGGCTTTTGTTCTGCATTTCCCGAAAAATACTGCCCAGAGTATTGATAAAAATGGATGGGTCAGAGGGGTGAAACCAGAAGGAGCCGCCCTGCTCACAGTAGGTGTCATAGAAGGAAGCCGCTTCCTTCCCATAAAAATGAACCCAGGAGAGCTCCCAGGGATCCTCCTTGCTGCTTTCATGGGCATATTCTTCCAGGCAATTTACAAAGATGCAGTCCCCGGTTTGAATCAGAACCCTGCGTCCGTGATACTGAATAGAGCCTTTTCCTCTTGTCACTGTGAAAAACAGCAGGGAAGCAAGATTATCACGCCGGCTGACGTGTGGCTCAATACTTAACAAGGAACCAGTCTCCTGCACGTAGAGATAATGGTTTTTTGCATAGGTGGTAGGAGTGGAAATAATACGATTTGAATTGTAATTTTTCATAAAACCTCCATAAATCAGGATTCTTTTGAAATAATTGCTGTAGCAATATTTTACTATTATATGGCAAAATTGTCTATTGTTTTGTTTGAAGTAAAGGAATAGATTATTATGGAGACCAATTTGTAGTAGAAAGAAGGATTAAAGATGAATAAAAATGACAAAATTTATGTTGCAGGACACAGGGGACTGGTAGGAAGTGCCATTGTCCGCAATTTGAAAGCAAAGGGCTATACCAATATTATCGGAAGAACGCATAAGGAGCTTGAATTGACAGATCAGGTTGCTGTTCGCAGGTTTTTTGAGGAGGAAAGACCTGATGTGGTTGTTTTGGCAGCAGCAAAGGTAGGCGGGATTAACGCCAATAATACTACACCTGCAGAGTTTGCTTATGATAACATGCAGGTTCAGTGTAACGTGATTCAGTGCTGTCACGAGTATAAGGTTAAGAAGCTTTTGTTTTTGGGCAGCTCCTGTATTTATCCCAAAATGGCACCACAGCCAATTCCGGAGGATGCTCTTTTGAGCGGACCGCTTGAGCCTACCAATGAGGCTTATGCAATTGCCAAGATTGCAGGACTGGAAATGTGTAAATTCTATAAGAGACAGTACGGTGATGATTTTATCAGCTGTATGCCGACGAATCTTTATGGCCCTCACGATAATTATGATTTAAAGGGATCCCACGTTTTACCGGCTATGCTTCGCAAGTTCCATGAAGCAAAGCTCAATGGCGATAAGAGTGTGGAGCTTTGGGGAACAGGAACGCCGCTCCGCGAGTTTTTATATGTGGATGATATGGCAGATGCCTGTGTTTTCCTTCTGGAAAACTACGATGGAGAACAGCATGTTAATATCGGAACCGGCAAAGAGGTTACCATTAAGCAACTGGCAGAGCTGGTGAAAGAAACAGTTGGCTTTGAGGGAGAGATTATCTGGAATTCCTCCATGCCTGATGGAACACCACGTAAATTGTGTGATGTTACCAAGCTGCATAATCTGGGATGGATGCATAAGGTTGAACTGGAAGAGGGCGTTAAGCTTGCTTATGAATGGTTTAAAGAAAACGTGGAAAACGCAAGAATGAATGGAAGATAAAAGCATCATAGAAGAAATCGTAGGAAAGAGAGAACGAAGATGAAGAAATATGGAGTAGTTATGGCAGGCGGCGGTGGAACCCGTTTCTGGCCTTTAAGCAGAAAAGAAAGACCGAAACAGCTGTTAAATTTAAGCGGAAAAGACCTGATGGTCAATGAGACTCTGGATCGACTGGCAAACAGTGTAGAACGGGACAATATGTTTATCGTGACAAATGTTACCCAGGCAGAGCTCATGAAGACAGAGACTGTCGGCCGTATCCAGGAGGATCATATTTTAGCGGAGCCTGCAGCCAGAAATACAGCTGCATGTATTGGATACGCTGCCATGGAAATTGTGAAAAAGTACGGAGATGGCGTTATGGTCATCTTACCATCCGATCACTTTATTAAAAATGAAAAAGAATTTGCAGCAATTATTGATGCAGCAATGGAAGCAGCAGAAAAGACCGATGCACTGGTTACCATCGGCATTGAACCCTCTTTCCCGGCAACAGGATACGGTTATATTAAGGCGGCTCCTGGAACAGAGACTGCCATCGGAGATAAAAATGGCAAAATGTATTCTGCTGTTGAGGAGTTTGTGGAAAAGCCTGATTTAGAGACTGCAGAGGCTTATGTGGCTGAGGGAAGCTATTCCTGGAACAGTGGTATGTTTATCTGGAAGGCATCTACCATTCTTGGCTACATAGAGAGACTTTTGCCGGATGTATATGGATGTCTGACAGAAATCGGCGATGCCATGAATACCCCAAAGGAAAAAGAGACCATTGAGCGTGTGTACCCAACCATTCCCAAAATATCCATCGACTACGGAATCATGGAGAGAGCAGATCACGTACTGGTTATTTCCGGAGAATTTGGATGGAATGATATCGGAAGTCTGGATATGCTGAGTATTATGAAGGATGCAGATGAAAATGGAAATGTCTGCTATGGCGAACAGCTTCTGTTAGATACCAGAGACAGCATTATCTATGGAACAGATAAAATGATTGCGACGATAGGAGTTTCTGATCTTATTGTGGTTCAGACCAAAGATGCAGTTCTGATCTGTGATAAGGATAAGGCACAGGATGTTAAAAAAATCGTGGAAACATTAAAGGAACAGGGAAAAGAAAAGTACCTGTAGAGGATAAAGCATGAAATGTTTTGTATTGGCGGGAGGAAGCGGTGATGCATTGTGGCCGCTTTCCCGTAAAAACTACCCAAAACAGTTTATTCATATCAGAGAAGGCAGGTCACTGTTTCAGGAAGCAATAGCAAGAAACCTGCCTTTTTGTGACGACTTTTATATTATCACCAATCGAAAATACCGCTATATCGTGGAAGGCCAGATGCAGGCGTTTCAGGGACTTTCCTATCAGCTTTTTCTGGAGGAAATGGGACGGCAGACTGCACCGGCAGTTGCGATTGCAGCAATGTGTACCGAGCCGGAGGAGGAGATTCTGGTAGTTTCCACCGATCATATGATTGGAAAAGGGGATTACAATGGAACTGTTCTCATGGCAAAGGAGCAGTTAACGGATGATAACATTGTAGTCATTGGATGTGACAGAAGCAAATATATGGACAGGCAGTCGCTGGAAGGTCACAGTGGCTTCCTTTATGATGAAAATATAGTGACCGGGTTTATATCACAATGTGGAGATGGAAAAGAGCGTAAGTCGTTTCTTCTTGACAGTGGAATCTTTTTGATGCGGTCAAATACCTTCCTGGAAGCTATCAGAGAAAACGCGCCTTCCCTTTACAACCGCTGTAAGTATGGCTCGGGCAGAATCCGTCTGGAGGGAAATGCCTTTGTTATTACAAAAGAGTGGATGAGTACCATTCCTTCGCTCAGCGTAGGCCAATGCGTTTTTGAAAAGTGGGCTGGGAAGCATGTCAATATAGTGAAAGCTGACTTTGTCTGGTCAAGGCTGCTGAACATGGAGGTGCTGACACAGTTCGCAAATCCAACATTGCAGGGACCATCCATTACCAGTGATTGCAGTGATGTCTCTATTTTAAATGAAGAGCCGGGAAAACTGATGGTGGTAAAGGACTGTGAGGACCTGGTTATTGTGAATACCAAGGATGCAACCTATATATCCCGAAAGGGAGAGAGCGCATCTATCAAGGGTATTATTGAGCATAATTATGAGAACTACCGTGATATTTTTGATGAGGGAGACGTTTTTTATACACCGTGGGGTGTAAAGGAAATACTGACCAGAAGTGAGGGATACCTGGTAAGAAAGGTAACAATTTTCCCGGAAAAATCACTGACCATGCATAAGCATGAGCTTCGCAGCGAGCACTGGTCTATTGTCAGTGGAACGGCGACGATTACCATTGCCGGGCAGACGGCTGAATATGGTAGAAATGACAGCGTTTTTGTGCCTGTTGATACCTTCCATAAAATATCCAATGAGTCTGCAAAGGATGTAGTGCTGATAGAGGTCGGCGTGGGAAGCAGTGCCGGCGAAAAAACAGGGGATACTGTTCAGGCACTGGAGGATTTCGTTAAGCTGGCGCCGAATTATAAGGATTATCTCTGGGGCGGTCACAGACTGTATGAAAAATTTGGAAAAGACAATCTGGACAATGAGGACAAAATGATCGCTGAAAGCTGGGAAGTGTCTGCACATCCTGCAGGACCATCCAGCATTTTGGAAGGAAATAACAGAGGAATGCTCTTTACGGATTATCTGAATAAGATTGGAAAAGAGGCTCTGGGCTGGAAAGCACAGCCATTTGAGCGATTTCCACTGCTGATTAAATTTATTGATGCATCCAGGGCACTTTCCGTTCAGGTTCATCCTGATGATGCCTATGCCATGAGTGTGGAGGGCGATTACGGAAAAAATGAAATGTGGTATGTGATGGATGCGGTTCCTGGAGCGTGTCTCTATGTTGGCTTTTCAAAGGATATTACCAAAGAAGAGTGCGAACAGAGAATCAAGGAGGGAACTCTGACGGAGGTGCTGCAGAAGGTTCCGGTGAAAAAGGGTGATGTTGTTTTTGTAAAGGCTGGAACAGTCCATGCCATTTTAGAAGGTCTGCTCATTCTTGAAATTCAACAGAGCTCCAATGCCACCTATCGTCTTTATGATTATGACCGCGTGGACCGCAATGGACAAAAAAGAGAACTGCACCTGGAAAAGGCACTGGACAACTTAAACTACCAGGCCGTTTCGGTAGACACCCTGCCGGAGGGAAAAAAAGAGCATGGAAAAGGTCTCACCAAGCAGCTGCTGGGGGAATGCAAATATTTTTCTGCAATTCTCTATGAAATCGAAGAGGAAGCAGAGCTTTCTCTGGATGAAACCTCTTTCTCAACAATTGTCTTTTTGGAGGGTAGCGGAAACATCAAAACCGAGACACAGAGAAGCCGTTACGTGCCCGGGGACAGCTTTTTTGTTCCCGCCGGCAAAAAAGTACTGAAAATTACAGGAAAATGCAAGTTTGTACTAAGTCGTGTATAAGCAAACAAAATGCGATATTTGGCAACAGAAAGAGATAGACAAAATTATACAAAAATGCTATGTTATTTTCATAACCGCGTATCTTGTTGTAGAAAAGGAGTCATTCGATGAGCGGATGCCTCCTTTTTTTATTAGTTCTTGAATTTGTAGCAAAAAAAGGGGAAGAGGAAGAAATGATAAATGAGACAACACGACGCGTTGAGCTGGAGCAGTATGTTACCAGAATTATGCTGGAGTTAGGGGTTCCGGCACATTTAAAGGGATACCATTTTATCCGTGAGGCAATTATCTTATCGGAGGCTGATATGGAGGTGGTCAGCAGTGTAACCAAGCTGCTTTATCCTGAGATCGCACGAACTTATAAAACTACTGCTCAAAAGGTGGAAAGAGCGATTCGTAATGCAATCGAGGTTTCCTGGACAAGAGGTAACGTGAAAACTATTGAAGAGCTGTTTGGATATTCTGCGGGGTGCGGAAAAGGGCGACCAACCAACAGCGAGTACATTGCCAGGATAGCAGACAAAATTCATTTGGATTACAAAACACTGATTTCTGCTTAGAATATGTGTAAAAGATAAGGATATTCCGTAGTTTGGCGCGGTTAGCTCCGGAAATTTTTCTGCCCTTTTCCTTGAATAATTGGGGTGGTTTCATTATAATAGTAAATAGGTATATTTGGAGATAAAGAATAAGGGAGATTAACATGGCAAATAAAGAAATTAAAATCGGGGATTTTCTTGTGACCGAAACAAGCAGCCCCTATATGATCGCTGAAATTGGAATCAATCATAACGGCGATATCAATATTGCAAAGAAGCTGATGGATGCGGCCAATGCGACCGGCTGGAACAATGTCAAATTCCAGAAGAGAACACCGGCACTTGCAGTTCCGGAGGATCAGAAGAACAAACCAAAATCAACACCATGGGGCGATATGACTTATCTGGAGTACAAATACCGCGTGGAATTTGAAAAGGAGCAGTACGATATCATTGATGCGTATTGCAGAGATAAGGGAATGACCTGGAGTGCATCTCCATGGGATATGCCTTCTCTGGAATTTTTATTACAATACGATATTCCTTATATCAAGGTGGCCAGCGCTTCCAACGGACGTGATGAAATGATTGCGGCAGCAGCAAAATCAGGAAAACCGGTCATCTTATCCACGGGAATGACCACAATGGAAGAGATTGACCATGCAGTTGAGGTTTTGGAGAAAAATGGACATGGAGATTACATTCTTCTTCATACCAACAGCGCATACCCTGCACCGGAGAAGGATTTAAATCTCCGTATGATAGAGACACTTCGCAGTCGCTTTGACTGTCTGGTCGGCTACAGCGGACATGAGGCAAATATGGAGCCTACCATTGCAGCAGCAGTTCTTGGTGCCAGTGTGATTGAGCGTCATGTCACACTCTCCCATGACATGTGGGGAAGTGATCAGAAGGCGAGCCTTGAGGTCCATGCAATGGATATGCTTAAGAAGCGGATTGACAGCGTGTACAATGCTTTGGGAAGCGGAGTGAAATACATGTCTGACAGCGAAGCTGCTCAGAGAAAGAAATTGAGAACAGTATAAAGAATCGCAAATGATATACTAATTGCGAACAGTATAAATATACAGGCTTGAACAATGATTTTATGATGAGGCTTTTGCAAAATGGGGAATGACCTGTGGTGCAAAAGCTTCTTTCAAAACAGGGAATTTTCTGATGGAAAAGAGAAAAGAAGGAGTACGGGGGATGAAGGTAGTTATTTTGGCGGGAGGCTTTGGAACAAGATTTTCGGAAGAATCCGGCTATAGACCAAAGCCGATGATTGAAGTTGGGGACATGCCCATTTTATGGCATATTATGAAGGAATATTCCTATTATGGCTTCAATGACTTTGTAATCTGTGCCGGCTATAAACAGCATGTAATCAAAGAGTGGTTTGCAGATTACTTTTTCCATACCTCCGATATTACCTTTGATTTTACCAGAGGCAATGAGGTGATCGTACATAACAGACATTCTGAGCCCTGGAGGGTGACCGTTGTTGACACCGGACTTCACACCATGACCGGCGGCAGAATCAAGCGTGTACAGACCTATGTTGGTGACGAGCCGTTTATGCTCACCTATGGAGATGGCGTATGTGATGTAGATATTCAGAAGCTGAAGGAATATCATGAGAAGCATGGCAAAATAGCAACCATTACATCGGTAAGGCTTGCTCCGCAAAAGGGAGTGCTTCAGGTTGGCGGAGACAACGCTGTACGTGCATTCCGGGAAAAAAACATGGGCGATGGTGCTTTGATTAATGCCGGTTACATGGTTTTGGAGCCACAGGTTTTCAATTACATTGATGGAGATGACAGTGTGTTTGAAAGTGGAGCACTGGAGCAGCTGGCTTCGGAGGGTGAGCTGATGTCCTATACACATACGGGCTTCTGGCAGTGCATGGATACAAAGAGAGAAAAGGATATGCTTGACCGCCTGTGGGAACAGGGAGAAGCACCCTGGAAGAAATGGAAGGATTAAAACATGTTTGAAGACAGTACGGAAAAACAGGCCAGAGAAGAGATTCTTAAGATGGTGGCAGACTACTGCGATACATTTCATAATCAGAAAAAAGAGTTTCATCCCGGAGACAGAATCCCTTATGCATCCAGGGTATATGACAGCAGTGAAATGTGTAATCTGGTAGACAGTGCACTGGAATTCTGGCTGACCACTGGAAGATATACAAGAGAGTTTGAAGAGAAATTTTCAAATTATCTTGGGGTAAAATACTGTGCGCTGGTTAATTCCGGCTCCTCGGCAAATCTCTGTGCTTTCATGGCACTGACGTCGCCATTGCTTGGGGACAGACAGATACGGCCGGGTGATGAGATGATTACAGTGGCAGCAGGATTTCCAACAACGGTTACTCCTGCCATTCAGTATGGTGTTGTTCCGGTCTTTGTTGATGTGACAATACCACAGTATAACCTGGATGTAAAAATGCTTGAAAAGGCACTCTCACCTAAGACAAAGCTTGTGATGGCGGCACACACACTGGGAAATCCCTTTGATTTGAGAGCAGTAAAAGAATTCTGTAAAAAGCATGAGCTGTGGTTAATCGAAGATAACTGTGATGCACTGGGAAGCGAGTATACCATAGATGGAGAGCGCAGATTTACCGGAACAATTGGCGATATTGGAACCTCCAGCTTTTATCCGCCACATCATATGACCATGGGGGAGGGTGGAGCTGTCTACACAGATAACGCGCTTTTAAATAAATGTATCCGCTCCTTCCGTGACTGGGGAAGAGACTGTGTCTGTGGATCAGGACAGGACAATTTGTGTGGACATCGTTTTGACAGACAGTATGGAGAGCTTCCTGCAGGATATGATCACAAGTATGTATACTCTCATTTTGGATATAATCTGAAGGCTACCGACATGCAGGCGGCCATAGGCTGTGCACAGCTTGATAAGTTTCCATCCTTTGTGGAACGGAGAAGATATAATTTTGAACGGCTGTATAAAGGTCTGGAAAATTTGCAGGACAAACTGATACTTCCTGTTGCATGTGAAAGCTCTAATCCAAGCTGGTTTGGTTTTCTGATTACCTGCAAGGAGGGTGTTGACCGAAACAATATGGTTCAATATTTAGAAGGTCATGGTGTACAGACACGTATGCTTTTTGCGGGAAATCTTATGAAACATCCCTGCTTTGACCAAATGCGTGCCAGTGGGAAGGGCTACCGTGTGGTTGGCGAACTGTCCAATACGGATCGAATTATGAGAGATACCTTCTGGATTGGAGTTTATCCGGGAATGACGGATGAGATGATTGACGTGATGGTTAATACAATAAGAGAAGCGTTAGGAGAAGAAAAATGAATTTATCATGGTATAAAGATAAAAAGGTTTTAATTACAGGACATACCGGCTTTAAAGGAACCTGGATGTGCCAGCTTCTGTTGGAGCTTGGAGCACAGGTGTATGGCTACGCATTGAAGCCACCGACTACTCCCAGTCTGTTTGAGCTTTGCCATATGGATGAGAAAATACATTCTTATGAGGGAGATATTCGTGATCTGGACCATCTGAAACGGGTTTTTGCCGAGGTTTCTCCTGAAATTGTGATTCATATGGCGGCACAGCCAATTGTACGTGAATCCTACAAAAATCCGGTGTACACCTATGATGTGAATGTGATGGGAACGGTCAATGTGATGGAATGTGTCAGATTAACGGATTCGGTAAAGTCCTTTTTAAATGTGACAACTGATAAGGTTTATCTCAATCGTGAATGGAACTGGGGCTATCGTGAAAATGAGGAACTGAATGGATTCGACCCCTATTCCAATTCGAAATCCTGTTCAGAGCTTGTAACAGACAGTTATAAAAAATCTTTTTTTGCAGACCGCGAGGTGGCTATTTCCACTGCGAGAGCCGGAAATGTTATCGGTGGAGGAGATTTTGCCAGTGACAGATTGATTCCTGATTGCGTCAGGGCTATTGAGGCAGGAAAAAATCTGATTGTGAGAAATCCGTACTCTACCAGACCATATCAGCATGTAATGGAACCGGTTGCGACTTACTTAATGATTTGTATGGAGCAGTATGAAAATCCGGACCTTGCAGGAAATTACAATGTAGGACCGGAGGAAACCGACTGCTATACCACAGGGAATCTGGTAGATTTATTTTGCAGAAAGTGGAATGAGAGAAGTGGGAACGCAGATAGAAAGCTGGCATGGATTGATCAGTATGATGGTGGTCCACACGAAGCAAACTTTCTGAAATTAGACTGCTCAAAGCTGAAACATACCTTTGGATGGAAACCAACATGGAATGTGGAAGAGGCAGTGGAAACGATTGCAGAATGGACAGAGGTTTATCTGGATCAGGGCGACGTGAGCGCGTGTATGGTAGAAGAAATAAAGAAATTTATGAAACAAACGAAATTTCGTTTATAAATTTAATATAAAATAGTTGAAAGTGCTTTGCTTTATTTATATAATAGAGTAAAGCATTTTTTTCATAGGTTTGCAAATCTTTTTTTTCTATTTCAATTCTGAAAATTCTGAAATCTGTGCTTAACAATTCATTTACAAAGCAGGATTTCAGCATGGAAATTCCTGCAACAAAACTTGAGAAAGGAGTTTCTATAAAATGAACAAGACAACTGAGGCAGGGGGTTTGTCAAAGAACCTGCAATGGCATCCGGCCTTTTATGCCGGTTTGCAGATTGAGTTGTCTGGAGAGAAAGAAAAGCTGCTTTTTGAAAATGAGCATCAGCTGGGGACAAAGCCAAAGGAAATTGATGTACTTGTGATTAAAAAACAGCAGGGGGAAAAAATCAATAAAAATATCGGGGGTATTTTTAGAACTTACAATATTGTAGAATACAAAAGCCCAACAGACTGGCTGAGTATAGACAATTATTACAAAGTGTATGCTTATGCCTGCTTGTATAAATCTGATACAGGCAGAGAAAACGAAATTCTGGCAGAAGAAATAACACTGACTTTTGCCTGTTACAGATATCCCAGAGAGGTGATAGATCATCTTTTTGGAAAGCTGGGACAACGTGTAGAGAAAGTTGCGCAGGGAATTTATTACATTTATGGAGATCATTTTCCGATGCAGATAATAATCATTCCACAGCTCTCAAAAAAGGAAAATCTGTGGTTAAGGAATTTGAATACCGGCATTGATTCTCAAGAGGATATTGAAGAAATAGTGGCAGATTACGACAGACATCGGAAGGAAAATTTGTATGAATCCGTTATGGATTTGATTGTCAGAGCAAATAAAGAAGTATTTAGGGAGGATAGAGAAATGTGTGAAGCTTTGGAAGAGTTATTTCGAGAATGTATGGGGGAAGAAGTTGAGAAAAAAGTCAAGGAACAGGTAGAACAGAAAGTCAGGGAACAGGAAGAACAGAAGGTCAGGGAGCAGGAAGAAAAAGATAAAATATCAATTATCAATTTCTTTAAATACAATGCAAGCGACGAAATGATTCGTGATGTCCTCGGCTGTGAACAGAGTCTGATTGATCAAGTAAGGCTTTCCATCAAAGAAGCCTGAAGGAAACTCGCAAAGCGAGTTTCTCATAGTTTGCTGACAACCAGCAAATCGTCCCGCACGCCTAATTTGGCAATTTCACTGATATCACGATAGGTTAACAGTACAAACTGATTTTTCTGATCAAAGGAAATAGAGAGTTTTTTGGAATATAGCCCGGTTTCTCCATGGAATTCATCGATGGAGAGGCTGGCGCTATATTTTTTTGCAATTTCCCAGAGGGTCATAAGCCCGATTCCGCTGCCACCGGTTGCCTGATGGGTGGTTATCTGCTCCTTACCAAGAGAGAGAAGTACTTCAGTGGGAAAAGAGGTACCGCTGTCAAAAACAGAAATTGTTGGAAAGGAATCTAAAATATCTATGGTTAATAAAATTTTGCTTCCTCTTGCAGAGGAGGTGGCAATTATGGCATTTTCCAGAAGATCGCCCAGCAGGGTAGTTAAATCCTGTTCCAAAATACAATCTAAAAGCTTTGAAAATGGGCAGGAAAACGTGATATCAAGTTCTATATGCTGTTCAACGGCTTTTTTCTTCATAAAGGATAAAAGCATATCAACAGAGGAGTTTCCGGTGGAGGGAATGCTTTGCAGCGTCTGTTCCTGAAAAGCAAGCATGCCACGACGCTCCAGGGTTTCAGCCTCCAAAGCCTGCAGAAGCTTTTCGCCCTTCTGACGTGATGAGTCAGACAACGCCCCATTATCATGCAGAAATTCCTTCACGGCATACTCCATAGAAGGAATCATTTTGTTATCCTTGTGGATAATCTGAGCGAGGCGGCCGTTTTCCTCCTGCAGCTTTCTCATCTTGGTTTCATAGGACTTCAACTGCTCATTCATCTCTTTTACTTCTTTTTCCCGTAGTTTGTTTACATAGGAGCTCGTGATATGGCTTCTCCAAAACATAAAGAGGAATATTCCAAACAGAAAGATGGCAAAAAGAGGTATGGTGTAAATCAGACTCTGAGTGGCATTTTTAAGTAAATAAGAAGCAAAAAGAATAATGAGACTGATAAACATCAGCAGTGTGCTGTTGGTGGGGTTCCATAGAAAAGGCATACCCCTGCGGAAACGTCTCACATGAAATATGAGCAAGGTAATGACAGCCTGTAAGACTGCAGCAATTAGTTGGATTAACAGATGACTGAATTGATCGTAGCTTCCAAAGAGACCGAAGACAATGCCGACGATTACAGCGGAAACGCTGAACAGAAGATAGCTGAAGCCGTAGGAAATGATGGATACGGGAAGAACAGCTTCGGCAGCAGTGTGCGTGGTAAGGGAAAAAAATAAAAAGGACAAAAAAATGACACATAAAGCAGTTATCAGCGGAAAAATATTTTCGGTAAAAACGGCAAGAAAAGAAAACAGGGTGACGGCAGCAAATGAAATAAACCACTGCTTTTTACTGCGGAGGATATGCAAAAGCTTAAAATAACAATAAAAGCTGGAAAAGATAATGGCAAAATATTTTACAAAAAACTGCATAGGTTATCTTCCTTTCAAAAACTAATAAAATGTAAGAAAAAACTACCCTGATAAACCAATGAGGAAAAACAGGAAATAAGCCTACCCTTATCTTAACAAAAAAGTAAGGTAAGGGAGGGATACATATGGGAAACATCTGGGAAATTATCCTCGGTATCTTAGGAGCAAAATAGAAAGCATCATTCTATTTTGTTCCCGATTTTATTAGCATAGTAGTAAACAAATTCTGTCAAAGTCGGCACTCCCTTTTCGGAGTTGATTCTGGCAGTATAGTACAGAAGCAGATCTTCAATGTCCGACGTACACCAGGCGCGGTTGATGGCATTCTGCATGGCACGCTCCACGCTGGAAGCGGTTTTATGGTATTTCTGACCGATGACAGGACAAAGGCTGCTTTTTGTGCCTTTAAGAGCAAGCAGAATGGCGTCTGTTAAATAGGTGTAGCCAATGGCCTTGGGACTGATTCCAATGAGATTAAGCTCGGTGTTGATCATTCGCACGAGCTTTTTCTGCGTCTGTTCAGGAGTCAGCTCCTTCTTAGGGGCTTCCGAACTGCTTGAAGAACGCTTCTTTATAATTTCACGCATCATCATCAGAAAGTCTATGGCCTGCTTTTCCGTGTAGCCATCCTGATGCTTGGACATGATGAAATCCGCACCCAGCTGACGGGCAAAGTCGTAGGTCGTTCCACTGGAATTGTTGGTGGTAATCAGGATATATGGAAAAAAGGTCAGAGGCAGACATTTCAATTCACGCAGAAATTCCAGCCCGTTCCCCTGTCCCTGGTTGAGCTCCAGATCGACAATGACCGCATCAGGCTGGTATTCTTTGGCAAGCTCCAGCGCCCGAAAGGCATTGTTTGTGATGGAAAGAAGCGTTACGTCGTCCAGAGTATCAATATATTCAGTAAAGCTCTGGCAGGTATTGGTATCATCCTCCAGAATGAGCAGACGTAAAGAGTTCATCAGTCATTACCTCCTTATTTTGCCATTATACAATACAAACCAACGAAAACCAACTTTTTTCGACGCGCATATCCAACGAAAAGAAATAGAATATGAATTCATATTACATTACTATAAAAATTACCTGAGGGGTGAGGTAGGTTGTATTTTAGTTTGCCACTGTAATACAACATTTTGTGTAAAAGGAAAGATTTCCTAAAAAAGGAGCAATGCCAATAGATTGTTAAATCTATCAGGCAATGCTCCTTTTGTTTGTTTATAATGCACTGCGCACCATGCGTGGCAAAATATTAATTCGATTCTTATTTTGCACCTCGTCTGTTGAATAAAACACCAAGCGTCTGCAAAAGTATTTTTACATCAAGTCCCAGCGACCAGTTGTCGATGTAGCGGAGGTCCAGCTTGACGACCTCTTCAAACTGCTGGATTTCACTTCGACCGCTGACCTGCCACAGCCCGGTGAGCCCGGGTTTGATGCTGAGGCGACGGCGATAATAAGGATTATACTGTGAATACTCATCCTTGGTGGGAGGTCTGGTTCCTACAAGACTCATATTTCCCATCAGAATGTTATAAAACTGGGGAAGCTCATCCAAACTGGTTTTGCGAAGAAAGCTTCCGACCCTGGTGATACGTGGATCATTGGTTATTTTGAACATGGGACCATCCATTTCGTTTCGATCGAGAAGCTCTTTTTTGCGATAATCTGCGTCAAGGTACATGGATCGAAATTTGTACAGAGTAAATTCTCTCCCGTTTCGGCCGATTCGAATCTGTCTGTAGAAAACAGGACCAGGAGAATCAAGCTTTATGGCAATGGCAATGAAGGGAAAACAGAGAATTGTGATAAAAAGTCCCACAATAGATCCCAGAATATCCATAATCCGCTTAATCATAAGACGGTGGAAATCAAAGGAAGAAACACTGTAGGAGAGAACGGTGAAGCCTGCGAAATCTTCGGAGGTATGGGAAATTAAATGATCAAACGGATCAATATTGACATGTACGGTGATTCCGGCAAACTCGAACTGCTCAATAATCCTTCCCAGTTCATGGTTGCTGTATTCCGGCAAAAAGACAAATACTTCATCCAGAACCTGCTTATTAATCACGTCAAAGAGCGTGGATGCACTGGCGGTTACAGGGATACCCAGCAGTGTCTGCCCAACACAATCCTCATCCAACAGGGCAAGGGAGGTAATTTCATGGGACCACTCGGTGGCGTTTTTCAACTGTGGAATCAGCTCGGAAAGATGCTTACAGGTGGAAATAATCATCATCTTGCTGCTGCTGTCGCTCTTCCGATATACCTTTGTTAAAAATTGCTTTACCATAAGATGAAACAGAAATGTAAAGACAACGTTGTAGCAGATAAAATACAAAAAGGCCAGACGGGAAAAATCCTGTGCTTTTTGTGTAAGAAACATGAATACACCAAGGCCGCATCCCAGAACAAAGTCATATTTTACAACAAAGAAAAATTCTGCCAGCATTCCACGACGAAAAAATCCAACATTCCAATTTAACAGAAGATAGGACAGCAGGCAGAGAATAACTGCAAAAAACAGAATCAGCAAATAGTACTGCGTGTTTCGGGCAACATCCGCTGTGATACCACGGGTCAAAATAGCAAGCCCGTAGGAAAGGCAGATGCAGAAAAAATCTGAAAGTAATAATATGGAATTTTGTATAAAAGTCTGTTTCTGGCTGGTTTCTGACATGACGACGCCTTCTTTGAAAGATGGATTTGCTTATCATTGTATCTAAGGTGCTGTTCGCGGGAGCGCCCGGCACATTGCTATTATAGCATAGATTAGGTAAGGCGTGTAGTGGGGCTTTTCTATACAAAAACAGAAAAATGAGGTATACTTAATTTAATTATGCACAGTGTGAAGGCACCAATTATTACCAAAATGACAGCAGGAGAAATATTATGCGTTTTTGTGACGTTTTTGGACTGAAAATTGCATCGGGAAATATGGAGGAAGCAGTCGGTCTGGTGTGCAATTCCCTTGAAAAGTGGCGTGGCCAGATGATTACATTTGTAAATGCCCACACGGCTGTGACCGCCCATGATGATGAAAAATACAAAGAGGCTCAAGAAAGAGCAGTCATCCGCTTCGCAGATGGTTTTCCCGTTGCATGCTACGAAAAAATGCAGGGATATAAAGGCGCAAAGCGGATAGCAGGCCCTGATTTTATGAAAAGAATCTTTGAGCTAAGCGAACAGAGAGGTTATCGCCATTTCTTTTATGGAAGCAGTGAGGAAACACTTAAGAAGCTAAAGAAAAATCTGGAACAGACATATCCCGGCATACAGATCGTGGGATGTATTGCCCCGCCTTATGAGAAAAAGCTGAAAAATGACTACAGTAAGGACGTGGAACTGATTAATGCGGCGAACCCGGATTTTGTCTGGATTGGACTGGGTGCACCAAAGCAGGAGCTTTGGATGGCGCAGAACACAGGAAAGGTAAATGGTCTCATGCTTGGGGTTGGAGCTGGTTTTGATTTTCATGCAGGAACAAGAAAACGGGCACCGAAATGGATGCAGCGTATGGGACTGGAATGGTTTTATCGCTTTTTAGAGGAGCCAAAACGCCTGGGGAAACGGTACATGGAAACGAACATGAGGTTTTTATTACTATGTTTTCATTCAAAAAGGAGTAAAAACTTAACATGCAAAGAATAGCATTTTTCCTACAAAAGATGGGATGCGGGGGAGTAGAGACCTCGTTTCTTGCACTTTGTGAAAAAATTATACAGGATACGGACAATCAGACGGAAATTACGGTTTTTCTGGCAATGGATGAGGGAGAGCTGCGGGATGAAATACCAAAGGAAGTCAGGAAGGAAATCATCCCCATCCCGGCAAATTTAAGAAAGCATCTGAACATTGGTGGAACAAAAATCAATTTGAGAAAACAGCTGGACCATCACCAGTATGGAAAGGCAGTTTATACTCTTTTAACACATGTTTTTGGAAAAAGTGATTTTTCGGAACTGAGTGTTGACTTTTCATCTATTCCGCCTCTGCAAGAAACCTATGATATTGCAATCTGCTATAATCTGCACTCGCCTTTTCTTGTAAAATACGTATCAGAAAAGGTGCAAGCGGGAAAAAAATATGCATGGATTCACAATGATTTTGAAACTACCGGCTATCAGATTAAAAAGCTGGAGGAAAACTTGAACAGCTACAGCCGTTTTTTGTGTGTATCCCGGCAGCTACAGACGGAGTTTATCAAGCTTTTTCCGCAATATAAAGAGAAAACAGCAGTGTACCATAATATTGTTTCTGCCAAAATGATTCTTGAAAAGGCCGAGTGTACGCTTCCGCAGGAAAGCTGGAGAACTCATATGACAGAAGGCAGCGTTGTGATTCTGACGGTGGGGAGGCTGGAAGAACAGAAAGGATATGCCCTTGCAATTGATGTCTGTAAAGGACTTGTAGAAAAAAAACTGCCGATTATCTGGCTCGCAGTTGGCGAGGGTTCACTGCATAAGGCCCTGGACCGGAAAATCAGAAAATGCGGCTTGCAGAACCATTTCTTTTTGCTGGGGGCAAAGAAAAATCCTTACCCATATTATAAACTGGCTGACCTTTATGTTCAGCCGTCTGTACATGAGGGATGGGGAATCAGTGTTTCGGAGGCCAGGGTCTTTATGCTTCCCATAGTTTGTACTGATTTTGCAGGAGCGAGAGAGCAGAAGGCGGACTACGAGGGAATCTGTATTACAGAGGGAAATGAAAGCAGTATAGAGGCCGCGGTCTGCAATGTAATTTCAAAAACAGCAGACAAAAGACATCAGACTTCAGTTGAAGTGCAGACACCTCATGTCAATTAGGAGACAGGTAAATGGAAAAAATTGATTTTGTTGTTCTCTGGGTTGATGATACCGACCCAGTCTGGCAGCAGGAAAAAAATAAATACGCCAGGCGGGAAGAGGACAAAGCGGTAAATCGTTTTCGGGATTGGAACACACTAAGGTTCTGGTTTCGAGGCGTGGAGAAATATGCACCATGGGTCAATAGGGTGCACTTTGTCACCTGTGGACATCTGCCCAAATGGCTGAATACAGAATGCGATAAGCTCCACATTGTGAAGCACAGCGACTTTATTCCGGAGGAATATCTGCCGACGTTCAGCTCTCATACTATCGAGTTAAATCTTCATAGAATTGAAGGATTGGCGTCACATTTTGTCTACTTTAACGATGATACCTTTCTGATTAATCCGGTTGGTGTTGAGGATTTTTTTAAAAAGGATCTGCCCTGTGATATGGCAGCACTTTATCCGCTTTGTGCCTGGGAAGGAGATTTTTCCCATGTGATGCTTAACGATGCACAGTTTTTTTCCAGAAATTTTGATTATAGAAAAGTCCTGAAGGAACATAAATTAAAATGGTTTTATCCCCCTTATGGGAAAACTATTTTAAAAACACTTGTTATGTTACTGTTCCCTGATCTGTCAGGACTTATGATGCATCATCAGCCGCAGAGTTATCTGAAATCCACGCTGGAGGAAGTGTGGGAACAGGAAACGGAGTTACTGGATAAAACCTGTAGAAATAAATTCAGGGATGCTTCGGATGTCAATCAATTTGTATTTCGTTACTGGCAGATTGGCAGAGGAATGTTTTCACCACATAATTTGCTTAAGCGTGGAGAGTATGTGGAAATCGGTGAAAAGAGTCTGGACTATGAACGGATTTTAAATACCGGAAAAAAGAAATTATTATGTCTGAATGATTCAGGTGTTGGAGCGGATTTTAATGACGAGAAGGAAAAATTGTACTATGCTTTTGAAAGAAAACTCCCAGAGAAAAGTCAGTTTGAATGCTAAAAGCGACACAACAGTAAATAAGCTGGAATTACTTTTTCTGGCGGCATATGGACTCTACATTTTATCCATGGCGTTGGAAAATACATCATTGAGATTAAAGATGGATATGCTTCTGCAGCTTATGAGATATGTGTCCTATGGTCTGTGTGTTGTTAAAATTGTAATGCAGCGTGGATATGGAAAGAATCGCTTTCTGTTTTATGCTGTAACGCTATGCTTTGCGCTTGGGGAAAGCTTTATCTGCGGAAGAAGAGAAATATTCTTTTTATTGTTGTTTATGATGGCATTTTATGAAGTAGATTTAAAAAGAACGCTTTTTCTGCAGGCAGTGATTCAGTTTGCGTGTATTCTTTTTGTGTGGCTGTTCTGTTATTTGGGCTATTTTGAAAATATACAAGTATATTTCCATAATACGATGCGTTACAGTATGGGATTTGATTATGTAGGATTTGGTGCAACTCTGTTTTTTTCAACAGAATGCTGTTGGCTATATTTCAGGGAGAAGAAAATTACCATAGCTGAGGTCATGGGAATTATGGGACTTTGGCTGTTGATTTATCATTTTACAGATTCCAGAACACAGTTTGGACTGGGTATTATTCTTGTGATTTTTTGCTATTTGTCAAAATTTCTGAATATCAATATGAAGAAAAAATGGATAAAGCTATGTGCACTTGCGAGCCCGGTTTTCTTAACGGTGATTGTATGGATATTTCAGCTGTACTATAACATGAATAATCGAACTCAGGCTATGATAAGGCTTAATCAGACGTTGAGTGGGAGACTTGCACTGATTCAACAGGCAATGAATAATTATGGATTTCATATACTTGGTGCAAAAATTGAATGGATCAGCAACATGAACAATGCGGTGAGAAACAGATACACATATGTTGATTGTACCTATTTTAAGATTTTGTTTGATTTCGGGATTATAATTGGCATTCTGTTTTTGGCAGTTTATATATGTCAGATGTATTATATGTGGGAAAAGGAAAGCTTCATAGGTTGTATGATTGTTTTATGTATCTGTGGATTTGCGTATATGTATGCGGTGAAGGAGCTCAGTACCAATCCTTTCTTATTACTGGGAGGAGGTCTTTTCTTTGGCAAAAGTAAAATCCATAAAACTTAACTACTTTATGAACTGTGTTCTAACGGTTTCGTCCATGCTTTTTTCACTGCTCAGCTATCCTTATGTGGCCAGAATACTACAGCCGGAGAACATGGGAAAAGTGACTGTGGCCAATTCCATGGTGGCTTATTTTGGTATTTTTGCCATGCTTGGAATACCAACCTATGGAATTCGTGTCTGTGCAAAGGTAAGAGATGATAAAGAAAGACTGTCCAGAGCATTTTGGGAATTGTTATTTCTCAACCTTATGACACTCTCTGTGGTATATCTTGTTTTTGCTTTTTGTCTGTTTCTGGTTCCAAGAATGGCGGGAGACAAGGCCCTTTTCCTGGTTATGGGAAGCAGCATTTTCTTTCAGGTAATAGGGGTTGAGTGGCTTTTTAAAGCACTGGAGGAATATTCTTATATCACAATTCGCTCTCTTATTTTTAAATTTCTTGGAATGATTCTGATGTTTCTCCTGATTCGCAGTCAGGATGATTATGTGATTTATGGCGGACTTTTGCTTCTGGTGGGAACGGGATCTGGAATTTGCAATTTCTTCCGAATAAATAAATATATTTTACCTCTTGGAAAATGTAAAATTATATATGATATAAAAAAAGAAGCACCTGTTATGCTAAAGCACCTCAAAGCAGCCGCAGTTTTTGTTTCCATGAGCATGGCAACAACGGTGTATAACAATCTTGATGTCGTTATGCTTGGGTTTATGAGCGGTGATACGGAAGCGGGGTATTACAGTGCAGCAGTAAAGGTAAAAGGCGTTTTGGTGGGATTTGTAACAGCGCTTGGAGCGGTTCTTTTGCCACGTATGTCCTACTACGTGGAGCAGAAGCGGATGAAGGAATTTAACAGTCTTGCCAAAAGAGCCATCGGCTTTGTCTGCCTGATTTCAGTTCCAACCTGCATTATTTTTATGGTAGGGGCGCGTATTTGTATTGTGATTCTGTCGGGAGCCAAATTCCTGCCGGCAGTGGCGTCCATGAGAATCATCATGCCGACGTTGATTCTCATTGGCCTCAGTAATCTGTTTGGAATACAGATTTTAATCCCTCTTGGAAAAGAGAAAAAGGTTCTGTTTGCCGAGATTTTAGGTGCCATTACCGATTTGATATTAAATGCAATCCTGATTCCACCTTTGGGTGCAAAAGGAGCAGCCATCGGAACGCTGGCGGCGGAGGCAGTTGTGACTGTTTCCATGTTTATATCACTGTATCGGATTCGAAGGCAGAACAGGAAGATGAAAAGTGAGGATAAAGAGTGAGGACGGCGAGTGAAGATAGAGAATGAAGGCAGTCTTTTCAAGCCGGACAATCTTGATTAAGCCGAATTTTTCGATAAAACCGAAGTTTTCGATATAGACAATAACTTTTCCTATATCGAAAGAAAAACATAGATTTAGGTTACATAAAAAATATTATGCAAACTGAATTTCGATATACAAAATGATATTATGCATATCGAAGAAATTTTTCATAAAAGCTTCGATATAGAAAAAAAGTTTTCCTATATCGAGGAACGGTTTACATAAATCAAAATAAAGGCATAAATGCCTCAAAGAATTTTCGATATACAAAATAAGTTTTTCCATATCGAAAATTAATATCGAAAATTAATAACACAGAAGGGAAATTCACAGATGGAACGCACACATACAAAACTAAACTTTGCCAGCGACTATAATCTTGGCGCATGTCCTGAAATTTTAAGCAGACTTATGGAGAAAAACAGCGAGCATCAGACCGGATACGGACTTGATGAATATTGTAACAGTGCCGCAGAGAAAATCAGAGAAGCCTGCAAATGTCCGGAGGCGGTTGTTTCCTTTTTGGAGGGCGGTACCCAGACCAATGCCACAGTGATTGATGCTCTGATTCGAAATTATCAGGGAGCTGTTGCAGTTGGCAGCGGACACATCAATGGACATGAATCCGGGGCAGTGGAGGCTGCTGGTCATAAGATTTTGACACTTCCGGGAAAAGACGGGAAGATGCAGGCGGATGAGCTGGAAATATTTCTGAAGGAATTTCATGCAGATGCCAATAGAGAGCACATGGTGGAACCGGGGGTTGTCTATATTTCCCATCCTACAGAATGTGGAACTTTGTACAGTAAGCAGGAGCTGACCGGGCTGCATGAAATTTGTGGCCGATACCATATTCCCCTTTACCTGGATGGCGCCAGACTTGGTTATGGACTTGCCGCCAGAGATACGGATGTGACATTGGAAGATATCGCGGCCAACGTGGATGCTTTCTATATCGGCGGAACCAAGGTGGGCGCATTGTTTGGCGAGGCAGTTGTCTTTACGAGAAAAGAGCTGGCGTCCCATTTCTTTACCATCACCAAGCAGCATGGAGCTCTTTTGGCAAAGGGATGGATTCTTGGACTGCAATTTGATACACTGTTTTCGAATCACCTGTATGAAAAGCTGGGAGAAAATGGAATTCGCACTGCCATGAAAATTAAGGAAACCCTGGCAGACAGGGGATATCGATTTGCATTCCCATCCAACACCAATCAGCAGTTTGTGATTCTATCCAATGAAGAAATCAGGGAGCTGGAGGAAAAACTGGTTTTCACTCTGTGGGATAAATGGGATGAAGCGCACAGTGTAATTCGACTGGCGACCAGCTTTGGAACCACGGATAAGGAAGTGGAGGCTTTGTTAAGCATGTTTGAAGGAAGAAAAGATGAGTGATAAAAATATGAATGATAAAAATATGGCTGATAAAAATATGACTGATAAAAATATGGCTGAAAAAAGAAAGCTGACAAAAGCTGACCTTCGGCTTGCAAGGAGAGAGGAAACGGAAGAAATTCTGGCCTTTTACAGAGATTGCATGAAAACAGAAGGGTGCGCCTGGTCTGAGGATTATCCGGGCATGGACAATATTATGAGGGATCTGGATGAGGACTGTCTCTTCCTTATAAGAGATGAAAAGGGCATTGTGGCAACCATTTCCATAGATGATGATCCAAATGTAGATAACCTTGGCATCTGGACCATTCCCAGGGCGAGGGAACTGGCGAGAGTGGGTGTGAGAGCGGATTATCAGAACTGTGGCGTTGGGAGAATGCTCTTAACAGAGCTGATGGCAGAGCTTAAAAGAAGAGGCTATGACGGAGTGCATTTCCTTGTCAGCCAGACCAATCCGGCTGCACTGGCCTGCTATGAGAAACTGCATTTTAATAATCTTGGAACATTGAACATATATGATATTGAATGGTTCTGTTATGAAAAAGCTTTATGAGACTTTACGCAGAGAAGTGTGGAACATCCGCATAAAAAACCACTGTATAGGAGGAGAAACACAGGATGAAGGAAAAAATCAAGCCATATGAAGGAATACATGTAGTACATATGCTAAAGACCATCGCGAAAAGCTGGTGGAAAATGCTCATTGCCATGGTGATTCTGGCGGTCGCGCTGGGTGGATACAGCTACTACCTCAATGCGGAGGGGCTGAAGGCGCAGGCAAATGAAGCAAAAGCTAATGCGGAGGATGCGACAGAGGCCGGAGCTGCAGAAGAAAGCCAGTATGAAAGTGAAGAGGAAATCCTGCTTAACAGCGGACTATCTGAAAAAGCGCAGGACGAGGTGCTCTACTATACCAATAAAATTTATTATTTCCAGACCCAGTATGAGAGAGAAAGAAGCTATGTGGAAAATTCACTGCTGATGCAGCTTGACCCCAATGAAATCTGGACCACAACTCTGTACTATGATTTCCTGAATCAGGAAAATGCAAGAGCAGCTATCGCTTCCTATATTTCAAAGGTGGCAAGCAAGGAGACCTATGATCTTGCAGCCGAGAAGCTGAATCTGCACAAGGACAGCAAATATCTGGAGGAACTCATTACCTGCAATGCGGTGTCGGATGTGGACATCAATGTGTATGCGATTCAGACAGAACAGTCCGTATCGGGAGATGATCTTAAAATTGTGATACGTTATGGAACAAAGGAAGGCTGTGAGACCATTGCATCGGTAGTAAAAGAGGCTGTGGAACAGGAACGAATTTCGCAGGTCAGCAAGGATCCGGCAAAGCAGATTGAGCTTATGGGTGAGCAGCTGGAGCAGAAGACAGATGCAACCCTGCTTGCTGAACAGAAAAGCGAGATTTCAGATCTTTGCAGCATTGCGGATAACATTGTAAATGCCAGAACAAATCTGGAGAACAATGAGGAGGCAGTTTCACAGGCACTGCTGGACTTTTTCAGACAAAGAGATAAAGAGACAGAGGATTTTAGCGCAACTGCAGGTGGAATGGATGAAGAAACAATTAGTGACATCTCGGAGGAAAAGGAAAATTCGGATGTAACAGATGTATCTGAGACAACACAAATTACGCGCAAGCCAAAAGCCAGCAAAAAATATATCGCGTTAGGTCTTTTCCTGGGAATCTTCCTTGTGGGTGCCTTTGAAGCACTCCGCTATTTCTTCTCCGATTCCCTGAAACAGGCAGAAGAGCTGGAGGAAGCCTATCAGCTGGAAACCATGGATGGAAACCGCGGGGCAATGATGGCAACGATTCTGGCGGAAAAATGTAAAAAGAAAGCCTACAGGCGTATTTATCTTACCAGCTCCCATGGGGAAAAACAGGAAAAGTTGCAGCAAATTGCCGACGCAGTGAATGCACAGCTTGCACAAGACCAAAAGGTAACGTTTGTATATTCTGACAATAAACTGACAGAGGACGAGAAGGAACCAAAGAAGCTTGCGGATGCAGATGCACTCCTCCTGGTGGAGACCTGTGGAAAATCAAAGCATAAGGAAATTGCACAGATTTTACAGCTGGCAGCAGCCCTGGATAAAGATGTGTGTGGAGCAGTCGTATATTAAAAGGAGCGAATAAAATGTCCAGTAAGCTAATCAAAGAAAGTGACATTCAAAAGAAAAAGAAGGCAGAAAATCAGAACAGCGAGGTTGTGCTGCAGATACTGACTGTGGTGCTGACCATCGTGGGCTGTGCACTGTGTCTGCTTTTACCGCTGTATTTACAAGAGGGATACTATCACGTAGGGGAGAGCAAATTCAACATTTATAAATATATCTGTATCATAGGTTATGTCCCGGTGCTGATTTTGTGGGTGCTCTACCTGCTCCTGCAAAAAGAAAAGAGGTCCTTTAAAGAACTGTTTTCCGTGACGGACTGGTGCGTGCTTGCATTTATTCTGCTGTCCTTTGTGGCAGCGCTTGCAGGTGGAAACTTTTCTGCCTGCGTGTGGGGCTATAATGGCTGGTACATGGGAATCATCTCCATGATAAGCTTTGCACTGCTTTATTTCTCTTTTTCCAGATTCGGCAGATTTTATCAGGTTGTTCTGGCATTTCTGTTCTTTACCTGCTTTATTGTATTTGGAATTGGTGTCCTGCACAGGCTTATGATTGACCCCATTGGAACCTATGAGGGCATTGAGGATACCTACAAAAACCAGTTCCTCTCCACCATGGGGCAGGCCACCTGGTACAGCAGCTTTGTGTGCACGGTGCTTCCCCTGGGAATTTACTTCTTCTGGAGCAGCAAAAGCGCAGCGACCCGTGTTGTGAGTGGTATTTTTTCCTTTGTGGGCTTTGCCACCATGGTCACACAGAATAGTGACAGTGCCTATGTGGCGTTGATTGGATTTCTTGCTGTATTTTTCTGGTTTTCTCTGAATTCAGCCTGGGGGATGGAACGTCTGATGGAGGTGGCGCTGCTGTTTCTGGCAGCTACCCGATTTATGAAATATGCCCTGGTGATTCATCCAAATCCTGTTCTGGTGCTTGATTCCATGAGCAGCTTCTGGCTGGCAAATCCTCTGGTCTGGTGGCTTTGTCTGGCGGCAGTGGCAGCCTGGGCTGTTTTCTTTTATCTGGCTAAAAAACAGATTTATTTTGGAAGAGCGGCAAAAATCATCAGAATCTGCAGCTTTTCAGCTCTGGGAATTGTTGTGCTTGCGGCAGTGATTGTACTGATTTTATCGGCAAAGGGAACTTTGCCTGAATGGCTCTCGGCCTTTACCGGTCGTTTTTCCTACCTTACCTGGTCAGATAACTGGGGAAATGGACGAGGCAGAACCTGGGCCTTCAGCGTGCAGATGTTTAAGGACATGGATCTTGGCCATAAACTGTTCGGTGTTGGCCCTGATGGCTATGCGCCTTATGCGTATACACTTTATCAGGATCGCCTTGCAGAAATGTGGGGAGAGCGAACCTTAACCAATGCCCATAATGAATGGATGAACAGCCTGATTAATTACGGAATTGCAGGTACGGCAGCTTATATTGGCATTTTTGTTACAAGTATCAGAAGCTTTGCCAAGGCAAAAGAGAGCAAACCGGTGCTGATCGGCTTTATCGCCTGTATCGTGTCCTATATGTGCCATAACTTCTTCTGCTATCAGCAGGTCTGCTGCACACCATTTTTATTCCTGTTGATTGGTATAGGAGAATATATCCGCAGAAAAAGCGAAGGTGATTCTGCAAAATAAAAGAAAAAGCAGAAAAGAACCACTTTTTTCCATAAAAGAACTATTGCACAGCAAAGTTCGATGATTTATGATAAAAAAAGAAATGTTACAAGTTTGTTAAGAAAAGAGGAAAAGAATTGAAAAGATTACAGGCATTGCTTTTGACCCTTGTCATGCTGGGAATGACAGTTGTCGGAGCAGCAACACCAACAGAAACAGTCTATGCTGCGGAAATTTCAGCAAATGACATGACACAGACCAGCGATCAAAAACAGGATGAAAATACAGATAAGCTTTCTTATCTGTATCTGGAAAGTAATTATATAGAAACACCGGGAGCACAAAATGTATTAGTTGCTTTTGGTGGAGAAGAAACCAGAATAAAAGAAGGAACACTGACAGTACAAAACTATCGCACAGGGGAAAAACGTCAGTTTACCAGTGAAGAATGCATGGACAATACCATTCTCTTTACTGTGGATTATGCAGCAGAGGATGCAGGTGTATACGAAGTGACAGATGTTGATGTTCTTCTTGAGGCAGATTCCAGTGAAACAGCTGAAACAACAGAGGCTGAGAATCCGGAAGAAGTTTCTGTTCATCTTGCTGACACCGGAATGACCAACGTATATTTTGGAGTAGATGAGCAGCTGACCGTTTCAGATGAGACTGCTGCTTCCACGGGGACAGCTGATACTCAGACAGCATCATACGGCTTGGATACAGAGAGTACAGCAATTGATATGTCTGACGTGGAATTATCAGTTGTCTCCTTAAATGGAGATGAGGACGGTGCTGCTCAAATAGAAGAGGCATTGAATGACACAGACAGCTCTTCAAAGGCCAGAAACCTGCAGACAGAGGGAGATGTGGTTGTTGTTCTGGACCCGGGACATGATGCAACCCATGGCGGTTCCGAAGGTGGTGGATTAAATGAAGCAACGTTGAATCTGAAAATCGCATTATACTGCCGCGCAGAGCTTCAGGAATATCAGGGCGTGACTGTTTATATGACAAGAGAATCCTCAGGATGTCCTCATCCTGGAACGTCCTCCACCAATGATAATGCAGCCAGAGTAGATTATGCTGCAAGTGTCGGGGCAAATTACTATGTAAGTATTCACTGTAATGCATCCGGCTCCTCGTCAACAAACGGAGCGGAGGTTTACTATCCAAACTCCAATTATAACGGATCAATCGGGGCAGACGGAGCGAACCTTGCAACACAGATTATGAGACAGCTGACGGCTCTTGGATTAAAAAATAACAGGATTGAAGTCCGTAACTCCGGAGATCACACAACCTATCCGGATGGTTCTCTGGCAGATTACTATGGTGTTATCCGCAGAGCAAAGCTGGCAGGTATTACAGGAATTATTGTCGAACATGCTTACCAGACCAATGCATCAAATGCAGCCTTCCTTAGAAACGAAGGCAACCTGCAGAATCTCGGTATTGCAGATGCAACCGGAATTGCCAACTATCTGGGGCTTAGCAAGGTGAAGGTGGACAGAGAAAAGGTAACTGCATTTGTAACCAGACTTTACAACAAGTGTCTGAACCGTGACCCGGATACCGCAGGACTGAACGACTGGGTTGACCGTATCTGTTCTGGAAAAGCAACAGGTGCAGATGCTGCTGTTGGATTTTTCTTCAGCCAGGAATATCTGAATAAAGGTGTCAGTGATGACATTTTTGTGGAAGATTTATACAATGTTATGATGGATCGTGCTTCCGACGAGGGCGGAAAATCGAACTGGATTTACCGTCTGAACAACGGCGTTGAGCGAATTGGTGTTTTAAATGGCTTTATTGGGTCAGTAGAGTTTACAGGAATCTGTGATTCCTATGGTATTAAGCGCGGATTGCTTGAGCTCTCAGGCAGAAATCAGAACACAGGATTAACTCCATTTGTTGCCAGACTTTATACCAAAGCGTTGGACCGTGCTTATGATGAGGACGGGCTTGATGAATGGTGTAATCGTATTAATAATAAAACATGGACTGTAGATGATGCTGCGACAATCGGATTTTTCTTCAGTCAGGAATATCTCAATAAGAAAGCAACAGACAGTGAATATGTCAAAACCTTGTACCGTACCTTCTTTGACAGAGAGTATGATCAGGCCGGATATGAGGACTGGATGAGCAAATTGAAAAAGGGAACCAGCAGACAGGATGTTTTAAAAGGCTTTTCCCAGTCTACGGAATTCTCAAATCTGAAAAAATCCTTTGGATTATAATTGAAACAGTTAAACTATCTACAAAATGAATTTGAAAAAACAATGAGGGACAAAAGGAGAAAAGGATAAGTGAGAGGGAAATTTATAAAGCTATCAAAGCTTTGCATGGCTGCAGTGTTGACTGTGGCAATGTTTGCAGGCAGCAGCGTCAGCGCCGGAGCCGGCACATTAAGCTCGGATGAACAGGCGAGAATTCTGGCTGGATTAAATGAATCGGTTATGCCTGATTTAGTGGGAGACAAAGGAGTTCTCAGTCAAGCTGAGATTGACCGGCTGGATTCTGTTTCTGAAAATCAGCTCGTGTCAGAAAATTCACTGGATGAGGAAAATGTTCAGTATCTGACGGTAGACGCTTTTTCCAAGACCACAGGAAAAAAGGGACTTCAGGGCAGTACTGGAAGAGCTGCAAATTTACAGCATGGCATGTACAATGCATTTATTACATACGGACATCTTTTTACTGGTGCAGAAACCTTTCATTTTGAAGGAGAAACTTATCATTTCTCTAGTTGTGTGGCTGATGGAGTAGTAAGAGGCGCAAATGATAATGGTGTAACCATGACTATGGTGTTTCTGTTAAAATATGATCCAGCTCATCCTGAGATGGTAGAGCCAGCGGCGAGAGAAGATGGACATTATTATTATGCGCCAAATGCAACAGATCCAAGTATGATTAAACGATATCGTGCTTATTTTGAATATCTTGGTGAAAAATATTCCAGAGAAAATCTTCACATTGATAACTGGGTATTGGGTAACGAAGTGAATATGCCAAGCCAGTGGAACTACTTTGGAACAACAGATTTAAATACTTGTGCTCAAAAGTATGCCACTACCTATATGGCTATGTACAATGGAGTTAAGAAATGGACCAACGCTTCCAGAGTCAGCATCTGTGTAGATCACAGCTGGCAGGATAATGATGAAGGAAGAGGAATGCCTGCAAAAGATTTTTTGAATGCATTTAACAGCATTGTTGGTGACATCGATTGGTGCATCGCTTATCATATGTATCCAGCTATTTTATATAATACAAATATTTGGGAAAATTCTGGCCTGAATCCAAAATCTGATAGTGCAAGATTTGTTGATGGAAACAATTTATATGTAATGACAAATTATATCAAAAATACATTTGGTGCAAAGCATCGAATCATGCTGACAGAGCAGGGCTTTTCAAACCATATGGGCGTACCTTATCAGGCAGCCTGCCTGGCATACAGCTATTACGCAGCACTGTATGACGATATGGTTGACTGCTTCCTGATTAATAATGCCGCAGAAGCAGACCCTTTAAACTTTAAACTGACAGGAACGGCGCTTGATGTTTTCTGGAGAATGGATTCTGATGAGGCTGATATGGTTCAGTGGGTTGCAGATTATTGTCTTCCAATTATCGGCGTAGGCTCCTGGGCAGAAATTGTGCCTAACTATGGAAAGAAAACAGCTGACAAGGAGCAGGTACAGGCCTTTGTAAGACGTCTGTATGAAAAGGCATTGGGAAGAGAGGCGGAGGCAGCAGGACTTGCTGACTGGACCAACCGTTTATGTACCGGTGTATCGGATGGAGCAAATGCCGCCAAGGGCTTTTTCTTCAGTGATGAATTTAAAAACAAAAACTGTTCTGATTCTGAATATGTAGAGCTTTTGTATAATGTCATGATGGACCGTGCTTCAGATGCAGGTGGAAAGGCTGACTGGATGAACCGTCTTGCAAATGGAGTATCCAGAGAGGGCGTCTATAAGGGATTTGCAGAATCCGCGGAATTTTCCCATATCTGTGACTCCTATGGCATTACGAGAGGAACGGCAGCAGTCAGTGAGGGAAGAGACAGAAATACAGGACTTACCACCTTTGTGGCAAGATTATATACCAAGGCACTTGGCAGAAATTATGAAGTCGCAGGATTAAATGACTGGTGCAATCGTGTGTGCGATGGAACCTGGTCAATCAATGATGTCTCTACTACCGGCTTTTTTAACAGTCAGGAATTTTTGAATAAGAATACTACAGATGACGAGTATGTAAAAATATTATATCGCACCTTCTTTGACCGTGAATATGACCAGGCAGGCTACAGTGACTGGATGAGCAGACTGAAGAGTGGAACCAGCAGAAACGATGTGCTCATGGGATTCTGCAATTCACAGGAATTTGCCAATCTTAAGGCTGGCTATGGGCTGTAGAATGTGTTAAAGTGGACACAGAAAAAACACAATATTAATTGCAGCGGAGGAATGAATTATGTTTAAGGCAAAACGATTTGTAAATGCCGCTCTTGCAGTCAGCCTGTCAGCAGTTATGGCACTGACACTGGCAGTTCCGGCAGGGGCAGCAGGTCTTACAGAGAATGTTTCTGTATCAGACAACTCTCTCATACAGACGTCCGATAAGGAAGAAAAGGAAAAGAAGGTAAAGGAAGAGACCGTATCCGCAGATACGATTCTTGATCCGGAGGCAGAATATCTGACCACAGATGCGTTCAGTAAAGCGACCAATTTAAAGGGTATCCTTGGAGATAAAGGTCAGCAGGGAATGTATGGCTCCCAGCACACCCTGATGAATGTCAATGTTACTGACATGGTGGTAGATGCCTCCACACATGATGCTACAGCATTTACATACAAGGGACATACCTACTATTTTATCGATTATTTAAAGGATTGGATTAAGACAGCCAACCGAAACGGAAAGACAGTTACGCTGGTAATTTTGGTTCCCTATGTTGCAGGAAAAGAGTATCTGATTGATGATACTGCTCTTGCAAACAGAGGCAATAACACTAAGGGATCACCTTATTTTGCACCAAACGTAAGAGGGCAGAAGGAGCTTTATGAGGCAATGTTCTCCTGGCTTGCACAGCTCTTTAGTCAGGAAAACTGTCATGTAGACAACTGGGTTCTGGGTAATGAGGTAAATATGCCAAATTACTATAACTTTACCGGCTCCAATGATACCGCATATAATGTAGACCTGTATGCAGAAGGCTATCTGATGCTCTACAATGCAGTTCGTAAATATACATCTGCTTCCAGAGTCAGTCTGTGTCTGGAGCATACCTGGAATTATCCACAGCAGTATCTTTCACAGGAACCTGGTGCTATCAATGCAATGGATTACTTAAACCGCTTTAATGCAGCAGTTTCAGGAAGACAGGCTGGTGTAGACTGGTCTATCTCCTATCATATGTATCCGGCCAGCCTGACACAGGCAGATATCTGGGTTGCACCCGGACGAATGCCGGATGCGCCTGCACTTGACTTAAATCCAAAGAGCGCAGATGCATGGTTTGTAGATGGCAATAACTTAAACGTATTGACTGATTATGTAAAGGCAACCTTTGGTAACCGCCGTATTATGCTGACTGAGCAGGGCTTTACCAACTATTATGAAGGAAGCACAGATGGGGTTCACAACGGTGACCAGATTCAGGCGGCTTCCCTTGCATATTCTTATTACACAGCAAAATATAACGGTCTGGTAGACTGCTTTATCATCAATGATGAGAATGGTGGACAAAAGACGAACTTCCAGATTGACGGAAAGCTTGCTGCTGAGGTATATGAAAAATTAGATAATGGTAATGCATCCGATGCCGCATGGATTGACAGCACCATCCTTCCAATCATGGGACTGAGCTCCTGGTCACAGGTTGTACCAAATTACGGCAGAAAAGCTGATGTTGCAAAGATTACCGCATTTGTTAAGCGCCTTTACAGTGGATGTCTGGACAGAGCTGCAGATGAAGGCGGATTAAGTAACTGGGTCAATGGACTGAGCAATTTTGCTACCTCCGGTTCTGTTGTAGCACAGGGCTTCTTCTTCAGTGATGAATTTAAAAATCGAAACCTGAGTGATGCAGAGTACGTGGAAAAGCTTTACGAGGTTATGATGGGACGTGCTTCTGACGCCGGTGGAAAGGCAGACTGGGTAAATAAACTGGAAAACGGCGTTGGCCGCGAGGGTGTATTCAAAGGTTTTGCAGATTCCACAGAGTTTAACAATATCTGTAATGAATATGGAATTGACAGAGGAAGCATTACAGTGAGCGAGGGACGTGACCGTAACACAGGTCTTACCACCTTTGTAGCCAGATTATATACCAAGGCACTTGGAAGACAGTACGAGGTAGCAGGTCTGAACGACTGGTGCAACCGTATCTGTGATGGAACCTGGAGCATCAATGATGTATCCACAACAGGCTTCTTTAATTCCCAGGAATTCATGAACAAGAATTTGGGCGACAGTGATTATGTAAAGACACTGTACCAGACCTTCTTTGACCGTGAATATGATCAGGCCGGATACGACGACTGGATGAGCAAATTAAAGAGCGGAACCAGCAGAAATGATGTACTTATGGGCTTCTGCAACTCACAGGAATTTGCAAACCTGAAAAAGAGCTATGGTTTATAAAATTTAAAAATATGAAATCAATGTCCCAAAAGTACATTGCATACAATTCACAAAAAGCAGAATCGAGAAAATTCGATTCTGCTTTTTTGTGGGAAGTTGCGTAAGTATTACCAAATGTGGTATATTATAACACAGTAGTGCCTAAATTTATGGAAAGATGGAGCAATACCAAAGTGGAAAATAACGCAATGGATAAAGATAAGCTGAAAATAGAGAGCTTTAAGAGCGTATATAAGCGTTTGGCTGCACTGATAGTCTTTGCGAGCCTGCTTTTTTTGTTTGCATATAACTGGTATCAGACCTTCAATGAGCTGCGTGGCGAAAACAGGTTTGAGGGAAAAGGAAACTGGCTGATGATTGCAATCTATGCGGTCGGTTTGTTTATGCTGATTTGTGCCATGGACGGCTTCCGGATTGGATATAATAAGGCGGGAAGTCTTGTTTTTTCACAGACGCTGTCGATTGTTCTGGCAAATTTTGCTTTTTGGGTTTTAATAGTCCTGATGATAGGAGACATCTGGCATATCCGCCAGACGGGACTCGCTATTTTAGAATTGACGCTGGAGCAGTTTGTCGGCAGTCTGGTTTTAACCAATATTTTTTCCTGGGGATACCATAAGCTGTTTCCGCCCTATCATATGCTCTTAATCAGTGGGGATTATCAGAATGCACTTTCACAGAAGGTGGATGCCCGCAGTGATAAGTATCAGATTTACGAGGAAATATCGGTGTATGCACCAAATCTTTGGGAAAAGATTATGGAGTATGATGCGGTCCTATTGAATGATGTTCCGTCAAAGGAAAAGAATGACATTATTAAGCAGTGCTTTCAAAAAGGAGTGCGGCTTTACTTCACACCGAAAATCTCAGACATTATTGTGAAGGGGACAGATGAGGTTGACCTGTTTGACTCCCCGTTATTTCTCTGTAAAAATGTGGGGCCGACCCTGGAACAGAGGTTTGTAAAGCGGATATTTGATTTTATATTCTCACTTCTGGCATTGATTATTCTTTCTCCATTTATGCTCATCGCAGCCATTGCAATCAAGTGCTGTGACGGCGGAAGCGTATTTTATACACAGAAGCGCTGCACCAGAAATGGGAAGGTGTTTGATATCTATAAATTTCGAAGCATGATTGAAAATGCGGAGGAGGATGGAAAATCAAGACCGGCAGTCAATGATGATGACCGGATTACGCCGGTGGGCAGAATTCTCAGGAAAACCAGAATGGATGAGTTGCCGCAGCTGATTAATATACTGATTGGCGATATGAGCTTTGTGGGACCACGGCCAGAGCGCGTGGAGCATGTGGAAAAATATACCGAAGAGATTCCGGAGTTTGCGTTTCGGCTGAAGGTCAAGGGTGGGCTTACCGGCTATGCCCAGGTTTATGGCAAGTACAACACGACCGCCTATGATAAACTGAAGATGGACCTGAAATATATTACCAGCTATTCGTTTATGCTGGACATGCAGATCATTTTGCGAACCATCAAGGTTGTATTTATGAAAGAGAGTACGGAAGGCTTTCCCCAGGGCAGGAAATAAAGCTGCCCGGTAGCTTTCAGAGAACCAGGTACAAGAGAGAGGCAAATTATGAATCCGCTTGTGACGATTGTTACGGTAGCCTTTAACAGTGAGGCAACCATTAAAAAAACCATAGAATCTGTGCTGGACCAGACCTATGAAAATATTGAATATCTGATTATTGACGGAGCAAGCAGTGACAGAACCGTCCAGGTGGCAAAGGAATATCAGGAGGCATTTGAAAAGAAGGGGTATCTCTACAAAATCACTTCTGAGCCTGACCAGGGTATTTACGATGCCATGAATAAAGGAATTGCCATGGCAAAGGGAGAATTTATCGGTCTGATCAACAGCGATGACTGGTATGAACCCATCGCAGTGGAGGAGTCGGTGGCGACTATGCTGCGGGAAAACTGTGATATCACCTTTGGAGATATCTGGATTCATCGAAGCGGCAAGAGCAGCTTTGTAAAAAAGGCATCTGTCACAAGGTTTGAAACCTCCCGCCATTGGAATCATCCCACCATGTTTGTAAGAGCAAATGTCTATAAGGCATTTCCCTTCTGGAATATCAGTGTACATGATGATTACGGCTGTTATCTTGCCATGAAAAGGGCTGGAAAAAAAATAGTGGTAATCTCCAAACCATTGGCACACTTTAACATGGGAGGAGCCAGCAATCGCAAGAGCTTTGCCTTTGCAAGGAAAAGAATTGCCTCCAGATTTTTATGCTACCGCAAAAATGGGTATAGTAGATGGTATCTTTTGGAATGTATTTTGATGGAAGCTGCCAAAGCGATACTGGGATAATAGATCATCAGGAAGGAGCAGGCATGAAAATAGGAATTGACCTGACCTTTATCCGTCCGGACCACAAAAACGGCGGTACGGAATCAAGCTTAAAAAACTTAATGAAGGGCCTGCTGGCTGAAAGGAAAATCCATGACTATCTTTTTCTGATTCATGAGGATTTGTATGAGGACTATAGAAAGCTGTTTCCCGAGGCAGAATTCTACGTTTATCAGATGAAGGGAAAGCACCCGGTTCGCATGATTCTTTTTCAGACCTTCTATCTTACCAGAATAATCAAAGAGCAACACATCGACCTGATGTATTTTCCGACCTTTCAGTCGGGACTTTTAAGGAAATTCAAGGTTCCTGTGGTGGTAAACACCAATGATATTCAATATAAATATTACCCGGAATACTTCAGCTTCCTGAAGCGAAAATACTATGATCTTTTTTATAAAAGGGCCATGCAGAAGGCAGATGCCATTGTGGCAATTTCCGGTTATGTGAAAAATACCCTATTGGAATATTTTGGCAGATGGGCAAAGGGGAAAATCGAAGTCCTGTATGTGCCGGTGGATTTGAACAGGGCAGAGGAAGAAAAATTTGATATAAAAGGCACTCTCGGCAAAGAAGAGGCTTCTGAAAATAATAATTATATCCTTTGTATCAATTCACTGACCAGGCATAAGAATCTGATTACATTGTTAAAAGCCTATGATATGCTGGAGGAGACCTATAAGGAAAAGTACAGGCTGGTAATCGGCGGAGCAAAGTGGAATGGGGCCAATGAGCTTTCAGACTATATAGCCCAAAATGGACTTGAGAATCAGGTCTGCCTGACAGGATTTCTATCGGAAGGGCAGCTGACCTATTTATACAGACATGCCAGATTATTTGTAACCCCCTCACTTTACGAGGGCTTTGGAATGACGCCTCTTGAGGCTATGGGAGCCATGTGCCCTGTTGTTTCAAGCAGGGAGACCTCCCTCTATGAGGTGACACAGGGACTGGTTCATTATTATGAGCCGGCGACAGATGCAGCGGCGCTGTGCAGGGCAATCACCGAGGAACTCGCTCACGAGCCTGATATAAAACTTTTAGAGAGAAACAAAGAGGCAACAAAACGCTATGAAGTGGAAACGGTTGCCGCCAATTACAGGGAACTGTTTGAAAAGGTATATGAAAAATGGAGCAAAAAGCAGTAGATAACACAAATGAGATGAAAATCTTTTGCGGGATTTTCTCAGAAGTGGATGAAATATTAAAACAGCATGATATGGATATGAACTGTCAGGTAGAAAGCTTTCTGGCCAATCTTTCCATGGAACCAAGAAGGGTTGATGTGGAGAAGCTTTTGCCCCTTTCCGGAGATGCTTTTGTTCAGGCGGCTCACTATGCCTGCTTTCAAAAGCTTGCAACCAGGGAATTTCTCAGCGCAATGCAGGGAAAAAGCCAGGAGGAGATTCTCCGGGCTATCAGCAGAGAGGGAGCCTTTACCATTCGAGGTATGGAGCTTGTAAACAACCCGTTTTTTGAGCAGAAGCAGGGACCGAGAGAGAAAATGCTCCTCCTGGCTTCCGGAATTAAAAATTCAATTTTTCTCCGAAAAATGGCAAAAAAAATGCCGCGCAGCCTGCAGGATAAAATCCGCAGTCTATTCTGCTAACAGACAGGAGCATGTAAGATGAAAAAAGTATATATTGATATTTCCATGGTCCTGATAGGAACCAGCTTTACCGGTGTGCCAAGAGTGGTGATGGAGGTATCCAGAAGATTATATGAGGATAAAGAGCTGGAGCTGGTTTTCATGGAGTACTGCCAGAAAAGAGACTGCTTCGAGCGCATCGAATCAGAGGGCTTTATCCAGTTTTGTACCACCAGAAAGGGCGACCGAAACAAGCTTCGGACGGGAAAATATTTCAGTATTTCCGACATGAATCAGGGAGATGCAATGCTGGACATTGACACAGTGTGGAAAACCAGGACGAGAAGAAGCTTTTTGTATAAAGAAATGAAAAAACAGGGAGTGAAGATTATTCCCTTTGTGCATGACATTATCGGCGTGACGCATCCACAGTTCTGCCCCATGTACGATATGCTGAGCTTCATGGATTTCACCGGCGCGATTTTAGCATATGCAGATGAGATTATTGTGACAACGCACACAACGGAAAATGAAATCCTGAACCTGGCCACAAGACTGGAAGTCCCCTGCCCGCCAATTCATATCACACCCCTTGGCGGAAACTTTGCCAGAAAACAGAATACGACGGCATCCGAAGAGAGTGGCAGTGCATCAGAAGAGAGTGGCAGTGCATCAGGAAAGAATGACAGCGCATCCGAAGATGCTGACGTATCGGAGTCGATAAAAAAGGCGGCAGACAGTGGGAAGTATCTTCTCATGGTTGGGACCATTGAGCCCAGGAAAAATCACAAGCTTTTGCTGGATGCCTATGAAAAAGGATTGAAGGACCTGGGATTCCAGCTGATTTTTGCAGGCTTCAGAGGCTGGAATAATGATGCCTTTTTTGAAAGGCTGGAGAACCATCCGGATTATGGTCGGGGTATCTGGCACATCAACGGAGCAACCGATCAGGAGATTGGTTACCTGTATGAGCACTGTTTTGCACTGGCATTTCCAAGCTATGTGGAGGGATACGGACTTCCCATTGTGGAGGCCTACTCCAAGGGCGTTTTGGTGCTTGCGGCAGATACACCAATCAATATGGAAATTGCCAAAGAAAAAGGAATTTATTTTAAACAGGATAATCCAGAGGATCTGGTGGAAAAAGTCAGTGAGCTGTTGAAGCATCCGGAGGAATATCAGGCAAAAAAAGAAAATCTGGCAGTCTTTGTTCCACCGACCTGGGACGAGACCGCAAAAGGAATAGGTAATATTTTAAAACTATGAAAAAGATCGCATTTGTATGTCAGCGGTATGGACAGGAAGTTGCCGGTGGCGCAGAAAGCTATACCAGACAGATGGCAGAACATCTCGCGGCCTGGAATATGAAGCAGCAGAAACAAAATGGAAATGTGGAGCATCAGGAACAAAATGGAAATGCAGAGCATCAGGAACAAAATGGAAATGCAGAGCAGCATGGGCATCTGGAGCAAAATGGAAATGTGGAGCAGGATTATGAAATAGAGGTTCTGACATCAAAGGCTGTGGATTTTCAAACCTGGGCGGACTACTATCAGGCGGATACAGAAAAACTGAAGGGAGTAACCGTGCACAGATTTTCTGTTACGAAGGGAAGGAATCCCTTTATTCAGAGAGGCTTTGGCATTTTAATGCATCGCTTTGGCATTCATTTTCACTGGATGGAGGAGATGAGGCTGAAGGCCAGAGGCCCCTATTGTCCAGGTCTTGTTTCCTATATTAAAGAACATAAGGATGATTATGATGCTTTTTTCTTTGTAACCTACATGTATTATCCGGCATATTTTGGAGCCAGAGAGGTGTACGAAAAGGCATATTTTATTCCAACGGCTCATGATGAAGAGCCGATTTACATGAATCTGTTTCACGAACTTTTCAGAAGGGTCAGAGGGATTACTTATCTGACACAGGAGGAAAAGGATTTTGTGGAGCGGACCTTTCACAATGAAGCTGTACCCAATCAGGTGATAGGCATGGGCATCGAGGTGCCGGCAAATGCTTCCGGAGAAAGATTTCGAGAAAAATATAATATCAAAGGTGATTATCTTGTTTTTGCAGGTCGTATCGAAGAGGGAAAGGGCTGCAAAGAGCTGATGGATTATTTTATTCAGTATCAGGAAGAACAGCATAAGCTAACCCTTGTGCTGATGGGAAAAGCCACCATGGAAATTCCGGAGAGAGAAGACATCCGCTATGTTGGTTTTGTTTCGGAAGCAGATAAATATGATGGTATGAAGGGGGCGAAGGTGATTTGCCTGCCCTCCAGACATGAGAGCTTTTCCATCTCCCTCTTAGAGGGAATGGCCTATGGAAATCCCGCTTTAGTCAACGGAGCCTGTGAGGTGTTGAAGGGACATATGGACAGAAGCGGCGGTGGACTTTGTTATACAGATTACACTGATTTTAAAGAAAATTTGGGAAAACTGCTCAACCGTTCGGAAGAGATGGGAAAAGCGGCAGCGGCATATGTGGAAAAAAACTACAGCTGGAATGCAGTAATCAGCCAGTTTATGGGGCAATTATAGGAGGATAGCCATGCAGGAAATTAACGTTGAAGAGATTATGAAGGAAATCAGAAAAGAAGTAGCAGAAAAAGGAATGAAGGATGAACCCTTGAAGTTTGCCGATGTTTCATTAGCCGAAAATGTGATGGATATTCCGGAAAAATTTGATGCAGACACGACTCAAAAAGAGATTTTAAATATGAATGCGCTGTGGGACACCATTCAATCCAACGAAATCAGAAGTACAAATGGCGTCAAGCTTGCAATTAAGAAGGTTTTAAACCGTGCTGTTATGACCATCATGCGCCCGGTTGTTATTGCCCAGGACATTTTTAATTCTTCTGTAGTTGGGACTATGAATCAGTTAAGCTGCATGATTGAAGAAAATGAACAGCTGAAAAAGGAAATGGAAGAACTGAAGCATGAAGTGGAACTTTTAAAAAACGCTGTTAATAAGTAATCAGAATGGAGAACAAAAGCTATGAAAATTATCAGTATGCTGCCGGTTCTTGCATTTGGAGATGCTGTTGGAAACGATACAATTGCAGTACACAAGAGTCTTCAAAAAGCAGGATATGAAAGTGTGATTGTCGCAGCGGTTATCGATTCCAGGGTGGAAAAGGGTATTGCCCGGGGAGCTGATGACCTGTCCTGGATTGAACCGGAGGATGTTGTTTTATATCATTTATCTACAGGGCATGAATTGAATTATCGCTTCGCAAAGCTCAAATGCCGTAAAATCATTAAATATCATAATATTACTCCGCCGGAATTCTTTTTGGGCTATAACCAGTCAGCTATGGCTAACTGTATTGACGGATATAAGGCAACAAAGCTTTTAGCCAAGCAGGCACAGTTCTGTTTCGCAGATTCAGAGTATAATAAACAGGATCTGATCAGCATGGGCTACACCTGCCCCATAGAGGTACTGCCTATTTTGATACCGTTTGAGGATTACAAAAAAGAACCGGATCAGAAGGTTATTGCAGATATGAAGGACGGTTTTACCAACGTTCTTTTTACAGGGCGCATTGCACCCAATAAAAGACAGGAGGATGTGATTGCTGCTTTTTCCTATTATAAAGAGTATTACAATCCAAAATCTCGGTTGATCCTTGTGGGAAACTACAATGGAATGGAAACCTATTATAACAGTCTCAGAGAATATATTGAGAAAACCGGTGTAAAGGATGTTGTTTTTCCTGGACATATCAGTTTTGCAGCAATACTTGCCTATTACCGGAGTGCAGATCTCTTTCTAAGCATGAGTGACCATGAGGGATTTTGTGTTCCGCTGGTAGAGGCCATGTTCTTTGATGTGCCGGTTGTTGCAAAGGACACCTCAGCAATCAGCTATACCCTGGGAGGCAGCGGACTGATGCTTGCGGACAGAGAACCTCAGGTAGCGGCGGCCGCAATGAATCGGGTGTTGACAGATTCATCGCTCAGAAAGGCCATGATTGCCAATGAAAAGGAAAGATTAGAGGACTTTGAGCACGACAGAGTAGAAAAGCAGCTTTTAGAGAGTATTTCGTCTTTTTTACAGAAATAGAGGGATGATATGAAAAAAATAGGATTTGTAATTCCCTGGTATGCGGATGACATTCCGGGTGGAGCAGAAGCGGATTTACGTGGACTTGCCAAGAATATGCAAAAACGTGGAATTGAGGTTGAAATTCTTACCACCTGTGTGAAGGAATTTCTGGCCAGATGGGACAAAAATTATTATGAGCCGGGGCTTGCAGATGAGGGCGGACTGACCGTACGCAGATTTCCAATCAAAAATATTGATCTTGCCGCTTTTGGAGAAGTTAATTTAAAACTGATGAAGGGTCAGCATATTCTCTCCAACAGGGATGAAAAAATCTATGTGGATAATATGGTTGGAAGTGATGAACTGTGCACCTACATCAGAGAACATAAGGATGAGTATAGTGTATTTGCATTTACACCCTACATGTTTGGAACCACCTACTGGGGCGTTCAGGAATGTTATGAAAAAGCAGTTTTGATTCCCTGCTTTCATGATGAGGCATATACCTACATGCGCTGCTTTCGTAAGGTTTATTCCAGGGCAGCAGGAATGGCGTTTCATGCCAAACCGGAGTATCAGCTGATTGACCGCCTGTATGATTTAAGTAATGTGGAAATTGATGTTGCCGGTGACGGAATGGATGTTGATTTGACCTTTGATGCCAACCGCTTCCGTGAAAAATATCACATGGATGCTCCTTTTATTCTCTATGCGGGGCGTAAGGATGTGGGCAAAAACATCTACACATTGCTTGACTATTTCCACGAATACAAATACCGACACAAGGACAGTGAACTGAAACTGATTCTTTTAGGTGGTGGAAAAGTCGACATTCCAGATGATATGAAGGGTGAAATCATTGATCTTGGTTTTGTCCCAAAGCAGGATAAATATGACGCCTATGGCGCAGCACAGATGCTCTGCCAGCCAAGTAAAAACGAAAGCTTCAGTCTGGTAATCATGGAGAGCTGGCTCTGCGAAAGACCAACACTTGTATGTAAGGACTGCGCTGTAACCAAAAACTTTGCCATTGAATCCAAAGGCGGTCTTTACTTCAAGAACTATTTCGACTTTGAGGGTGCGGTGGATTTCTATTTAAATAACCCGGAGGCTGCCAGACAGATGGGCCTTAATGGAAAGAAATATGTTCAGGAAAACTTTAACTGGGACCGCGTCGTAGGCAGATATATGGATTTGTTTGAGCGTGTAGTGAAGAAGAGTGAAGAAGGTTGCTCAAGCGTGTAGTGAAAAAAGTGAAGAAGGTCGTTCGAGCGTGAAGTGAAAAGAGTGAAGAAGGTTGTTCGAGCGTGTAGTGAAAAAAGTGAAGAAGGTCGTTCGAGCGTGTAGTGATAAAAGTGAAGAAAGCTAGTTAGGGTGTGGTTTGGATACTTGGTAATGGGTATGATAATTTTGCTCTGCCGCTGTTGTGCCTTCAAATTAAAGAGGATGTAAAACTTCGGCTTTGCCGCCGCTGTGCCCTTAAATTAAAGAGGATATGAAGCTTCGACCTTGCCGCAGTTGTGCCCCGCTATTTTTGTAATATGGGGCATAAGTACATAAAATTCGTCTTCTTGTGCCCTAAAAGCGTTATGTAAACCTGTATTTAACAGTGCGGCGGGGCACAAGAAGGGCTTGGGGGCTAATTCATGCCCCGCTTCTAAATTAAAATGCAAAAGCAGAAGCGAACTCAAAAATAAACCCAGAAGCAAACTCAAAAATAAACTCAAAAGCAAACTCAAAAATAAACCCAGAAGTAAAATCAAAAAACAACTCAAAAATAAACTCAAAAGCAAACTCAAAACACAACTATATAAAAACATAAAAGCAATTTAAAAAATAATTGCATAATTGCTAAGTAATGCTTATAATATTAAACAATCTCATAGGTGGTGTATGGGAGAAAAAACGAAAAAGGAGGAAATAATTACGTTTTACGAAAAACTACAAGAAGAGTTCAAACGGTTAACCTATGAAATTGAACTCATTACGCATCAGCTGGAAACTCTTCCGGAGGGAAAGTTGATTGTAACCAATAACCATGGAAGGTTCAAATGGTATCAAAAGGAAGAAAAACATTTGACCTATATTCCGAAATGCCAGCGGAGTATTGCAGAAAAACTTGCTGAACGAAAATATTTAGCGCAGCGTCAACAAGAACTCATACAGGAGAGAAACGATATTCAATCCTATCTTTTACACTTCGAAGAGAAGACATCTTCAGCAGATGATATGCTTCTTGATAGAAGGTATCAGGAGCTCCTTGCTCCATCTTTTAAGTTATCTTCTCAAATTCTTGAGGAATGGAAAAATTCCCCTTTTCAACAAAGTACAAATCATCCGGAACATTTAAAGCATCGCTCCTGCTCGGGAAATATAGTGCGCTCCAAATCAGAAGTAATCATTGATACGGCGTTATTTCACCACAGGCTGGCATTTAGATATGAATGTATGCTGCAGCTGGAGGATTTTATCTTCTATCCAGACTTTACGATTATGCATCCTGAATCATTAAAAATTATCTATTGGGAACATTTTGGCTTGATGGACCAACCTTCATATGCAAGAAAAGCATATGAAAAGCTTCAATTCTTCAATTCTAATAACATTATTCCAACCATTAATCTAATCACAACATTCGAAACCAAGGAACATCCCCTCACACCTGATCTAGTAGAAAAAACCATTCAACAAAACTTCTTTTCCTGATTCAAACCAGAGGAAAAAGTTGATTTCTGTATGTTCTGCCTAAGGAGGATACAAATACTCAGCATTGATGCTTGGGAAGCATGCAACACTCGGGCGATGCCGTTTAGGAGGATACAACACTCGGGCGATGCTGCATAGGAGGATACTAATACTCTATTTTGTCGCAGTTGTGCCCCGCTATTTTTGCAATATGGGGCATAAGTACATAAAATTCGTCTTCTTGCGCCCTAAAAGTGTTATGTAAACCTATATTTAGCAGCGCGACGGGGCACAAGAAGGGATTTTGGGCTAATCCGTGCCCCGCTTCAAAAGCAGGTACCACAGAACTCAAAAGCAGGTAC
>CAZUCI010000009.1:45560-54627 GCA_964619485.1 uncultured Lachnospiraceae bacterium
TCAAAAGCAGGTACCACAGAACTCAAAAGCAGGTACACAGAACTCAAAAGCAGGTACACAGAACTCAAAAGCAGGTACCACGGAACTCAAAAGCAGGTACACAGAACTCAAAGCCAAACACACCAATAACCCTCCAAAAATTCAAATCAAACAACCATCTTAGGGAATCCCTTTATTGCAATTCATACTAGATTAGGGTATATTTATTTTGTATAGAAATAGGGGAGATAAAATTTACCAGGAGGAAGAACATGCGGAAGATACGTTTTATAGCACTTATGCTTGCAATGACAGTCGCAATGCAGAGTCCGCTCAGCGTCATGGCGGCCAATGTCAGCGACAACCAAATCAAGGAAAAAAGCACAGAGGAAAAAGATAAAGATAAAAGCACAGAAGATAAAGATAAAAGTACAGAAGAAAAAGATAAAAGCACAGAAGAATTGATAAATACAGAAGAAGATGAACAGAAGGAAGCGGTCAGAGACGCACTTCTTGAGATTGTAGAAGAAAAGCCAATTTATGCACTTGTATATAATGCAGATCACTATGAATTGAAAGTGGAGCCCAAGAAAGAGTCTGAAGGAGCCGGAAGTGTTATCAGTGGAACACAGGTTTCTATTTTGGATATTGCTTTTGGTGAAGACGGCAAGGTGTACCTGTATGTGGACTGCTATCAGGATGGAAGTGAGCTGAAGGGCTATATTGAAAGCTCTTATCTTGCAACAGCAGATACAGAATATAACGAGTGGAAGGATAACGAACTTATCAAAATTAACGGTCTTTCTTTTGAAATGGAAGGAAGCAGCATTGAGGAGATATATCGAAATTTCCCGAGTGGATACTGGGGCTCCTTGATTAATATTGCACAGATGCATCCAAACTGGATTTTTGTTCCATTTAATTCCGGTGTGGACTGGAACAGTGCCGTGGCAGAAGAATGTCAGGGAAACCGGAGTCTGGCATACAAAAATTCACCGGATGAATGGTTCAGTAAGGCAGCTGGAGATTATGATCCATCCACAGGAACCTATATTGGTAAAAGTGGCTCCAATTGGTACAAAGCCAGTGAATATGCAATATCATACTGCATGAATCCAATGAATTACATGAATGAAAAGAACATTTTCGCCTTTGAACAGCTTACCTATAATCAGGATGTACATAATGCTTCGGGCGTCGCAGCAATTATTTCCGGAACCTGGATGAGCGGAAGAGCGTTGGAGGACGGTTCAGGCGGACTGTATCAGGATGTGTTTATTGACATTGGAGCACAGAGTGGAGTCAGCCCCTATCACCTGGCAAGCCGTGTGCGCCAGGAGCAGGGAATTTACGGTGGATCAAAGCTGATTTCCGGAGTGGAGGGCTTTTATAACTATTTTAATATTAAAGCAAGCGGTGGAACAGAGGATGCCATTTACAGCACCGGAATCAATTACGCCAAGAGCCAGGGGTGGAATACCCGGTATGCGTCTATTCTGGGTGGAGCACAATTCCTTGGGGCAAATTATATATCAAAGGGACAGGATACCCTGTACCTGCAAAAATATGATATCGATAATTCCTATAATGGAATGTACAACCACCAGTATATGCAGAATATTCAGGCACCGATGACAGAGTCTGTTTCTGTTTACTCTGCTTATAACAATGTGGGCGCATTGAACAACAACTTTGTATTTAAAATCCCAGTGTATGTCAATATGCCGGGTAGCGACAATCCATCAGCGGAATATCCGGTATCCGAGGACTTTATCAAGCAGCTCTATTCTGTTATCTTAGGAAGAATGCCGGATACTGAGGGACTGGAATACTGGAAGACCAGAATGAAAACAGGTTCTACAGCGGCTGATTTGATTACCGGTTTCTTTGACAGTGATGAAATGACTAATAGAAACCTTAACAATGCCGACTACCTGGTCTATGCATACCGTGCAATTCTTGGACGTGACCCTGATGCCTCCGGAAAACAGTACTGGCTTGATGAAATGGCAGCAGGCTGTACCAGAAAATGCATTTTAACCGGTTTTGTAGAATCTACAGAATTTTACAATATGTGCAAAGAGTACGGAATTGTAAAAGGTTCTATCACAGCACTAAGTGCTGTGGATAAAAATGCCGGAATGACCAAGTTTGTTGTGAGACTTTACCGTAAAATTCTCAGCCGTGAACCGGACGCGGAAGGACTGGAGTACTGGACTGCCATGCTGCAAAACGGCTATAGTGCCTGTGCGCTGGTGGAGGGCTTTGTATACAGCCAGGAATTTGCCAATGCAAATCTCAACAACTCCGATTATGTAGAGATTTTATATGAAACGATGCTTGGAAGAGCATCTGATAAAAATGGAAAAGCAGACTGGGTTGGACAGCTGAACCGTGGCACGGGTCGCAATCAGGTTCTCGCCGGATTTGTTTATTCCACTGAGTTTAATAACCTTTGCAAAGAATATGGAATCACAATAGGAAATTTAAGCAGATGATGAAAAAATACGTAAAAATAATTGCAGCATTATGCGTCGTTTCTCTTCTGGGATCGGCAAACTTTACGAAAGTTTCTGCCACGACAGTCTCCGACGCATCTATAGAAAAAGAGGAATCCATTGTTGATGACACGATTCCCTATGCCAGCGATCAGATTATAGTTGTCATGGAGGAGGACGGGGCAGAAGCCCTGGCAGAATATTCCATGGAGGTATCAGCCGCTGTTGCCATAGGTACAGAAGAAACATCAGCCATGGATACCGAAGCCACATCAGCCACGGACCCCGCCGAAGCCGCTGTGGCAGTGGAGGAAAATCTGGAAGGCAGCGAAGATGCACTTCAGTTTGCTGTTGTAGAGCTTGAGGAGGATATGTCTGTAAAAGAGGCAGTGGAGCTTTACAGCGATTTGCCCGGAGTTGCTTTTGCACAGCCAAACTACATTTACGAGCCGGAGGAAGTAGAAGGAGTACAACCGGTCAGTGAGGAACTTCAGTTGGTCGGAGAGGAACAGCAGCCGATCAGTGAAGGAACACTTTCTGCAGAGACATCCTATTCCCAATGGTATTTGAATAAATTGAATATGACAGATACATGGGCTTTAATGGATTCTGTTCCAACCAATAAGGTCAGAACCGTTGTGCTGGACACAGGCATAGACACCACACATCCTGATTTAAAGGCGAATATCAATATTCCGCTTTGTGTCAACTCATCGACCAATCCGGTACATGCCTCAACAGAATGGTACAAGGCACATGGAACCCATGTGGCAGGAATTATCGGTGCAGTCAATGACAATGGGTTCGGCGTTCAGGGCATGAGCGATAACCGTGCAGAGCTGGTATCGGTCTGTGTCAGTGATGGAAGCAACATGTATACCTCCTATGTGGCAAGAGGAATCGATTATGCAATCAGTATTGGTACAAAGGTCATGAATGTCAGCCTTGGGGTTTATTCCAATGATACGACGCTGGAAAACGCCATGAGAAAGGCATATAATGCAGGCATTTTTGTTGTGACAAGTGCGGGAAATAATGGCACGGATGCACCGCATTATCCATCAGGATATTCGACCTGCATCGGAGTCATTAATACCAATCAGAGCAATTTGAGAAGCAGCAGCTCCAATTATGGAACAGATAACTTTATCAGTGCACCGGGAAATTCCATTACAAGCACCTATCCGGTTTCACTTAACTCCTATGTCTCCAGCAGCGGAACCTCGATGGCATCGGCGGTAGCTGCGGGCCTTGCAGTTGATATTTATTCCGTGAACCCGAATTACACCATAGAACAGGTCAAAAATATTATGGCTTCCACAGCGACAGATATCTATGCATCAGGCTTTGATGCAGATTCCGGCTGGGGAATCATTAATCCCAAAGAAGCAATGAGCCAGGTGACAGGCAGTGTAGCCGGAACCGTTGATTTTGTTAAAAGATTATATACCTACTGCCTGAACAGAGAGGCTGATGCAGGAGGATTGGATACCTGGGTTGGACGACTGGAAGAAAATGATATCAATGGCGCCCAGGCCGCTCAGGGCTTCCTGTTCAGTGATGAGTTTAAGAACAGAAATACCGGAAACAGCGAGTACGTGGATATTTTATACCGTGTATTTATGGACCGCGAAGCAGACACGGAAGGAAAAGCATACTGGATTAATAAGCTGGAAAATGGAATGTCCAGACTTTACGTCATGAATGGCTTTTCCGGCTCCACAGAATTTAATAACATCTGCAGCGGATATGGCATAGAGGCCGGAAATGCTCCCAGCGGAGAGGTGCGTGACCAGAATGAAGGTGTTACCGGATTTGTGGCAAGACTTTATACAAAAGCCCTGGGAAGAGACTATGATATAGACGGATTAAATGACTGGTGCGGCAGAATTATGAACGGATCCTGGAGTGCTTATCAGGTCTCCACAGACGGATTTTTCCACTCACAGGAGTTTGGAAATAAGCATACCGGAAATGGTGAATTTGTCAAAATTCTTTATCGGACCTATCTGGACCGTGAGTACGATCAGGCAGGATACAACTACTGGGTTGCCAAGCTGAACCAGGGAGAGAGCAGAGACAGCGTCATCGCCGGCTTTGCAAATTCACAGGAGTTTGCAAATATTATGAAATCCTATGGACTGAGTTTCTAAAAAGGACTATAATAAACTAAATATAGTCTTGACATAGACATAAGACACAAGATGAGGCATTGAATAATAAATAGGGCATTAGTGCGCTGATATCAAAGGTGACACCTCATGCCAAGAAAAGGGGAAATTCGTTTATGAACAAGAAAACAGTAGCATGTCTGCTTGCCCTGGCGATGACCGGGACAACAATCACAACACCTGTTTTTGCAGCACCAGCTGCTCAGGCAGCAGAACAAATGGAAGAAGATGTAACAGAACAGGAAACTGTAACAGAACAGGAAGCTGCAACAGGACAGGAAAAATCAGTAACAGAACAAGAGATTGAGACAGAAAAAGAACTTTCTGCCAACACACTTTCGGAGAATGAACTGGAAGAGGAAACGGTGTATTCCTACAGTGGATATACTTCTTTGGAAAAACAGTCAAAATACACAATAGGGTCCGCATACCGTAATCTGTACAGCTATGCAATCAATTACGGATTTTACAGCTCCAATCCAAATGCGGAGAATCCATACTCAGTAGGAGCCTTATCGGATCAGCATGTCATGAAAGCGTTAGACAGTGTTAATCTCATGAGAACCATTGCAGGTCTGCCAAATGTATCTTTGAATTCCAGTCTGGTAACACAGGCACAGCAGGGAGCTCTTGTGCTGGCAGCCAATGACCAGCTGAATCAGTATCCTTCACAGCCAGCCAATATGGCAGCCAATATCTATGCAGGTGGGCGAACAGCAACCCAGTACAGCAATATTGCCAGTGGAACAGATACCGGCCTTGCATCCTATGTCAAAGGATTTATGGATGACAAACAGGCTTCCCAGGTTGCAAATGTTGCAGAGAGAAGATATATCTTAAACCCTCAGCTTGGAAAAACAGCATTTGGATATGCAACCAGGAGAAACAGCAGAACCTATGCGCTGATGTACAATAATGATACCAGTGCTTCAACCAAGGATTACGACTTTATTTCCTGGCCTGCTTCAGGAAACTTCCCGGCAGAGCTCTGTCGCGCTGACATGCCATGGTCTGTTTCCTTAAATCCAAATAAATTCAAGGTCTCAGCACTGAATATAAATGATATTACTGTCACAATTACCGCACCAAACGGAAAAGAAAAGAAAATTGTGGCAAAGGATAACCAGAATGACAAGTATGATACAACAAAATCCTACTTCAACATCAATTTAGATTCCTATGGTATTGCCAATGCCATTATTTTCAGACCTGGTACCGCAGACTTTGGAACCAACAATCTGAACGGAACCTACAGCGTTGTCGTTCGTGGTGTAAAAGAATCAAGCGGCAAGGCAGCTATCATCTCCTATAATGTTGAGTGTTTTAATGCCGGAGACTATAAGGGCGGAGATAACGATGCAGCCATGGACGATACTCAGGTAAGCGGCTTCGTAAACAGACTCTACACCCTCTGCTTTAACAGAGCAGCAGATGATGAGGGAATGGTTACCTGGAAAAATGCCCTTGTAAACAGAACCAAATCCGGTGCTGATGTTGCCAAAGGATTTTTCTTCAGCCAGGAAATGAACAACCGAAAATTAAGTGACAGTGAATTCCTGGAGATTTTATACAGAGTTATGATGAACAGAGCTTCAGATGCAGGCGGAAAAGCATACTGGACCGAACGATTAAATGCAGGTATGAGCCGTGAAGGAATCTATAAAGGCTTTGCAGAATCCACAGAATTCCAGAATGTATGTGATGCTTATGGTATTACAAGAGGAACAGCAGCTGTCAGCCAGGGACGTGATCTGAATGCCGGCGCAACCATGTTTGTATCCAGACTGTATACACAGGCACTGGGCAGAGCCTATGATGTCAACGGCCTGAATGACTGGTGTAAGCGAATCAACAATAAAACCTGGAGCGTTACCGACGTGGCAACTACCGGATTTTTCCATTCTCCGGAATTTACAAATAAAAACTTAAGTAACCGTGAATATGTAAAAGTGTTGTACCGCACCTTCCTTGGAAGAGAATATGATGCAGCCGGTCTGGCAGACTGGTGTGCAAAGCTCGACAGTGGAAAACAGAGCAGGGACGAAGTATTAAGAGGATTCAGCAATTCTGTGGAATTTGCTAATATTAAAAAAGCTTACGGATTCTAATATGAAAACAGTACATTTGGATAAGAGAAAAGGACAGACATTTTTTCTCCTTACAGCAGCTATCATTGTTTTGGAAATAATATTCTTCAGACAGGTCATCTTCAACGATGGCCTGTTTGGCGATGCAGCGGACAGCCTTTTAAACAACATGCTTGCGGAACACTGGTTTCAATTCCTGCTTGGTAAAGAAAGCTGGAATGACTTACTTGTTTTTTATCCACTTTTTAACACCATTTCCTATTCGGATATGGGACTTGGCTTTGCTTTCCCATATGTGATTTTCCGTCTGCTGGGGATGAACCTCTATCTTTCCAATAAAATTTCTCTCATCTGCCTCCATGTATTTGGGAGCCTCTGTCTGGCATGGTTTCTCAACAAAAAACTAAAAGTAAATACCGTTTGGACCCTGATCGGCGTGACGGTCTTTTCCTATTCGGGAGTATATTATGGGCTGATTAATCACACACAGATGTTTACCGTCAGCTTCCTTCCGTTCGTGATTTTAATGATCTATGACTATCTGGAAAGTGCAATAAAGGAAGAAAAGAGCAAAAAGAGATTTCTCTTTCTCTTTTTTGCAGTTGCCTCCATGGTGCTTTTGTTTTATACAGCCTTCTATGTGGGCTATTTTCTCGCCATTTTTTGCCTGATTCTCTTTGCAGTCTGGATTGTAATGGCACTTTGCATCAAAAGAGCATATCTGAAGAATGCATGGCTCTTTATGAAAAAGCACTGCCTGGAGCTTCTCGCTGCCTGTGTGGGAGCCGTTATTCTGCTTATCCCGTTTTTGTATTCCTACCTGCCTACCATGAAAAGAGTGGGAAGCCGCTCCTGGGAGGTGGTGGAGGAATTGATGCCGGAGCTTAGAAACGTGCTGGATTTAAGTCCCAATACTGTTTTATATGGCAGGCTCCTGAGCAGCCTTCAGTATGCAGGAAATGCAAGCATGGAGGGCGATGTCAACTTCTCTGTTATCACGATAGTTCTCCTTGTGGTTTTAACCGCTGTTTATATCAAAAAAAATAAAAGGACAGAGTCCTTTCTCATTGCAGGAATCTTACTGACCTCTCTTTTATCCATTTTGCTTGTTGTAAAGTTTGGAGAGACATCACTCTGGTATGTATTCTACGCCTTTTTGCCCGGAGCTTCTGCACTGAGAGCTATTGGCAGATACTACCTCTTCCTGCATCTTCCGATGGGAATTCTCATAGCCTACTGTGGAAATGCACTTTGGATGGAAAAGTGTAAGGACCCCAAAAAGAGTAAGAGCTCCATAAAGAGTAAAGGTTCCCAAAAGAATAAAGATTCCCAAAAGAGTACCTGGGTGCCATTGGCAATTCCAATACTATTGTTTGCGCTGGTTCTCCTGGCAAATATGAAATTTCATATCTATTCTGACTGGAGCATCCATGAGGAAGAAGATAAAATGTCCCAAATTGCTGATCCTCCAAAGGATTGTGAGGCAATGTTCCTGTATCAGGACGAACAGAACGGAAAGGTTGATGGAAAATCTATTGACTGCGCTTACTGGCAGATGAAGGCATGGCAGATTGCGTCACAAAAGGGCATTAAAACCATTAATGGATATTCGGGAAATAATCCGGATGACTGGAACATGGTGGAAAATGATAAACCGAACAGCCTGGCAGCAGCGTGGTGCTGGATTGACCAGTATCAGCTGGAGCATGTATATTTTTATAATCTGTCGACCAATGAGTGGACGCCGGCAAAAGAAGCCCACATAGCTTATGAGATGAGTACAGTACAGGTGGGCGTTAAGGACGGAACGAAAGAGGGCAGCGTGGCAGTTCTTAAGCCCAATGGGGTCGTCATTGGACCCTTCGCAGACCTCCCGGCGGGAGAATATACGGTATCCATTCTGGGAGAAAAGCTGTCGAATGTATCCTATGACTGCGTGGCTGGTGGAGTAATGTATAATCTGGTCGGAGAGGAACTCGTGCATAATGACTCGGAAATCCGATATACATTAAGACTGGACCAACTTACGAAATCTCTGGAATTTCGCGTGATTAATTCAGACAAAGCTGATTGCATTGTTGACAAAATTGAAATTAAGACTTGTATTCCTGATTAATTTACGGTATATTAACGCTATACCGTTTTAAAAAAGATGCAAGTCTTTTTTGTATCTAATCTATTTGCCCTTAAGGGGCATTTCTGTCGGACCTCGTCCGGCATCCGGCTATTTCAGCCAACTATTCAACGATAAACAAAATGAAAACTGCGTGAAAAAACATTGATAAAACGATTACATTTTGATAATATCAGAGTAAGAGTTCATGCTTTTTTA
>CAZUCI010000010.1:0-12515 GCA_964619485.1 uncultured Lachnospiraceae bacterium
ATAAAGAGAATCTGGGGAGAAATATTAATTTTTTTCATTTTCAAGTTCCTTTCGATGAGTTTTGCTTTTGGAGCATAGATATTTTGAAAAGATTGCCAACAGGCCGATAATTAAAAATCCACCTGCAGATATCCCATAAACCAGCATCCAGTTTGCAGGAGTATAGACAAGCTCAATCTGATGCTCTCCAGCCGGAGTTGGAATAATCATAAAGGAATACTGAGGATCATAAATTGGAACCTCAGTTCCATCGACATAGGCTTTCCAGCAATTGCTGTATGCCAGACTGAAAATTGTATAGCCGTCATTTTGATAGTTCGTGGTGCCGGTGATATGATTATCGTTTACTGTGATATTTTCCATCTGGTTTTGGGAGGCATTTTCCATGAATTCATCAAAAACCTCACGGTGGAAGATACAGTAGGTCATGGTTCCGGTGTCATTGAAGCCAAAGTTTGGATAAATCTCTTTTACGGTAAAGGATTGGTTGCCTTCCACTGAGCCAATGGGAACCATCTCGTAGGAATATAAGTAGCCTTCGCCGGAGGTAGAGGCTTTGATATTAGCCTCGATAAACAGGGAGCGGACACTTGGAGCAGCAGATTTGGAGGAATTTTCTTCAACCATATCCATTGCGTCCTCCATGGAGAGAACCATTCCATCTTCATCTATATAGCGGAAGGTGTTTTCGCCAGAGAGCTTGGGGTCAAACTGCAGAGTGCCGAGTTCAAAGATGGAATCAGTACCGGCATCGGTGTAATCACTGACAAAGCCATTTAAAAAGGCTGGAATATCCCACAAGGTGGGAAGGGTCAATTCAAAAATATCTTCTGGAGCATAGTAGCCAAGGGGAAGAGTGTCTGGAACCTTATAAATGTAGTTGTTATTCATACTTCCAAGATATTCGTACTGTGATAAATCCGGAAGCGTATTATAGGTAAAGCAGGGGACAAACAGGTACTTCGAGTCGGACATGGCAAGACCAAGAGGCGTGGAGGCATGTCCTGCAATGATGAAATTGGTTCCGCCTAAAAGACCATATAAATAGTTCAGGTTCTGCTGATGTACAGAGAGATATGGTGTAAAGGAGTTTACAGAGGCAACGCCGTTTAAAAGACCGGAATTGACTGTAAAATCACTTGGGGTAAGTACACGGAAGAAATCATCTTCCTTTTCTGTCAGAAACTGATCATATTCATGTTCGGCCTGATAATCACCCAGCAGAGAAATGGAGTGAAGATCATAGTGCAGGGAGGTAAATATCATATTTATTCCAAGCTCCAGACCAAGCAGTACTAGAAGCAGCTTAGGGTAGAAGGTACGGTTTAAAAGACCCTTTGCATAAAGCAGATGGGCAATCAGATATACCAGAATCAGGACGATGGTAAAAACGAAGGCCTGGGTGGTATTTCCGTCACCGGTAAACTGACAGAGACAGAATACAGCGACGACAGACAGGCTGGCAATCAAAAACTTCCAAATGGAAACATGCCGAATCTGTGTTATGGCGTCATAGGAGATGACTGCACACAGAAACATAAAGATAAAAGCGAAACGATTTGGAACATTTGACTGATAGTGAAAGCCATTCCACAGATAGGATAAAATCTGTTCATTAAAGCTGATAACGAGAATAGCAACCGGAATCAGACGTTTGCATTTTTCCTTCAGAGTAACATTTTTAGCCAGCATATAGATGACAACCAGCAGGAGCGTGAAAATTCCCAGGTAAAGAGAGGCATAGCCTTCATCGGTGGTAACGGCGGTTGCTTCGGAAAGCGGCATGAAGTTCTTCCACTGCTCCAGGAAAGAGGTATGGAAGCCGAAGGAAGGAAATGTGGTGTCGTTTGCCTTGTACGGAGAATCTGTCATGGCAAACATGGTGTTGTAAATAATAACAAAGCTGCTTATGGCTGACAGAATGGAGGCAAAAGCAAAAAGAAATCCCTTCTTTATAAAATCTTTTATGGAGGAGAAATGGTAGGTGAAAAACTGCAGGACCAGAAAAATACAGCAGTAAAGAGCAAGCTGAATACTGTTATACATGCAGAAAATCAGCAGCAGGGAGTAACATACCCATTTTTTTTGCTCCATCAGCCGGTCCAGACTGTAAATTAAAAGCGGAAGTACCATAAGGACATAGTACCATTCTGTGTAGCTGTGCATGGAGAGCATATACATGTTTAAGGTATAGATCAGCACAGAAAACAGAATGCGGTAATCCTTTTTGTCAGCGCGTCTGCCATTTAATCTGTGAGTCAGATAGTAGACGACAGAAAAACCGGCAAAACCGAGACAGAGACCTTCAATCAGTAAAATAATATACGCAATTGAGGAAGCGGGAAAAATTGTCAGTGGAAGCATGCGGAACAAATAGGTTGGATAGGTGTAATACATGGGCTGTCCATATCCACCAAGCATACTGAAGATGAAATTTCCCTGCTTCAAATTATAGTATACGTCCAGATATCCAGCGAGAATAGATGGGTATCCATCCTGATCAAGGAAGGAATTAGCACCAAAGGGAGCACAGCTGCAGATAATCATGGAGAGAAAATAAAGTCCGGCAGGAATCAGAAATGCCAGATAGTAGACATAGTTTGCTTTTAAATGCTTCCGGATTACTCCAAATATACGGATGGATGAGATTTGCTCCTTCTTTCTGGCAAACCATTGAAGCCAGGAAGCACGGTCTTTGTTTATCAGGAAGAGTAATAAGAAAAATACACTGATAAAGGTTGCACAAAGCCCACTGATATAGACGGACTTCTGGAAGGATGCATGATTTTCCATGTAATAATTTCCAAGCAGAGCACTGATGGTGGAAAGGGTATCCATATCAATAAAATAGGCATCAATCTGGAAATTGATGGTGGTGCTGTCCTCGCGTAAGGCCTTCAAATAGCCTTTATGTTCTGTGTCACTGGCAGTGTCAACCAGAAATACATCATGGGTATAATCATTGTAGAAAACCAGAAGCCCATCCTCCGGGACGGAGTAGGAGTAGCTGACAATAAGCTGGTCGTAGGACTCTGATGCCTTGGTGGCAAAGAGGTTGTAAATGTTTGCACCCTGTGGTGTAATCCGGTATAAGTCGGAGGAATCAAAGTGGAAGGATACGTCAGAAGGATGGAAAAGCTCTGACTTGGTTCCTATTTTCTCACACATTGCGTTTGCTTCCTCAAAGTAGTTTAGCAGACCATACTCTTTGTAGTCTGTCCGTTCAGAGAGGGAGAGCTCCACGCAGGAATGGAGTGCATTCAAGGTTGGAATAATCTCTTCGGAGGCATAATGAGTTTCATAGTAGGTTTGGTATTCTTCAAGCTGTGGAATAGAGCTCGCAATTTCCTCCGGTGTCTGTTCCTGCTCATTCCAAAAAAATAAATCGCTGGAGCTGCTGCTGAAGGGAATGCAGTTCTGGTTTGTGGAAAAGAAAATGCTGCATAACAGCTCCAGGGGAATGAGGCAGACAAGTAAAAGTGTGCCTACCCGCTCCAGACTCTTTATACACAGACCTGCAATGGAGAACAGGAGCAGTAAAAAGAAGAGGATAATACTCTTGATGGTAACGCTGTCAAAATTGTGAGTGGAGCCACAAAGGGCACCAAACAGAAACAATAGGGAAAAAAAGACACCAGGCAGCATTCGTTTTTTACTGATTGCTTTTATGGAGGAAAAGGATTCCATCCCAAGCCTCAGCATCCAGAAAACAAGGAAGAAATCGTAAAAAACAGTGCTGGAGGCTGAATTTGTGCATAACTCCATCAAAAACTGTAAAGGAGAGAATTCCATTATGGCTGTAAAAAGCAGCGTAAGAATCAGGTTCCTTTTTCTTTCCTTAAAGGGAATGGACTGGTTTACAAAATAGAAAATTAACAGGATGATACAGAATAATCCGCAGTAGAGATGCAGTCCTTTGCAGCCTGGGAACATTTCATAGGTGGATGCCCCCAGCAGAAAGCGGGATAGAAAATTGGAAAAATAGTAGGAAAACTGAAATCCTGGATAGGAATTAGCGGAAGCGTCACTTAAAAAATTGTAAATGGAGGGTATGCTGATAAGTCCTGTCAGTGCAAATGCAAAAACAAAGGACAGAATAAGCTGCAGAAAATCCGCAAACATGGAGTAGCTGTGGCGTTCCCACATAGCAAAAAAACACATGCACAAAAAGAAAAAAAGGATAACGGAGGTCACACTGTCCAAAGAAAGGCAAATGGCAATAACAAACGTAAAATAGAGGGCCTTTCCATGATGCAGGAACCAGGTAAAGGAATCAAACAGAATGGGCAGTATTGCAAAGATCAGAAACCGTTTTATGTCTGTTTCCTGTATGACTGCATAGGAGCAGAGACCGTAGGCAATGGAAAAGAGTACCGGCCAGATGGGGGAACAGCTATATAAATAATTGGAATGTCTGGTAAAAAGAAAGAAGCTCAGTGATGCCAAAGAGCTGATGACTATGGAGCTTATATGTAATACGTTCGGAAGCATCAAACCATACCCTGAGGAATACAAAAGCCGAAAGGCAGAAAGGACAAAAAAGGGAATCAGCAGGGATAAAATGGCATAAAAAACAGTGACTTTATTGTTTCTAATTTTTGAAATCATGAATAATCCTCCTCATATAAAACACCACTAAATTATAACAAGAAAGGGAATAAACCACAACTGCAATGTGTGCTATAATAAAGAAATGTTAACACGAAATGTAAATAAAAAAATCAAAGCTGCGTGGGGAGAAAATGAATCATGGGTAAGGATGAAAAAATTCCATCAAACTGGAAAAGAGATGTGATAGCCGTTGGATTGATTTCCTTTGTGACAAGCTTTCTGTGTGTGTGCTTCATTGCATGGAGAAAAAATACACCACAATATTTTGATAAGCTGATTATTGAGTATACTGCAGTTCTGGGAGGAAACAAGACCAATGAAATTCTGGCCTTCTGGACAGGGCTGGTATTTAGTATCATGCTGTTTTCTCTTTATGTTTTTAAGCTCAGAGGGATGAAAAAAGAAGCAGAAGGGGAAGCAGATAAAAATCATACAAAGGTAAGACTGGATGAATATCAGCTTCTTTTACTGGGGTTAACAGTGGGGCTGTTTATATTTCAAGGGCTGTCGGTTCCTTCCATTGTCCTCTGTCTGGATGCGGTGGCACTGGCTTCCTGGTTTTTGAAAAGAGAAACGGGAGAACTGCTTTCACTTTATATGGAGCTGCTTCTTGGAGGGATGGGCATTGTGGCAGCAGTGCGGATTTTTGTGATTGCATTGATACCGGCTCTGGTCATTCAGATTTTCATGCTTTTTGTATTGCTGCTGATTGTGTTTCTGGAAAAGGATGGAAAAGCAGTTTCTTTTTCTGCCGGTCTGCTTTCCCAGCTGTTTGTACCTTTTTCCTTAATCGTCTATTTTACCAATCGTTATATTTACCAAAATAAATATATGAGGATTTCAGTACCTGTTCTTTATGCTGTTTTAATCAGTGCTGGCATCGGGGCTCTTTTTCTGTACAATGTGAGATTTTTTCGGAAGAACTGGTCTGCAGGGAAGGCTGCGGAGATTTTACCGGAGAACAGAATTTCCAGGGCAACCATTATGTCTGCAGCAGGCTTTTTTGCATTCCCGGGAGTATCGCGCATTTTGAATGATATGCACCACCCGGGCGAGATTGTTATATCCTATCTGGAGGTGTTTCAGGAGCATTTGAAGCTGTACAGAGATTATTTCCCGGTTTCAGGATTGTTTTCCATTGTAACAGGATTTGTAAATGAAATTATGGGTGGAGCCTACAGCGAAATCATTTTCACATCGGCACTGCTTGTGCTAGGTGTCTCATTTCTGCTTGGATTTCTTTGCTTTCACAGGATAAAAAAGGACTATCTGCTGCTTTTGTGCTTATGCTTTTCCTTTTGTCAGCCGTTTATGTCTATCAGAACGCAGTTCCTGCTGCCAATGCTTCTGTTTCTTTTAACAGGAAAAAAGAAGAGTGGAACCACACTCTTTTGGGGCGTTGTTTTGACCATGTTCATGGGCTTGTATTATCCCTTATATGGAGTTGCATTTGGGACTGCAGCTTTGCCCTGGTTCGTTTATCTGATTTATGAGCTAATAAGGAATCATAAAATGAAGGAGACCTTTGTGCAGAAGAGGGCATGGATGAAGTGGGTTCTTCTTTTGATATGCATTGCGCTTTTACTGCCTTTATTTTATGGAATGGCAAAGCAGACCATTCTGTATTCCTCCCAGTCTGTTCTGGCAGATGGCATTACCCTGATTGGAAATACAGTTCCAGACTCCTTCATGCCTTATCTTTCGGTGATACCGGGAGCTCGATTGCTCTTTTATTACATGCTGTGGTTTGGAATCCCTTTCTTTTTTATGCTTTCTCTTGTCTGCCCACTTTTCCTTGCTTATAAAGAGAATGGGCAGAAGATGTGGAAAAATAAAGCCGTGTATTTGCCTTTGGGAGCGGTGTGCATGATTCTGATATCCTTTTCCTACACAATTAACAGGGCTGACGGTGGGGCAATTTCAAGAACAGCTTATATTCTGATGCCAATGGTACCGGTGGTACTCCTGATATATCAGCGGACAAATAGCAGGAGAGATGAGAACCGTGCGGCTGCTATGCTCGTTGCCGGGATGGCTGTTACGGCTTTTTTATTTAACGGTAATCACACGGGAAATCTGGATAAAATATTTACGACGGCATATGATGTCGGAGAGAACCGGGACTATATGAGTGGGATGTCATCATCAAGACTGGGAGAGAGCTTTGTACCGGTGGAATATGCATTGAGTCTGGAAAAGGTTTCTGCCGCAAAGGAGTTCTTTCAAACAGTGGATGAGAATATTTATTACTTTGGGGCAAAAAACGGGGAAAATTACATTGAAGAATTTGCAGCACCGGGACAGCCAAGTGTTGTTGCCATGAAAAGCTTTGATACAACTAGGGCAAATCTGGATGCACTTGCAGGAAAAAAATGTGTGATTTTTGGAGGATACCGGACGGACTGGCAGTACTATTTTGTTTATCAGCTGTTGACTTCGGATACATTTTATTATGTAAAGGATTTCGACTGCTTTGTCACAAAGGAGCTTGCAGAGCTGATTCCGGAAAAGCTGTCGGACAAGTCGGAGTGCGGCTGGAAGCAGGAAAGCCTGCAGAACCTGCCGGATTCACTGGGGAGATCTTATCTTGCATATGGAGCTGACTGGGTGGAACATACAGATTATGCGGTGAAGGGGGCTCAGATGCAGCAGGGAAAAGTGTCGGGGGATGAGAAACAGCCAGATTATTATACCATGTATCTTCTTGAACTGAATCAGCGTCTAAAGGGGGACGAAGCTGATTTCCTTTATATGGAACTGGCGGATAATCAGATTGAAAAAGAAGAAAGCCGGAGCCTGGAGCAGTTTTTGCAGCAGGCCTCGCCACATGAGGGGCTGAAGGTGGCTGTGGAGTTTGAAGCAGATGGGCAGACTGAGAGTATGAACTGCAAATATGCCAATGGAAGGCTGCTGATTCCTCTTGGAAGCAATGCAAAATGGCTGACAATGGAGCATGGAGAAATCAGTGTGATCATATATGGTTCGGAGCATGCATATCAATGTGAAATTAAAAATATTCAGTTCCTGAAATCGGATGCATATAAGCTTCTTTGGTAAACTTTTACAAAAAAACACCAAAATAATAAAAAATCTTGCACAATAAAAACAATGTTTGTATAATAAATATGTTGTGAAACCTTAACCGAGCCATTGGCATACAATATAGTAAAATCGATTTCCAGGGGGATTTTTGTGCAAACATTTCAAAAACCCTTAAGTGAGGAAAAAGAGTCCTATTATATTCATATGTTTCTGGAGGGCGATAAGGAGGAAGCACTGGAGGCTAAACAGGTACTGATTGAAAGAAACCTGAGGCTGGTCGCCCATATTGTAAAGAAATACCAGAATGTGGAGGAGAGCACGGAAGATTTAATTTCAATCGGAACGATTGGTCTTATAAAGGCAATTCAGACCTTTGACGGCAGTAAGGGGAATAAGTTAGCTACTTATGCAGCCAGATGTATAGATAATGAGCTGCTGATGATGCTTCGAACCAGAAAAAAGTCAGCCAGGGATGTTTCCCTGTATGAACCTATTGGAACGGATAAGGAAGGAAACGAGATTAATCTCTTAGATGTCACCTGTGCAGAAGGAACGGACGCATTTGAAATTCTTTCTGTCAGAGAGGACGTGAGACGTCTGCGGGGTGTACTGCATGATACACTGAGTGGAAGAGAATTGGAGGTAATCAGGCTTCGGTATGGTCTGGGCTTGGATAGAGAGCTGACACAGCGGGAAATCGGACAGATGATGGGGATATCAAGAAGCTACGTTTCCAGAATTGAAAAAAAGGCACTGCAGAAGCTGCGGTATGCCTTTGAAAACACAACAATTATGTAAACCATATTGGGAGAGATAAAGGAGAAAAGGAATATGTCAGAAATGCCTAACTTACAGGAGATTTTAACAGTTGCGTTTGGAGCCGGAGCATCCGACTGTCACATTACAGTTGGCCTTCCGCCTATGATGCGTGTCAATGGTCATTTGCACAAGATGAATTTTCCTGTTATGAAGCCAAATGACACACTGGAGCTGTGTGTGAATCTGTTAAAACCAAAGCAGAGAGAAAAATTTGAAGAGAAGGGTGAGTACGATATGTCTGTCGGTGTTCCGGGAATCGGCAGGTATCGTGTTAACGTATATAAGCAGCGTGGATGTATCGGTATGGCACTTCGTACTGTTACAACAGAAATTCCTCAGGCAGAGGATCTGGGAATCCCACAGTCGGTCATTGACCTGTATGCCCGTAAGAGAGGACTGATTCTGGTTACAGGTCCTACCGGTAGTGGTAAGTCAACAACTCTGGCCTCTATTATTGATAAAATCAACAAGACAAGAGATGCTCATATTATTACACTGGAGGAGCCTATCGAGTATTCCCATAAGCATAATATGTCCATGGTAAACCAGCGTGAAATCGGACAGGATACAGAAAGCTTTGCCAATGCACTTAGAGCTGCACTGCGTGAGGATCCTGATGTTATTCTGGTAGGTGAGATGCGTGATTATGAGACAATCAGTACCGCTATTACAGCTGCTGAGACAGGCCATCTGGTATTATCCACATTACATACCATGGATGCAGCAAGTACTCTCGACCGTATCATTGATACATTCCCGCCATATCAGCAGCAGCAGGTTCGTGTTCAGCTGGCAGCAGTTCTGGTATGTATTATTTCCCAGGCACTGGTACCGAACATCAACGAAGATGGACGAGTTGCAGCCTTTGAGGTTATGCATGCGAATGCTGCTGTAAAGAACCTTGTCCGTGAGGGAAAAACTCATCAGCTGCAGTCTGTTATTCAGACCTGTAAGCGTGAAGGTATGACGACTCTGGATGATTATTTAATTCAGCTGTATATGAGCCGTAAGATTTCCAGACAAAGCTGTATCGAGTATGCCCAGAATCCGGACAAGATGCGTACACAGATTATCTAACTTCTTATACCAGTATTTCTATCAGTATCTATGATTCCTGCTGCTGTCTATGGCAGCAGGAACTATCTTAAAATCTTTTTTAAATTCAAACAACTCAAACAATTCAAGCTTTAAAATTCAAAAAAATTAAATTAAAAATTATTTTTCAGGAGGAACAAAATGGTTTGTTCTGTATTAAGTGCTGCTGTCTGCGGTGTTGGGGGATACCTTGTGACAGTGGAGGTCGATATGGCAGAAGGACTGCCCTGTATCGATGTGGTAGGGCTTCCGGGGACGGAAGTAAAAGAATCCGTGGAGAGGGTTCGTGTTGCGTTAAAAAACGCAGGGTATAAAATACCGCCAAAGCGATTTACGGTGAACCTTTCACCGGCAGGTATTCGAAAAGGAGGTGCGGCCTTTGATCTGCCAATTGCAATTGGCATTTTACAATGTATGGGTGTTCTAGGTTTAAACAACAAAACGCTGCTTGCGGGGGAGCTTGGGCTGGATGGCTCACTGCGCCCGGTAAGAGGAATTCTTCCCATGGTTCTTGCGGCAAGGGAACGAAAGCTAAAACAGTGTATTATTCCTGAAAAAAATCAGGGAGAGGGAGAAAACGTAAAAGGAATTCAAACGCTTGGCTTTGCATGGATCAGTGATGTTGTGAAATTTCTCAAGGAGGGAGCAATGCCGGAAGGCATGAAAAGTTCATCGGAAAAAATTGATGCAGGCACAAAGGAGGGGCATTCCTTTGTTGATTTTTCTGCCATTATAGGTCAGCCCATGGCGAAGAGGGCGGCAGAAATAGCGGCAGCAGGTTTTCACAATATGCTGATGGTTGGACCACCGGGCAGTGGAAAAAGTATGATTGCAGCCGCTTTTCCAGGTATTTTGCCTGATATGAGTGAGAAGGAAAAGATGGACACTTCCCAAATTTACAGTGTGGCTGGATTGTTGGATGAAAAACAAAGCTTTATCACAGAGAGACCCTTTCAGAATCCGCACCACTCCATCACGGCTAATGCCCTTGTGGGTGGTGGCTTTAGTCCAAAGCCTGGGGTTATTTCTCTGGCAAATCATGGAATATTGTTTCTGGATGAACTGCCGGAATTTGGGAGGGCAAAGCTGGATCTTTTACGCCAGCCTCTGGAAGAAAAACAGATACGAATTGTAAGAAATCATTACAGCTGTGTTTTTCAAAGCGATTTTCTGTTTTTAGCCGCAATGAATCCCTGTCCCTGTGGCTTTTATCCCGATCGAAATAAATGTAACTGCAAGGAGAGCGAGGTCGTTCGTTATAGGAACCGTGTGTCAGGTCCAATATTAGATCGTATCGACTTAAGCGTTCTGGTTGGAAAAATAAAATGGGAGCAGATTGAAACTGACAGGAAAGAGGAAAGCAGTGCAGAAATTCGAAAACGAGTTGCAGAAACCCATCAGATTCAAATAGAGAGAAGCGGAAGGTTCAACAGTCAGCTGACAAATCAGGAGATTCAGGAATGCTGTGTGATAAGCACGAAGGCAAAACGATTGCTGAAGCGTACATTTGAACACTCAGAACTCAGCATGCGCGGACTATGCCGTATTAAAAGGCTGGCTCGTACCATTGCAGATATGGACAGGAAAGAAATAATAAACGAGGGACATATGGGGGAAGCGATTATGTTAAACAGAGGAATGGAAAGGATTAGAGGAATGGAATAATGGAATGGGACATGTATGAAGAATTACTTTACAGCCTGCCCGGCGTTGGAAGGAAAACTATGGAGAAGATTGCGGAAAAGGGAAAGGCTTCAGAACTTTTTCTACAGATGAATGAGGATAATAAAAAGAGCTATCTTCGGGGCAGGGGAGTAGGAGAAAAGGTGTCGGAAAGAATCTGTCAGGAACTTAGGACTATTAATCCGGAAGAAAGATACAAAAGGCTTAAAAGCAGTGGGATTTGCTTTCAAAGTGTCAGTTCAAAGGGTTATCCCATAAGCTTACTTAATATTCCGGACAGACCTTATGGCATCTACACACTGTCAGAAGGAGAAAGAAATTTAAACAGGGAAGAGGTCTGTCTGGCTGTGGTGGGAGCAAGAATCTGTTCAGAATATGGAAGATATATGGCGGGTGTGATCGGAGAGCTGTGTGCGGCTTTGAATATTTGCGTAATCAGTGGAATGGCATGTGGAATTGACGGGATTGTTCAGAGAACAGCCATTGAGCATGGTGGAACATCCATAGCTGTGCTTGGAAGCGGTGTTGATGTGTGTTACCCGAGGGAGAATAGAAAGCTGTATGATTCTCTGATTCAAAAAGGTATGATTGTCAGTGAATATCCGCCGGGAATGGAAGCAAGGGCTCAGAATTTTCCACCGAGAAACCGAATTATCAGTGGAATGGCGGATGCATTGCTTGTTGTGGAGGCGAAAAGAAAAAGTGGAACCTTTATAACAGTTAACATGGCGTTGGAGCAGGGCAGAGATGTTTATGTTGTTCCCGGCAGACTGACGGATCCCTTAAGCGCCGGATGTAATGAGCTGGTGAGGCAGGGTGCGGAAATTGTATGTAGTCTGGAGGAAACATTAAAGGAAATAAAAGGGGCAGTAATCACAAAAAGAAAAATAAAATTAGATGGAACTGATAATTTGGCACTGCAGAAGGTTCGCGTCAGAGATAATCCATATCCTGCAAAAAGCCTGGAGAGCAGACTGTTTCAGGAGCTTGAAGTAGTACCGTCATCGGCAGAAATGTTGTGTGAAAAAAACGCACAATACAGTACCAGCAATATACTTTTGACCTTACTGAAGATGGAAACGGATGGCACTGTTTTGCAGAAAGATGGGCAGTATTTTATTTGTTTTGGTTGAAAAAACATTAAAAATGACATACTATTATAGAAAGTATTATGTCTTTCGAATTGGTTCACGAGGAGATATTTATAAGTAATGGTGGAGGTGTTTGAAATGAATGCAATAGTATCGGAAACAATGTGTATTATG
>CAZUCI010000010.1:12615-26398 GCA_964619485.1 uncultured Lachnospiraceae bacterium
ATGAAAAAGATTACCGCCCTTTTCATGTCCATAGGCAATTTTTTTACATACTATTTACACAATTGCTGTTAAAGTGGAAAATAAAGTAAAAATATGATATATTTGTTTTAGCTTTTGAATGAAAAGAGATGGTACAAAATATGAAAAAAATCAGTATTATTGTGATGTGCTTTAACGAGGTTGATAATGTTATTCCGATGTATGAGGCTTTGACCGGGCAAATGAAAAAAATGGAGAAATACGATTACGAAATTATTTATCCGGATAATGCTTCTACAGATGGAACGGTAGAAAAATTACATCAGCTGGCTCAAAGGGATCATAGAGTAAAGGTGATTTTTAACAATAGAAACTATGGACCACAGCGCTCCTTTATCAATGCACTTAAGCATGTGACAGGGGACGTGGAATTGTCTATTCCCTGTGATTTTCAGGAGCCGCCTGAGATGATCCCGGAATTTATTCAGTACTGGGAAGATGGGTACAAGGTTGTATGTGGACAAAAGCAGGCAAGCGAAGAGGGAAAACTGAAGTATGGCTTGAGATCCTTATATTATAAGATCATTGCAGGTTTCTCTGAAACACCACAAATTCCGCATATTTCCGGGATTGTTCTTATGGAAAGGGAGGTTGTTGATGCGGTTCTTGCTTCAGATGAGGATATCAGTACGAGAAACCTGTTGGCGGAAATGGGATATAACATTAAGCTGATTCCATATATTCAAAAAGAAAGAAGAAGTGGAAAATCAAGCTACAATCTCAGCCGCTATTTTTCCTTTGCAATCAATTCACTTGTGACAACGTCCACAGCACCGCTTCGTATTGCAACAATTTTGGGAATTTTTACAGCTTTTTTCAGCTTGCTGATTGGTATTGTTTATTTGATTTATAAAATTGCATTCTGGAATACTTTCCAGGCAGGAACGACGCCAATTTTGATAGGAATGTTTTTCCTTGGAGCAGTACAGCTAATCTGCATCGGTCTTGTGGGAGAATATGTGGGAGTGATTTTGAATAAGGTTTCCAAGAGACCTGGGGTTATAGAAAAAGAAGTGCTTAATTTTGAAGAGTAATGGAGGATTTTTATGGGGGAAAGGAAAAAGAAGGCTAAGGAAGCGAAACTGGAGAGAATATGCATTTGGGGAACTGGGAATACCTCTCTGCTATATGAAAAAAGCTTAGAGAGAGAAGGAATTATTCCGGAATATTATATTGATAACAGCAAGGAGAAGCGTTATCAAAAATTTTCTGAAAGACAGATTGAGATATTATCGCCGGAGGATATTGAAAAGAAATATTCTAAGGAGGAGCAGAAGGAGCTTTTGATTCTGGTCTGCTCTGCAAATCCGGAAATCAGTATTGTGATTTTACATCAAATTACCGGTATGGGATTAAAGGGCATGAATATGGATGCCTTTCTTTTTAAGAAAAATAAAAAGAAAATTGCAAAGGTGTTGGACCTTTTAGAGGATGAAAGGTCAAAAAAAGTTTACAACGCGGTCATTGAGGCAAGGAAGAACAATTTTGAAATTGCCGAAGAGCTTGTCAGCAGAGACCAGTACTTTTGCATCAGACCTTTTTTACGAAGAAAAGAAAAAGAAGTTTTTGTAGATTGTGGAGCGTATGTAGGTGACAGCTTTGAAACCTATATGAACGTAAAATGTGGTGTTTTTCAAAAGGCCTTTCTCTTTGAACCTGACAGCCGCAATTATGCGGCAATGGAACAGCGTTTAAAACGAATTAATGCTGAGTGGGGTATGCCTTTAGAAAAGGTACAGTTAGTTTTTGCGGGAGTTGGAAGGGAAAGCACACAGCTTGCATTTTCGACAAAGAGCAAGGCTGGTACTTCTCTGGGAGCTAAATTTGGAAACGAGAAGGGAAATGAAGAAAAACTTCCAATTTATGCTTTGGATGATTTTTTTGTGGAGCAGAAGATTTCATTTTTGAAGGCAGATATAGAAAGCTATGAATATGACATGCTTCTGGGGGCAGAAAAGACAATAAAAAGAGATAAACCCCTGATTGCGGTATGTATTTATCATGGGGGAGCTGATTTGTATGATATTCCTCTGTTGTTACATCGAATGGTACCGGAGTATAAATTTCAGGTAAGACATCATACATATGAATATTGTGATACCGTATTGTACGCGTATATGGAATAGGTGGGACATGTGAAAAGTGATAGAAGAACAGCTCTGGTCACGGGTGCAACGGGTGCCATTGGAATGGCACTTTTAGAATTGTTGGAGCAGGAAGAATGGAATGTCTGTGTGCTGATGAATCCACAGTCTGATCGAAATGAAAGAATGAAAAAATTCCATAATGCTCAGCTTATTCCCTGCTCATTAAAAGAGATTTCAGGGCTTGATGTCAGCCTGATGGAGTATTCCTTTGACTGCTTTTTTCATCTTGCCTGGATGGGGGCATCAGGAGCGGCACGCAACAATTGGAGTCTACAGGTAAAAAACATTGAATATACATTAGACGCCGTAAGACTGGCTGGTCAGCTCGGCTGTAAAACCTTTGTTGGCTGTGGCTCACAGGCAGAATACGGTCCTGTAAATACAAGACTTTCTGCGGATACGCCAACTGTGCCGGAAACAGGCTATGGAATGGCAAAGCTTTGTGCAGGACAGATGAGCAGAAAGCTTTGTGAGGAGCTTGGAATCAAGCATATCTGGACAAGGATTCTGAGTGTTTATGGTCCCTTTGATGGAGAGAATACAATGGTGATTTCCGGTCTTCGGAAAATGATTTCCAATGAAGAAACAGCATTTTCAGACGGAACACAGAAGTGGGATTATTTATACTGTAAAGACGCGGCAAAGGCATTGTATTTACTGGCACTAAAGGGAGAGCATGGAAGAACCTATCCCCTGGGGAGCGGACAGTGCAGACCACTGCGGGAATATATTGAAATTATGGCAAGGGAGAGCCAATATAAACTTCAGCCGGGGCTTGGAAAAATACAAAGGCAGCCGGGACGTCTGGAGTACCTTTGTGCAGATACAGAGTGGGCAGAGAAGATTGGATTTATGCCTGAGACAGGTTTTGATGAAGGAATCAGACAGACAATCAATTGGATAAAACAGCAGTAATAAGGTTTGGGGGAAAAGAAAATGAGTGAAAAAATACAGCTTTTAGACTGCACGCTTCGTGATGGGGCATATATTGTGGATGCTGACTTCGGTGTTCCTGCAATCAGGGGTATTATCAAGAAGATGCAGGATGCAAATGTGAACATTATCGAGTGTGGGTGGCTGAAGGATGCTCCGTATAAGGAGGGAACATCCTTTTACCATGTGCCTTCTGACATGGAACCCTATTTAACGGAAAAGAATCCAAAAACAACCTATGTGGTTATGATTGACTGGGACAGATATGACCTGAACAGTCTGCCGGTTTGTGACGGAAAGTCTGTTGATGCAATTCGTGTTGTATTTCCACAAAAGAAATTCCGTGAGGGAATTGCGTTGGGAAAGCAGATTAAGGAGAAGGGATATCAGGTTTTTTATCAGGCAGCAAATACACTTGGATACAGCAATGAGGAGCTGCTGTCACTGGCAGAGTGCATCAACGAAGCTGGGCCGGTGAGCCTCTCTGTTGTTGATACCTTTGGAGCCATGTTTACAGAGGATTTGGAGCACATTGTTGAAATTCTGGATGCAAATTTGAACAAAGACATAAAGCTTGGATTTCATTCCCATAACAATCAACAGCTTTCCTTTGCACTTTCCATGGATTTTGTAAAGATTCTTGGAAAGAGCGGGAGGGGCGTGATTGTCGATTCGAGCCTGTGTGGAATGGGACGTGGAGCTGGAAATACCACCACAGAGCTGATGGCAAATTATTTAAACAGTCATTGTGGCGGCAATTATGATATGAATGTTATTATGGATGCCATTGATATGTACATGGGGTATTTTACTCAGCATTTTTCATGGGGATATTCTATTCCGTATTTTATCTCAGGAATGTATTGTGCACATGTCAATAACATTGCCTATTTAACCAAAAATCACAGAACGAGCGCCCTTGACATGAGAAATGTAATTGAATCTCTGTCGGAGGACGAACGAAAAAAATATGATTATGACCTTCTGGAAAAGAAATACCTGGATTATCAGAATAAAAAGGTAGATGATGAACAGGATTTAAGGGAATTGAAGGAATACATTTCTTCCAGACAGGTGCTTTTACTCTTTCCAGGCAGTTCGCTGGCGGAAAAGGAAGAAGAAATAAAGGAATATATTGCACGGAAGAAGCCTGTCATTATTGGAATCAATTCTATCATGGATCATTACGAGTATGATTTCCTTTTCTTCAGCAATCGTCTGCGCTATGAATATGCACAGGAAATATACCCTGAACTGTTTCGGAAAGCCAAAAAAATTATTTTGTCAAATATAAAAACAAAGGCAAAGGAGGATGAGCTGATTGTAAATTACAATCTTCTGGCAAAGAGAGGCTGGAAGCACTTTGACAATTCCGGAATCTTCTGCCTGAGACTTTTAAACCGTATTCACGCAAAGAAGGTTGCTCTGGCAGGTTTTGACGGCTTTGGAAATGAATATGAGAAGAGTTATACAGATAAATCACTTCTTCATAACAATCCCGGTAAGAAACGCAGTGAGGTGAATGCGGAAATCAAGGAGATGTTTGATGATTTCTGCAGTAAGACAGCAGATTATATGGAAATTGAGTTTGTGACAAAGAGTAAATATCAGGATTAAATGATAAATCTACGGGGAAGGGTACCAGGACTGGGTACAAAGAGGCTTGCCAAATGATAAAAGTATCAGATTATGTAATTAAAAAGCTGGAAGAAACCGGAGCCAGACATATGTTTATGCTGCCGGGCGGGGGAGCCATGCATCTGAATGATTCCCTTGGTAAAAGTGAAAAAATTCAATATGTGTGCTGTCTGCATGAGCAGGCCTGTGCCATTGCAGCAGAGGCTTATGCAAGGGTCAACGGAAAAATAGGCCTTGCTATGGTTACAACAGGACCGGGAGGAACCAATGCATTAACTGGTGTAGCGGGGGCATTTCTGGAGTCCACACCCATGTGTGTCATATCCGGACAGGTGAAGCGGGCAGACATGATTAATCATCAGGGAATCAGGCAGCAGGGGATGCAGGAATTGGATATTGTTTCTGTTGTTTCCTCTATCACAAAATATGCAGCTCTGGTAGAGAACCCGGAAGATATTCGCTTTCATATGGAAAAAGCACTTTATGAAGCCACTCATGGGAGAAAGGGTCCGGTCTGGCTTGATATTCCGCTTGATGTTCAGGCCAGTATGGTAGATGAGGAGAAGCTGGCTGGATTTGTGCCGGAGCCGGAAAAGACCAATGAACATTTGGAAGCACTGGTTTTAGAAGTGATAGATAAGCTCAACAATGCAGACAGACCGGTTTTGATGGTAGGAAATGGAATCCGCCTGGCCGATGGAATAAAGGAGCTGGACGAGCTTGTGCAGATACTTCAGATTCCTGTTCTGACGACCTGGAACGGAATTGATCTCATAGAAGAAGAAAATCCTCTTTATTATGGAAGACCAGGAGGGCTTGGGCACCGTTATGCAAATTTTATGCAGCAGAATTCAGATTTCTTTTTGAGTATCGGAGCGAGACTGAACCTGCTCCAGACGGGCTATAATTTTGATGGATTTGCAAGGGCAGCTTACAGAGTCATGGTTGACATTGATGAAAACGAACTGCATAAGGTCAATGTGCGTCCAAATCTGCCTGTCTGCGCTGATGCAAAAGCATTTATAAAATGCCTTTTGAACCATAAAAATCAGATTAAGAAGAAGGATAGAAGCCAGTGGTTTGCCTATGGCAATACAATGAAGGAAAAATATCCGCTGGTAAAAAAGGAATTTTGGGAAGAAAAGGGAAGGGTCAATACCTACTGCCTTCTTGAAACAATTTCAAAATATATGACGAAGGATGATATTTATGTGTCGGGAAGCTCAGGAAGCTGCATCGACATTTCCATGCAGACCTTCCGTGTAAAGAAGGGACAGAGAGTGTTCTGTACCAAGGGCCTTGCCTCCATGGGATATGGTTTTCCATCTGCGATAGGAGCCTGTCTTGCCGGCAACAGGGCAAGGACGGTAGGGGTAAACGGTGATGGCGGTTTTGTGATGAATATGCAGGAGCTTGAGACGATAAAAAGATTGAAGCTCCCTGTTAAAATTTTTGTTCTGTGTAATCATGGCTATGGAGCAATTCAGGCGACACAGACCAACCTGTTCGCAAAACATTTTGTGGCCTGCAATGAGCAGTCAGAGCTGTCGCTTCCATCGATTGCCAGAGTGGCAGAAGCCTTTGACGTTCATGCAGAAATTATTCGAGATAATGGGGAGCTCGATGAGAAGGTCCAGCGTGTTTTGGATTTTGACGGACCTGTTATCTGTGAGGTGTTAACACCAATTGGGCTTACTGCATTTCCCAAACAGGTTTCCTACAAAAGAAGTGATGGACAGATGGAATCAAAGCCACTGGAATATATGAATCCCCCACTGCCAGAGGAAGAATTTGAGCGTAATATGCTCATCCCTTTATTCGAGGAAAAATAGGGTGTGCACGGTAACACTGTCAAATTGCAATAAAAATTATTGGAAAGATTGTGCAATTCAGCTAATAAATAGTATCGCGTTTAGCTTGCGATTATCAATTTTGCATGTTAAAATGTTTACATAATTATCCAATTAGGCATTGTTGCGTCCATTTTTATTTATTTTTAATAAAAACTTAAGGATTGTAAAAGGACGGTAAAATACCAAGAAGGTTTTGAGGGGTAGCGGTCTATGAGCTTATCAGGAAGAAGAAAAATGAGAATCGGTGACATTCTTCTGTCGGAGGGAGTTATTACAGAGAATGATATCGAACAAGCGCTGGAAATTCAAAAAGAAAAGAAAAAGCGTCTGGGTGAAATTCTTGTTACAGAGGGATTTGTTACGGATGATATCATGGCAGATGCACTTTGTCATCAGCTTCATTTAGACAGAGCGAATCTTCAGGACACCAGAATACCGGATGATTTGATTTCCATGTTCGACGTGGAATTATTAAAGAAATATACAGCAATTCCATATTGCTATGATGACAGAAATGTAAATGTAATTCGCGTGGCGATGGCAGATCCAAACGATATGCTTGCCATTGACGATTTATCCATGGTAACCAACCGTATGATTGACCCCATGGTTGCAACACCCCAGGAAATCGTTGTAGCCATTGATAAATATTATGGTAACGCAGAGGCACTTAAGGCTGCCAATGATTATGAGCAGGAACGAAGTGATTTGTTCCAGGATGATGAAATTGAGCAGATGCTCAATGATGATGTAAATAATTCTCCAATTGTTCAGCTGGTTAACACCATGATTGAGCAGGCAGTCAGACAGAGAGCTTCCGATATTCATATTGAAGCACTGGAGCGCAAGGTTCGCGTTCGTTATCGAATTGATGGCGCACTGCATGAGAGAATGACATATAATATCAAGATGCTTCCCGCTATTGTAGCCCGTTTAAAGATTGTGGGCGGCATGGATATTTCAGAGAAGAGAAAGCCTCAGGATGGTCGTATCACCTCCTTTGTAGATAACAGAGAATATGATATCCGTGTATCTATTCTTCCGACAGTATATGGTGAGAAAGTCGTAATGCGTATCACCAACAAGAACGCACTGACAAGAGATAAGTCAGAGCTTGGATTTAATGAGCATGATTTGAAGCTGTTTGATCATATTTTAAAGAATCCTCATGGAATTATTCTTGTTACAGGACCAACCGGTAGTGGTAAGTCAACTACCTTATATACGGCACTCAGTGAATTGAATAAAGAAGATGTTAATATCATCACAGTTGAAGACCCTGTCGAGGCCAATGTGGCTGGTATTAATCAGGTTCAGACCAACGTGAAGGCAGGACTTACCTTTGCCAGCGCCTTGAGATCCATTTTGAGGCAGGATCCGGATATTATCATGATCGGTGAGATTCGTGATGAGGAGACGGCAGGCATCGCCGTTCAGGCTTCTATCACAGGCCATCTGGTTGTAAGTACCTTACATACGAACTCGGCGGCAAGTACCGTTACCCGTCTTTCAGATATGGGACTTCCCAATTATATGATTGCAGATGCTACGGTGGGTATCATTGCACAGCGTCTGGTCCGCAGACTTTGTCCAAGGTGTAAAAAGAAGACCCTTGCCACAGAGGACCAGCTGGAAATTCTCGGATATGAACCCGGAACACAGCTTGAGATTTATGAGCCGGTAGGCTGCTCCAGCTGTGACAACAATGGATATAAAGGACGAATTGGTGTATATGAAATTATGGAAGTAACACCCAATGTCCGCAAGGTTATTGCCAGCGGCGAGGATGCAGAGCATATCAAGAAGGCGGCACTGGACGATGGAATGCATACGCTGCGTATGTGTGCAACCCAGTACGTATTAAATGGAGTAACCTCTGTTTCTGAGATGATCAAGGTATCCTTTGATTCATAAAGATACAGACAGAAGGATAGAGAAGAAAAGATAGAGGAGGAAATACAGTGGCTAGTTTTTCATATGTTGCGATTGACGCCAAAGGAAAACAGGTAAAGGCTTCCCTGGAAGCAGATAACCAGATGAAAGCAACTGACGCAATCAAAAAAGAAGGTCTTACCTTAATTGAGATTAAAGAACAGGGTGTTCTGGACAAGGATATCAATCTTGGCGGTATCTTTAAAAAGAAGGTTCAGGTAAGAGATTTAAGCTTATTCTGCCGACAGTTTGTCAGTCTTCACCGGGCAGGTGTAACAATCATTGAATCCATGCGTATGCTGACAGAGCAGACAGAAAATCCAACCTTAAGAGGGGCAATGCAGGAAGTCAGCGCCAGTGTTCAGAAGGGTGAAACCCTTGCCAACTCCATGAAGGCAAGGCCGGATGTATTCCCCAACCTGTTAGTACATATGGTCAGTGCCGGTGAGGCTTCCGGTAGTCTGGATATTGCCTTTGAGCGAATGGCCGTGCAGTTTGAGAAAAGTGCCAAATTGAATGGACTGATTAAAAAGGCTATGATTTATCCTATCGTTGTGGCGGTTGTAGCAGTAGTCGTTATCATTGTTATGCTGACCTTCGTTGTGCCGACCTTTATGGAAATGTTTGCAGATATGGACATTAACATGCCAAAGATTACGCTGGCGGTTATGGCAGCATCCGATTTCATGCAGGCAAGATGGTATGTAATAGTACTTGTGATTGTTGCATTGGTAATTGGATTCAGATACTTTAAGAAGACTCCTACAGGAGAGGGATTAATTGCAAAGGCAGCTATTAAAATGCCTCTGTTTGGCGATTTGACAGTTAAATCCAGTTCGGCGAAATTTGCAAGAAATTTGTCCACCATGCTGGCCGCCGGTATTTCCATGCCGGATGCGGTTCAGATTGTCGGTGATACCATGAACAACGTATTTTACAGAGAATGTATGTTAAATGCAAAGACAGATGTCATGCAGGGTGTCCCACTTTCGACACCCCTTGAAAAATCCGGACTGTTTCCACCTATGGTTTATCATATGACCAGAATCGGTGAGGAGACCGGTAATACAGAGGATATGTTAAATACCCTCGCCGATTATTATGAGGAAGAAGTAGAGGTGGCAACCCAGGGACTGATGGCAGCCCTGGAGCCTATGATGATTATCATTATGGCAGGTGTCTGCGGCGTCATCATCGGAGCAGTTATGGCACCTATGGCAGCTATGTACGAAGGCTTAGACAGCCTGTAAAATTGAATTAAGGTTCGTTTGATAGGGGAATGGACTTTAAGATATATATACAAACTATAAAAATTATAAAGGAGAGTTTATCATGAAAAAGACAAACAACAAAGGTTTCTCTTTAGTAGAGTTAATCATCGTTATTGCTATCATGGCAATCTTAATTGGTGTTTTAGCACCTCAGTATTTAAAATATGTAGAAAAATCCAGAGTATCTGCTGATAAGGATCAGCTGGATTCCGTTTACACCGCTTGTACAACAGCTGCATCTGATGCAGATATTTTAGATGCACCTTCTACATCCGGCGCATCTGTAACTATTACTGGTTCATGGGGAGCAGAAGTAAAGAGCACATTGGGCGTAACAGACCTCAAAAGCTTAAGATGGAAATCCAACTCCGCTGGAAAAGGCACGGATTCACCTAGTATTTCCGTTGATGCACAGGGTAACTTCACTGTAACCAAAGGTGATTTAACAGTACCTGAGAAAATAGAGTAACAAAACACAAGGAGACATTCCCCTATGACCACTGATTTTATTATTTTAGGAATCATAACCTATGCTGTGGTCTTCTTATATGGAATCGTAATAGGCAGCTTTTTAAATGTCTGCATATTACGAGTTCCACTTAAGGAGAGTATTGCAAAGAAGAGATCACATTGTATGACATGCGGCTATCAGCTTGCGTGGTATGATTTGATACCCTTGTTTTCCTATATCTTTCTTGGTGGTAAATGTCGAAAGTGTAAGTCGCATATATCCCTCCAGTATCCTTTGGTTGAGGCAGCAAACGGGGTCTTATATGTACTGATTTTTTTAGTAAACGGTTGGAGTATAGATTCAGTTATATACTGTTTATTAACATCGGCGCTGATTGTACTCAGTGTTATTGATTTTAGAACTTATGAGATTCCAATAGGAATCAACTTATTTATACTGGCACTGGGACTGGTTCATCTTGTATTTCACTTAGGGGATTGGGTGGAGTATGGAATCGGTCTCCTTGCTGTCAGTACTTTCCTATGGATTCTTTATCAGGTTTCACATGGAGCCGCTATTGGTGGTGGAGATGTGAAGCTTATGGGAGCAGCGGGACTGCTGCTTGGATGGAAGCTTTCCATTATCGCTTTTTTATTGGGCTGCATTTTAGGTTCTGTAATACATATTATTCGGATGAAGGTATCAAATGCAGAGCATGTTCTGGCAATGGGACCATATCTGGCTGCAGGCATTTTTATTGCAGCATTATGGGGAAATCGTATATTAAACTGGTATGTTGGTTCGTTCTTCCCGGTAAGCGGATGACGGACTTTATATAGAAAAATTAAATCAACAAAATGATAAATGAAGAAAAAATGAATGTTCCATATTTAGGGAGGTAAATCATGGCAAAGGCACAAAGAGTACTTAGTATTGAAGTTGGATATTCTTTGACACAGGTTTGTGAAATGGATTTTCAGTCAAAACATCCAAAGGTTTACGGCGTTTTCAGTATGAAAACACCGGACAATATTTTGGATGATGGTTTTATCCATGTAACGGATGAATTTGTTCAGGACCTGAAATCTTACATAACTGCGAACGGAATGAGCTCTAAAAAAGTTATTTTTGCAGTTTCATCCACAAAAATTGCAAACAGAGAAGCAGTTATTCCATTGGTAAAAGAAAAAATGGTTCGCGATTTGATTATGACCAATATCACAGACTATTTCCCCGTTGATCCAACACAGTATCAGTTTGCACATAATATTATGGATACCGTAGAGGATGAGGCTGGCAATAAACAGTATCGTATTATGATTATGGCAGCACCATCTGACATTTTAACAGGATATTATGAACTGGCGAAACAGCTGGGACTTGACCTTGTGTCCATTGATTACAGTGGTAACAGTATTTTCCAGGCACTTCGTCACAGATTTGCAACCGGCGTAAACCTGACAGTCAAGATCGATGAGCGTTCCTCACTGCTGACAGTTACCAATAATGGTGTAATTACCATGCAGAGAGCCGGTATCTATGGCGCAGATCAGATTGTTGGCATTATGATGGATACCGATGTTTATGAAGAGCCTTTAAATTATGAGTCGGCTGTTAAGACACTCCGCCGTAACAACCTGGTTATGAGACCGGATGAAGAGCAGCTGCTGGCAACGAAGGAAGAAGAGGTTGCCAAACTGGAACAGGAACAGCAGAGAGCTGTTACGCTGGCTTCCACTACAGGCGATTCCTCCATGGTTGCATCTGCGACAGTTGCAGCAAAGCAGGCTGGTGCAAACCTGAAAATGCTTCGCTTAAGAAGAGATATTACATTGAGCTACCAGCAGCTGATTGGCTCAATCGTCCGTGTAATTGATTACTATAATTCAAAAAACAGAGATGCTTCCATTGATAATATTATTATTACCGGTATTGCAGCTGATTTCTGGGGATTTGCAGGACTTTTGTCCGATGAACTTGGTCGTGATGTTGAGGTACTTAAGGATCTGGCTGGAACCAATATTGATCAGGGTCTTCATTTACAGGGCGTATCCCTTGGTGATTATATTTCTGTCATTGGTGCAGGACTCGGTTCTGTTGGATTTATGCCTGCTCAGGAAGCAGCTAAAAAGAAGGGCTCAGGTTTTTCCAAGGAATCCTTAAATGATATTGGAAACAATGACACGCTTCCCTATATAGTATTGGGGGTTGGCGCAGGTGTTGCTGTGATTCTTGCACTTGTTTCCCTGATTCCATATTTTATGGTAAAGAGCCAGAACAGCAATCTGCAGGAGACAAAAGCGCAGCTTGCACCGGTTCAGGATACCTATAATCAGTATACGTCAACACAGAGTGATTACGATTATGTGAATGCACTTGCAACTGCAACAGTGAATCCACTGGAGAATTTACCTCAAATCATTGGAGACCTGGAGAGCAACTTCCCATCAGAAACTCTGGTATCCTCCATGTCGGTGTCTGATACGTCAATTGTTATGAGCATCACGGTTCCCAATAAGCAGAGCATTGCCAAGACCCTGGTTGATTTTAGAAAGCTTCCATACTTCTCTGAAATAAATGTTGCGGGATTCAGTGAAAGTCAGGATCTGGAAACCGGAGCAATCACAGATGTTTATTCCATTGAATGTGTATTCGGCGATAATCCTTATCTTGAAACAGAAGAAACCGAAGAGGCACAGGACGGTGAACAGCAGCCAAGCGACGATGCCGCAGTAGAGCAGTAGGAGGGCAGGAAACATGAAAAAACCAAAAAAGAGTGAAATTAATTTATTAATTATGTTATGTGGTGTACTTTTGGCAGTGGCATCCTACTTCTTTATCTTTACCTCCTTCAATGAGAAGAAGGCAGGACTGGAAGGAGAGAACGCTTCCCTTCAGGCTGAGGTGGATGAATTGCAGAAGCTGGTTGACAACAAACAGTTTTATATTGATGAGACAACACGAATGAACGATGAGATGACTGCAACACTTGCAAAATATCCAAGCGACATTCGAACAGAAGATAAAGTAATGTATACTGTAAACCTTGAGAGTATGTACTCTATCTGGGTAAACAGCCTTGCAGTTTCAGGAACAGAGATGATGCAGGTCGCAGCACCGGAGGCAGCGCCAACAGAGGAAGAGCCTGCAAACGACGCAGTTGAAACTGATGAGACAGCACAGGATGCTGTTGTGGCAACGGGTGGAATGCGAGATACGGTTTTCCTGTACAATTCTCCATTTACTGTTTCCTTTAAAGCAACCTATCGTTCCATAAAGGACATCATTTCCGCAATGTTTGAGGCAGACGAGAGGATGAGTATTTCTACACTTTCTCTTGCATATGACGGTGAGACCGGATGTCTGTCCGGAACGATGACAGCCAATATGTACACAATGTCCGGAACCGGAAATGAATATGAGGAATTAAATGTTCCTGGAGTAAGCACCGGTACCGCAGATTTCTTCCAGTCCGGAACTGTTCTTGACCTGAATGTAAATAAGGTAGCTGCAGATGAT
>CAZUCI010000010.1:26498-53844 GCA_964619485.1 uncultured Lachnospiraceae bacterium
AAGACGACGAAGAAGAAAAAAGTGACGATAAGGCAAAGAGCGAGGATTAATAGATAGGAGTTCTTTATGAAACAAATCAAAAAGGACAATCGAGGTTTTACATTAGTTGAGCTGCTGATTGCTGTTGTGGTTATAGCCATTGTAATGACACCACTTTACAGCAATTTCAGACAGTCAACCTATCTGAATAGTAAGGCAAAAGCCGCCATGGACGCAACCAATATGGCCAGTAATATCATGGAAGGCCTTAGTGCGTATAGTGCAGAAGAGATTATTCTGGGCTTCTATAGTGTTGACCCGAGGAGTATCAGTGATAACACACTGCCAAAGCTTGGAATTGTACCAAATGAGGTTGAGATTACCGGCAGCTATGGAGATGTTCTTGCGGCAGGTGATAATAGAACAAAGAGCTTTAACTCATCGCTGCTTCCGACAGATGGAAGTACCTGTGATTATTCCTCCGCATTATATGCAGAGCCATTAAATCCGTCGACAACAATCACCAGCCCCAGCGTGGAGAATTTAAAGGTAAAGAAATCATCAAGTGATAAGTATTACTTTTATATTGAAGGCGCAAAGCAGGCGAGAGGTACCTATGATGTACTCGTTGAAATGGATGCTTCCAAGGACTCCAAGTACAGCGGAGATGAAAACAGAAATGGAATCATTGATAACGGTGAGGTGGAAAGGTACAATGATTATGAATCGGCACAGCTGACCAGCGTAAATCCGTTATTTGATGGTGTATATACGGAAGGGGCAAGCCAGAGAGCAAATGCTGCGGCAACGTTTATTTCACACAGCAGGACATGGAATCAGCATTCATACGCGTTTAAGCCATCGGATTTAAGCTCATCATTGAAGAGAACATTGACTATTAATATTACCAAAGATGCACAGGGCTATGTACATATAACCGGCAGAGAAGAATATAGTATTGACAATGTAAATGGTGGCAGTCGGGTTGGAGACTTTACCATACAGGAAGGACTTCAATATTACTTTGATATGACAACCTGCACAATGTCAGAGGTAACCATTTTTGACGGAAGTGTTTACAAGCAGGATCCGAGAAATATTTATGTTTACTATGAAGGAAATTATGAATCTACCAGAGATCACTGCCGTGATAACTTTATAGTGGTTAACGCGGCCGATGTGGATGTGAATTTTCATATTATGAGATTAAAAACCAGCGAGACGACTGCTGCATTGGAAGCTAATTATCAATCTTCACTTGCAGTTATAGATGATCATATAGATGGATTTCAGACCAGGATTTTCTCAAATCTGAGAGATGACCTGACAAAGAGCAATGCAGATAATAAGACCAATCGAGAGAACATGGACCGCTGTGCTGTAACAATTAATGGTGCAGGTAAAGGAACAAAGGATTCAGACTATAATACTGTTATCAGTGATAACGGTGGAGTAGAAAAAGAAGTTTTTGACCGCCTCTACAAGGTGACTATGTATGTTTATAAGGAAGGGGCCGCTGCAGCAGGATTTCCAGCTGACCAGCTGATTACAAAATTTGATGGAAGTTCTGCACAGTAAGAAAGGATGTTTTTGCTGATGACAGCTAAGTGGAAGGAAAAACTAAAAAAACAACTGAAGGATGACAGAGGTTCTGCGTTAGTATTGGTAATCATTTCGATTGCTTTTATTGGAATGCTGATCGCCATGATGGTTTATATGGTTTACTATAACTACCTGATGAAATATGCAGACCGTTCGGCAAAAAACAACTTTTATACCGCTGAATCTGCACTGGCAGAAATCAAAGCAGGTGTAGAAAAGAATGTTTCGGATGCTATGCTGGAAAGCTATTATGATGTGTTGTCTAATCATTCCGCAGATTCTGCAGCAAACCAGCAGGCGTACTTTGAGAGTACATATCGTGAAAAGCTAAGCACAGCTATGGATATTAAGACAGCCATTATAGGGCCAGGTGCGTTGCAGCAGTCAGTAAATTATTACGAGCCGTCTCTTTTGAAGAATTACTGGGTTAAAACCCCGATAGCAGCGGATGCAGGAGATGAGGGCGCAAGAATTGAAACCGTTCCTTATTCCAGCTGGACAGATTTGGGGACAGATACTGGTGCAGGTAAGTTTAATGATGGTGGACCGGTAGTCGTATATAAATCAGGAAATATCATGGAGCTTCAGCATGTGAGAATTTCTTATACAGATAAGGATGGGTATGTTTCCATTATCGAAACCGACCTTGCTATTGAAACTCCAGAAATTAACTTCGCAAATGTTTTGAGCCTGCCGGATTTGGAATCCTATTCTCTGGTTTCCGCTGGTGGTATTTATAATGGATATACAAGGAGCAGTGTGGATTTTGAACCGGAACCGACTGCTGTTGCGGCAATGACAGAGGTAACTGGAAATGTTTATGGTGGAGAAGATGGTATCTATGTAGATGGCGGTACTGGACAGATTAAATTTACCAAGAAGGATTCAGATCCGGACACCATGGTATTTACTGTCACAGCCGATTCTATTAATGCTTTAAGAGGAAGAATACAAACGGATGCTAATCGTCCATCCAGCAGAGCAGGGATAGATGTAGAGGATATGTATGAGGTTTGGGCAAGGGATTTGTACGTGGAATCTGCTACCATGAATCTTGATGCAAACTGTTTTATACAGGATGATTTGACACTTGATGGAACCTATTCCAAGATTGCACTGAGTGGTAAATATAATGGATATGGAACTACCTATGGTACTGCAAGCTTAAACAGTGCAATATTGATCAATGGAGCACACAGTACTCTTGATTTCAGTAGCCTGAAGGAATTGAATCTTGCCGGTCACGCATATGTTGGCAGTATCCATTACAATGCAGAAGAGGATGACGAGGAAAACGGTGATTATATCGCCGATTTGGATGCTTATAAGAAACAGAAGGAAGAGGAAGCCAAGAAGGAGCAGGCGGCTGGAACAGGTCAGACCGGTCAGGATGAGGATTCTGACATTCTTGAAGAGGTTTCCGTATCGAATAATTCCGATGTTCTGATGGGTCAGTCGGTTGCGGTCAAGAGCGATCAGCTTATGTACATGGTTCCGGCAGAATGTATGGGATATGATGGAGATTCTCAGATTTGTGGAAAGAATCCAATGACCTATGATGAGTATATCAAATTTGCAACTACCTATGAACCTTTACTGGATGAGAACGGTAATATTTCCATGAAGGACGGCAAAATAGTATATTCAGATACGCTTAAATATACAGTTGTCAGATTAAGTATCATCATGAACAAGCTTGGTAAATCTCCGAACAGCTATGGAGCAACCTATACACCGGTATTCCGTCGTGTAAATGGTTCCATATTGGTATATTTTTATTTAAAATTTGCATCAGACGATAAGGCAAATGAATTTTTCCGTGATTATTATGAGGCTGATAAGGAAGCCTTTACTCAGTATATGAGCTCTTATGTTGATTCTTATACAATCAACAGTGACATTACAAGAGCCAACAGTGGTCTGTTGAGTATCGCTGGAAACATGCTGTATATGAGAAATGGAAATGTTCTCATGGCAGAGGATACACTGGATGAGGATTTGCCTGATTTTGAATCACAGGAAGCAAGCAGACAGCAGTATGAGACCTATTATCAAAGCTTGTCAAAGTTTTTGATGAAAACAACAGACAGTCTGTCTGCAACAATGGTAAAAAGTGATGTCTTTTCTAATATTGCCATTTCAGAGGATGAATTCAGCAAACAGGTTTCATCGGGTAAATATAAGACCTACAAGAATACAGACGATAAGGTTGTAGCTGTGGTTGTAAATAATAAAAACATTGGAGTTCAATCTTTGAATGCGTTGGCTTCTGCCGATCTTCACCTTGTCATTGCAACAGGTGATGTTCTGGTTGATGTACCGGAGTTTGATGGTTTGATTATCTGTGGAGGTGACATCTATATTGCCTCGAATAATAAAAAAATCAATTATGATGCAGCTGAGGTTCAGAAGGCTATGACCGCTAAGAATGGTGATGGAAATTATGCATTTGAGGTTATTCAAAATGGTATTGCCTATGCCAATTCTTTAGGAACCACAGATGCAGATTTACTGCAGGCAATTGAAGACCAGAAACAGAGAGATGTTGTTCGTGCCAGTGATTTGGTTAAATATGTAAACTGGAACAAGGAGTAAGCGTATGAAAAAGGATAACAGAGGATTTAGTTTAATTGAATTGGTTGCTGTTATTGCGATTATGCTGATTCTGATTGGAACCATGGCAGCAAATGTTGCACGAATCAGTGGCTATCGTGCCAAGGAATGCCGCACAAAGGTGGTTTCCAGTTTGGAAAATGGAAGACTTCAGACATTGAGCAAGTCCAGGGGAGGAACCACAACGGCTGATGCTCAAACCTATTTATCTTTTATAAAGAATACGGCAGACGGTTGTAATTATTATTTTCTGGTCGTTGATTCTGTTGTTAAGGATGTAAAAAAAATCAGTAAATCAAGGGTAACATTAAAGATTGCCTATTCGGAGGATGCGGTGTCCTCAGGCGCTTCAGCCATTGTGGAGAGAGATGCCGGAATAAAAAATATAAGCACCAATTCATCGCCAACAGTGCTTGCTGATATGGCAGCAAATGGAACGAGAGTGGCATATGACAGACAGAGTGGAGCTTTTTTAAAAAACAGCAGTGATGCATATATTTATCGTTTCTTTGCAGAATCGGGAAATTACAGCTATGGAATTACACTTCATCCCAAGACCGGAAAGGTTGAGGTTGGAGAGAGAACAAGAATCAGCAGAACGTCATAGAGTCTTGGGGGAGTATATATGGGCAGGTTACAGAAAAAAAGAAGAAAATTAAATAATCGTGGTTTTTCTCTGGTAGAATTGCTGGCTGCAATGGCTCTTCTGGGAGTTGTATCCCTTGCAATATATACCTTTATGAACTCTGGGGCAAGATTGTATCAGAAAACAAGTTCGGACGCTGATATTCAGACCGATGCACAGCTTGTGGCAAATGCTTTGTCAGATTTGATTGTTGATTGTGAAGTTAATGTAAGCTATGGTCCAACGGTATCTGACCGGATTGGTGGAAGTGTCAGTGAAAATGCAACACCACCATTGGAAGGCGGTGGCGAGCCTGTTGTAGACAATATTCTTGAAATAGACAACAATAATTATCAATTTCTCTTGATTCCTGATGGGCAGAATATCTTTTATCTTGAGAGAAGGGCAAAACCAGATTCTGACGTGTACGAGGATTATGATCTTCAAAATGCACAGTTGTTAGCACAGAATGTTACAGCATTTTCGGTGGATTTAAGCAGGCTGGGAAAGAATGACAAAAATATTCTGACCTTTTCCATGACCTACGAAAAGGGAACAAGAAAATACAGCGGAAATTATCAGGTTAACCTGCGTAATGCGGTAACCGTCAATGAGGTTGTTAATAAAACTGTTGATAAAACAGCGGATATTTCAAAAGTAATTGTTTCACCTGATGAATTGTATGTGGATGTCAAGGGCAAGATTCATCCCCAGACGGTTCCTTATCCATTGACTCAGATTTTTATCGCAAGCTCTAATGCAACCAATGTAACCACGCAGAAGCTTTATACCTGGGCAATAGAAAATGCGGATACCAGTGGGGCTTCCATTGATGGGGCAGTGGACCAGAAAGAGTGCAAAATTAAATTTAACAATTATCTGTTCACAGATCCAAATGGAACAGACCCAAGCGGAACAAAAACGACCTTTACCATACCATCGTCCTTTAACGTTGTGGCAACAAGTACGATTCAGAATCGACAGGGCGAATATCCCTGTGGTGTCGCAACAGTTTATTATCGGAAAATCCTGGATATGAGCATCACTCCTACACGTGGTATTGTGCAGGATAAGATGGAACCAAAATCCAATGCGGTTTTTACAGCAAATATCAGTGATTATAACTTGAAGTCTTCGGATAAGCTTTGCGATTGGAAGCTTTACTATAAGACGACTGGTGAGTATAAGGAGTGTACGGATAAAACAATTGCTACCTTGGGTACTGCGGGAAGTTCTGCCTATGTAACATTGGGTGAAAGTGCAAACAAGAGTTATTCCTTTAAAATCACAGCAACGTCCAAATGGGATACCTCATGGAATGCAGAGTATGAGTTTGGGGTTTCTGAGACTGTTGATGTTCAGGGGTGTGATTCAGCCAGCCGTGGTGTGGAGATTGATTTGACTGCATTACTTAAGGCTGGAAAGGTAGATTGGAAAAGTGATATAAAGGAAGACAATATTCAAATCGATATTGATAAAATTATAAGTGTAAAGCTGGTAAACTTTTCCAATGATGATACTTTAAAAAATCTGTTGACTGTTACAAGAGATGGAAAAGCTTACTTGTATCTGGATTATAATTCTATGCGATATACAGAGGGAGCCAATCAGTTAGCTTACTATGGTGGCGATGCTAATATTCAATTAGATATTACCTTTATGGGAACAAATGGAAAAATCTATACAAAAACAGGAGTAAATATGAAACTTGATCCTGTTAAGCTTTCAGCGGGAAATCCGGACGACGGAACTTTTGTTTTACTTAATAAGGGAAGCTATTATGACTGTTCCTTTGTTACACAAGGATATAATATTTCCGACAAGAGTCATATTGGTATCCTGTTCTATGATGAAGGTAGCAGGAGCTATGTTAACGCAAACGCAAATCAATATGGAATGATAGATTGCAACAATTACCTTTCAGCAAGTTATATCAGTTCACTTGGTAATAGATACACCTATGTTAATACAGGGGTCTTTCGATTGACAGCAAAATCTGATAATGTCTACTATCCGACAGATTGCATTCATATGAAGGTTACGATTGATGATTTTTATAAACTTTGTATGGCATACGCACCGACTAATGAGGATTATTTAGAACGTTCAAAGTACCAGTTTGACGTCTATGTTTCAAATGTTGAAGGGCAAAATATCTTTGTCAAGGAACCAAAGGTGATAAGCGAAGAGGCAGACAACGATGGCAATACAATAGTAAAAGCTGTTTCTTCGGATGTTGTATGGAATGCTCCGAATGCAAAGAAAGAAAGTGTAAGCTGTAACATTGATAGCGCAGTAAGTGTCGGGGATGGAAACAGCAATAGTTTTCTTTTAGAATTTGGCGCAAAATATAATGAAAATGGAACTAAAAAGGTGCTTTCATATTATACGATGAAATACAATAATAAAACTTATTATTATAATTCAACATATAAATGTTGGAAACCGGTATCATAGTTTGAAGTTTGGGAGAATAATCTATGAAAGTCATTAAAAAGCATTTCAAAAAATTCATATGTATATTGGTTACGATAGCAATATTTTCTGGTATATTTGCTTTGAATTTGACAAAAAATGCAACAGATGTATCCGCTAAACAGAATACTTTTTATTCAGTTCATCAAAAATATGATACACCGTCATCATTAAAGGTGTTGGAAGTGACAGCATCACCTGATTATACCGAGTTGGGATACTATTTTGTTAAGCCCTCAACAGATGATAGAACAATATTACAATATACATATGGCAGACGCTTCAATACATATGCAACAGATACAGATGCTTCAAATAATGAGGCTATGGTTGCATTTGCGTTGCGAAGATTTGGTATGGTCAAGCCATTTGGTGCCGATGCGGTTGTTGGAACTTTGTCGGAGTATCCTATTTATGATTCTGGCAAAAAAGGCCTTTTTGGTACAGCTGGATCTAATGATTTTGCAGCATATGACATTGCTTCCGGAAAATTGGTGAAAGGCCATTATGAACTGGCAAATAACGGAAATTATAAACTTGCGGATGGGTATGTAATTGGTTCAGGGAATGAAACACTGGTGGATGCGTATGATACAGATGGAAACTCTTTGGATAATTTAGAGCAAAATTATATTTATAAGCAGGAAGCTGTCAGTGCAAACACAATCCCTAATATTGCTTCTTCTGTCAGTGCAAATACCTTAATAAATGTTTATAAAAAGATAATAGGCGGCAGTGGATTGCCAGAGGGTGTTTCTGTAGCATCTGCTAAGGATGGAAACATAAGCTTTGTTTATCTGGCAAATAAAGACGATTTATACTATGGATATAGCGCAGACTCTAATGTTGGTTTCCTTTTCCAAAATAGAAATTACAGGGTTGGAGACTGGATTAAAGAATATATTCTTGGTGACGCAGGAAAAGCAGGAGACGTATCTTATACTACAAAAACACTTAATGAGTTGACGCCGGATGAAATAAAAAATTATGATTTGATATATATATCCGGAACAGCAGATGAATATGCAGGGATTGAGATGTCTTCACAGGTAGTAAAGGAATTGTACAATCAATCAGCGATTTATCATAAGGCTGTCCTGATGGATTATGCACTTTATAATGATGCGGATGGATTATCCAATCTTGATAGACTGGCTCTGCTTTTGTGGCAGGATAATCAGACAACGATATCCATTCAGAATTTTTGCAGTGCATGCTTTTCGACGGTGATGGTTGATGATCCGGCGGGAAGTGATACTAAGATATCTGCGTCGGAAATAGCAGATATTGATTCTTTTCTTGCGACAATGACAGACACAAACAGTGAAGGATATCTTTTTTTAAGGCCTTCTATGTTATCTGGTTATAATGGTAATTTCGCAGTCAACAACGTTTATGTTTATAATCATCACTATACAGATTTTCAAAGTTCGAAATTAACGGATTTCCAAACGGATGCGCTGGATAACTTTGCAAATGGTGATTTGAACAGTTTGTATACGAATGGTGCAATTTCAACTGGATTTCAAAGTGTTTTAGCATTCATCGTATACAATAATGAAAAGCTTACTGCAGCGAAGAATACAGATCCTGCAATTGACTTGGGAAGTATGACTCCCGGCTACGTTACACCGGCAATTGCAATTCAGTATATTCTCTCTTATAAAGGTGAAGACCTTGCGCTTTCCAAGGGAACCTACAGTGTGTTGGAGATTGAACCAACCAGGGCGTTTAAATTTAATTCGACTATGGAAACCAGGGGTTACACGCTGGAGACAGCTGAGGTAAAAGATGCAAGAAAGAATTTTGTTTCCAGGTGCATCAATGAAAAGATGACTGCAGATAATCAGATGGATCTGGTTACCTTTACCAGTATTACCATTGACCAGTTTAATACGATGCAGACCGATTTACTGAGTGATTACGACCTGGTCTATATCGGTGCAGATTATAGCGCTAACTATCTGGTGTCAGAGGCAAAAACTGTCAGTATCAGCGGAAACGGACTGGTGATGGAGAATAAGAATGTACCTTATTATCCGGCTGACAGGAATATGACAGGAAATGTCTATTATAATCTGGGCTCAAAGGTTCAGAATTCAGATTTAAATTATTTCTCTTCCAGGGATTTAACCAGGGCAAAGCTGACCGAAATGAAGAGCTATCTTCAGAATCAGGGACTTGTCATTGTTGATGGAGAGCTGATGCGGTCCTTAACAAAGGGGAATAAGCTTATTAACCCAACAGCTGTGACCAATGGTAATGTGGCTGAGCTGAATGATACAGGGCGTATGGATAATTCTTCTAATATGTATGAATTATTCCAGTATGCATTGGGGCAGAGTGTTTCGGCAAATGATGCAGCTACTATTTTCACGAACTTTATCAGTGAAGCAGATCTGGTTAATAACATGACGCCAAGAGCTGAAGTGATTAACTATTTGAACAGAGCCAGGGTAACACTGAATATGCTTGAGCAGCCAACCCCATACCAGTATGCAGATAAGGGTGGAAATGTGGCTTATTTATCCGCAGACAGTAAGACGGGCAAGTATTATCTGGATTATCAGTTCGCAATCAACAGCAGCAGTGCACTTCTGGATTCCACGGAAATGTTTGAGGTTCATTATTATCAGGATGTCAACGCAGATGGACGATTCAGTGAAACGGAAGAGCTGAAGGATTATTCTGTCACCATGGCGGCGGATGATTCCGGTGTTACGGGAACCATAGACAGTGATGGTGTGACACATTACAACTTAAATAATGGAGTTGTATACAATCTCCGTAGGGAGATTCCATCTGATGAGGGTGGCGTTATCAACTGGTGTATTAAGGTAGAAAATGTTGGCGACAGTACGCTGTATGCAGTAGATAAGGGCTATACTGCCATTAAGCCAAGAGAGCTTAAGTATATCAATGCACTGCAGATTATTCCGGATGGAGATGCATCGACTGTGAATCTGGAAGCTTTGCAGGAAAAAGATGCTCTTTATCAATATTTAAATGACAGTGCAGTTACGGATCAGTATAAGATTACGGTCAGAGCTGTGACAGTTTCACAGTTTGAAAAGGATACAGCCCACTTCAACGAGGCATACCACGACAACTATACGTCTGTGGAGGCTATGTGGCAGGATTATTTCAATAACTTTGAACGTTCAGCAGAGGATCATGCTGGCTATATTGATACACAGATTGAAAATGATAAAGATATGCCCATGTCAGTCAATATGCTGATTCTGGGATTTGGAGACAGCTATACGCAGTTTGGCTCTTTGAATTCCATTCGAGCCATTAATGAGTATGTGTTATCCGGTAAGCCGGTTCTTACAAGCAATAATGTTGTAAATACAGATATTTTTGATACAACCAACAGAACCCGCTCCAACAGCTCTTACCTGTTATCCCTGTTTGGACAGGATCGTTATGGATATACCAATGCGTCTTACACTGATTTGATAAAGGGCACCTTCTATAATAGAGGGGAAGCTACAGCCAGTGGCTATATTGGAAATCGTGAGGGCGGTAATCAGGCAGTTGCTTATATGCAGGGCAGTGCCAGAAACAGTGTTTATATGATTCCGGCAGGATATACCAATTATTGCTGGTTAAAGACCAGAACGGTTGGCGGAAATGGAAACATATGGGCAGATCCGGTCAGAATGCTGACTAAGGATAATGATGTCACAGCAGGCGCGACGAGAACAGATGCAGATCAGATGAATGAGGGACAGATATCACATTATCCATACTCACTGAACCAGACTATTATGCTGTCAAAATCTCATGCACAGAATTTCCAGCTTGATCTGGATGGAGATTATGATAATAATGGGACGTCGGATATTGTGGTGTGGTACACCCTTGGTGATATGAGGAACAGCAAAGGAGATATTGCTGGCAGTGCCAATATCTATTCGGCGACACCTGGTGATGGAATTAATAACTACTATATATATAATAATGGAAATGTGACCTTTACAGGATTTGGTGCAAATGGTGAGTCTGCTCTTACCAATGGTGAACGTCAGCTGTTTGTAAATACACTGCTTGCTGCCTATGAAGCAGGAATCGTCAATCCAACAGCTACCTACTATCAGACCTCAGATTCCAATGCAGGTCAGCTGGAAAGCATTGCAGTTCCTTATGATGTCAATGTAACTGGGAAGAATGCAACTGATTCTTCTATCCAGTATGACTCTACAACCAAGGATTATCTCTATAAATTTGTAAATCCTAATTTAAACAGTGCCTCTAAAGCTCAGGGAACCAAGGCATACTTTAAGGTTCTGGATTCCAATATGGTTAAGGGGACAAAGCTTTGCAGAGTGGCATTCTATGTTGAGGTTGATGCCAAAGCAGATACGCAGTATTCCTGGAAGGATGATGGAAGAACCTTCTCCGGTAAGGTTACACAGATTCAGCTCCATGATAATACCGTAGTCAATGTGGTTCGTATTCCAATTGATATATATAAGGCTGATTTTTCCGGTTCGGCTGTTGGAACGTCATCGACAGCCAATGCGGCAACGAATCCAACGCTGGAGGTTGGAACCATGTATGGCTTCTATGTTCCGATGGCTTTTCTGAATAACCAGGGCGCAGCCAAGATTTACATAAAGGCGGATACCTCCTTTATTCCATCAGAAGTAAGCTCCTACAGTGGAACCCAGCAGGAACGCCCACTTGGAACGGGATTTGATATGTTTACTATCATTAAACAGGATCTTTTAAAACTGGATTAACGTACAAAAGAAAACAAAATTAAAAAAGAAAAATATTCCCAAAGAACCACCACATGTTTTTGTGAAATATGTGTAAAATAAAAAAAAGACCTTTACAGGTCTTTTTTTTTAGTGTATAGTTTGAATCGTCTACGCGGACAGTAGGAAAATACAGGGTTTGCGAGGATTTTTGTTTGAGAAGAATGAACAACCGCTATATTATTTTTTAAATTGTGAGAAATGAAAGGCATCAGGACTTCGTCAGCTGTGCTGACACCTCATGCCAAAAACAAGGGGAATTAGAATGGCAAAATACTTAGTAATTGTAGAATCACCTGCGAAGGTTAAAACAATCAAGAAGTTCCTGGGACCAAATTATGAAGTAATGGCAAGTAATGGTCATGTAAGGGATTTACCAAAGAGTCAGCTGGGAATTGATGTGGAGCATGATTATGAGCCAAAATATATCACGATCAGGGGAAAAGGTGATATTTTAGCAGCACTGCGTAAGGAAGTCAAAAAAGCAGAAAAAATTTATCTTGCAACTGACCCTGACCGCGAGGGAGAAGCTATTTCCTGGCATCTTTATATGGCACTGAAGCTGGAAAATAAAAAAGTATATAGAATTACCTTTAATGAAATCACTAAAAATGCAGTAAAGGAATCCTTAAAGAGCCCAAGAGAAATCAACATGGATCTGGTAGATGCACAGCAGGCAAGACGTATGCTTGACCGTATGGTAGGATATCGTATTTCACCGCTTTTATGGGCAAAGGTAAAACGTGGGCTGAGTGCAGGCCGTGTGCAGTCTGTTGCACTTCGTATCATCTGTGACAGAGAGGATGAAATTAATGCATTTATACCGGAGGAGTATTGGAATTTAGATGCTTCCTTTGCAATTGAAGGAGAAAAGAAACCATTAGTTGCAAAATTTTACGGAAAGCCTGGAGAAAAGATGGAAATCAAGTCCAGGGAACAGCTCGATGAAATTTTAAAGGATTTAGATAAAGCCTCCTATGCAGTTACTGATGTCAAGAAGGGTGAGAGAGTTCGTAAAGCACCTTTACCTTTTACGACTTCTACACTGCAGCAGGAAGCAAGCAAGACATTGAATTTTTCCACACAGAAAACCATGCGTCTTGCCCAGCAGTTATATGAAGGCGTGGAGCTGAAGGGACATGGAACCGTAGGTCTGATCAGTTATCTGCGTACGGATTCCACCAGAATCTCAGTGGAGGCGTCTACAGCGGCAGCTTCCTTTATCGAAGAGAATTATGGAAAAGAGTTTAAGGCTACAGGCATTGGTAATAAGGAAGCAAAGGGAAAGATTCAGGATGCCCATGAGGCAATCCGTCCAACGGATATCAATCGTATTCCTTCTGATTTAAAGACAGCACTTCCCAGAGACCTGTTTCGTCTGTATCAGCTTATCTGGAAGCGTTTTACGGCCAGTCAGATGGCACCTGCTGTCTATGAGACAACATCTGTTCATATTGACGGCGCCGGATATCGTTTTACCGTTGCAGCAAGCAAGATTACCTTTGAAGGCTTTATGAGTGTATATACGGATTCAGAGGATGAGAAGACACAGTCCAATCAGCTGCTGAGGAGTCTGGATCAGAATACAAAAATGAAGTTTGATGAATTTGATTTTAAACAGCACTTTACACAGCCGCCAGCGCACTATACTGAGGCGAGCCTTGTTCGTACCATGGAGGAGATGGGCATTGGCCGTCCTTCCACCTACGCGCCTACAATTGGTACTCTTTTGGGAAGACGCTATATTGGCAAGGAAAATAAAAACATTTTTGTAACAGAGCTTGGTGAAGTAGTAAATTCCATGATGAAAACAGCTTTTTCTTCTATTGTAGATGTAAACTTTACAGCAAACCTGGAATCTCTTTTAGATAAGGTAGAGGAAGGTGTTATTAACTGGAAGGTTGTCGTGGAAAATTTCTATCCGGATTTGGCAGAGGCAGTCTCCAAAGCGGAAAAGGAACTGGAAACCGTGGAAATTGCAGACGAGGTTTCGGATGTGGTCTGCGAGCTTTGCGGCAGAAATATGGTAATTAAATATGGACCTCATGGTAAATTCCTGGGATGCCCCGGTTTTCCTGAATGCCGCAATACCAAACCTTATCTTGAGAAAATTGGTGTGGCATGTCCAAAGTGTGGCAAGGATATTGTGATTAAAAAGACACAGAAGGGCAGAAGATATTACGGCTGTGAAAACAATCCGGAGTGTGATTATATGGTTTGGCAGAAACCAAGCGGAAAGCTTTGCCCAAATTGTGGGGAGATGCTCTTAGAGCATGGAAACCGGCTTGCATGTCCTAATAATGAATGCGGCTATGTGGAGAACAGACAGAAGCAGGAAGCATAGGAAAATGTAAGAATCGTGAATTTACAAATTGAATTTGTATGAAATAATCAGACAATTCTTGAAAAACAATTGCACCTGTACGAAAATTGTGCTAGTATATATACAAATCTTTAACAAAAGGATGCAGTCATAATTGCTTCTTTTTCTTGGAAAGAGGGATGGAATAGTACATGGGAAGCGTACAGTTGTTAGATAAGACCAGAAAAATTGGGAAGCTGCTTCATAACAATAATACAAGCAAGGTCGTTTTTAATGATATTTGTGATGTTATGAAGGACATTTTACAGTCAAATGTTTTGGTCATCAGTAAAAAAGGTAAGATTCTTGGTGTTGGAGAGCGCAGGGAGATTGAGGTTATCACAGAGCTTATCAAGGGTGATAAGGGCGATTTTATTGATTCTCTTTTGAATGACCGTTTTCTGGCTGTCCTCAGTACAAAGGAAAATGTAAATCTTTCCACTCTGGGCTTTGAAAGAATTGATGTTCAAAAATTCCAGGCTGTCATTGCTCCGATTGAAATAGCAGGCGAACGTCTGGGAACGCTGTTTCTTTATAAGGGCGGTGACCAGTATGATATAGATGACATTATTCTCACGGAATATGGAGTTACTGTTGTGGGATTGGAAATGCTTCGTTCTGTCAATGAGGAAAATGCAGAGGACACGAGAAAGCATAAGGTTGTAAAGGCTGCTCTCGGAACGCTTTCTTCATCGGAGGAAGAGGCCATCTATCATATTTTCGAGGAATTGAATGGTACAGAAGGGATTCTGGTTGCCAGCAAAATTGCAGACCGTGTAGGAATTACAAGATCTGTAATTGTTAACGCACTTCGCAAGTTTGAAAGTGCAGGCGTCATTGAGTCAAGGAGCTCGGGCATGAAGGGAACCTATATTCGTGTTTTAAATGATGCTGTTTATGATGAGATTGAAAAGCATACAAAATAGAACCCAGCTTTCTACGAAAGCAGGGTAAATAATCAAAAGGATTTGGTTGACTTAAAAGGATTTACTGGACAAGGTAGATCCTTTTTTCTTTTTGTTAAGTATTATATGTTGCCGGATTATGGGATTTATTGGTAGAAATTGTTTACATAACATAATACATCTTGTGGGAAAGAATGTAAAATATACTACATAAAGTATTTTTAGAGGAAAAAACCTTGTGTTTTTGGGTAAATAAATTATAATGTAATAAGGTAGGTAGATTTTGCTTATTTTTGTCGGATGAAAGGAGAATCTTTATGATTTCATCAAGTGTATACAATTATATTAATGTATTGGATAAAGCGGCTGATGCATCCTGGCTCAGAAATACCGCAATCGCTAATAATATAGCCAATGTGGATACGCCAAATTATAAGAGACAGGACGTTGATTTTGAAGCGGCACTGCAGAAGGAGCTGCGTAATTCAAAATATCAGTCCATGGATGACAAGGTGGCTGATCTGAGGGCAAATGCACTGGAAGCGTCCACCTATACAGATTATGGAGATTATTCCTACAGACTGGATGGTAATAACGTGGATATCGAGACGGAAAATACAGAGCTTGCCAGCAATCAGATTAAATACCAGGCATTGATTGACAGTATTAATAAGGAATTTTCCAATCTGCAGTCTGTTATGAAATAAAAATGGCTTTGAAGAATTAGAAACAGCTTAAAAATAGTGAAAGCTTTAAGCACAGTATTTGAATGGAGGATATATTATGGGAATGTTTTCATCGTTTGATATCAATGCTTCCGGTTTGACAGCACAGAGGTACCGCATGGATGTGATTTCAGAGAACATCGCCAATGTGGATACAACAAGGACGGAAGATGGAACACCCTATCGCAGGAAGGTGGTTACTTTTTCGGAAAAGGGAAGTGGTGCAACCTTTGCGTCTGCACTCAGTAAGGCAACAGGCTCTTATGTTGGCGGTGGAGTTAAGGTTTCTGGAACCTATGAGGATACCAAAACCGATTTGATCAAGAGCTATGATCCGTCGCATCCGGATGCAGACGAGGAGGGGTATGTCTATTATCCCAATGTAAACATCGTAACAGAGATGACCAACCTGATTGATTCCAGCAGGGCTTATGAGGCAAATGCAACTGCCTTTACGACCAGCAAGAGCATAGCGGTTAAAGGCCTTGAAATGGCCAATTAGTGTCAGGTATCAGAAAGCTTTATTTGGTATATGATTAATTTTGATAAAAGGGAATGGGATAACAATGGATATTAGTTCTTTATACAATGTCGGTTCAGGGGCGGTAAGCAGTGCACTTGATACGGCAAATACCACGTCAAAAACAAATGAGAGAGGAAACGATGTCTTTGCGTCTTTTCTCAATTCAGCGGTTGATAATATCAAAACAACCAATTCCTATCTCTCCGACGCAGAGAATGAGGAAATCAAGCTTTCCATGGGTGAGTCACAGAATACACATGATTTGACAATCGCACTGCAGAAGGCATCCACGGCACTGCAATATACTGTTGCGGTCAGGGACAGATTTTTAGAGGCATATAAAGAAATCATGAATATGCAGATTTAGGGGAGCGAAGGATAAATGAACCAGTTAAGAGAACTTCCAAAGAGGCTTTTGGAATGGTGGAATAAATTTGATACGAAGCAGAAAACGATTATTATTTCTGTGCTTGCCGGAGTACTGGTTGCGCTGGCTATTCTTGTTACCATTCTTACAAGAAAACAGTATGTGCCGCTTGCAACCTGTGATACCACAGCAGAGGCATCTCAAATTACGGATTTACTGACCAGCAACAGTCTGGATTATAAGACGAACGATGAGGGAACACAGATTTCTATTCTGGACAGCCAGGAGGCACAGGCGAATCTTTTGCTTGGTGCCAATAACATTCCAACAACCAGCTATACCATTGATAAGGTCACAGACGGCGGTTTTTCCACAACAGAATCAGACAAGCAGAAAAGATATGTCGTGTATCTGCAGGATTCCATGGAAAAGGTACTGGAAAGCAATTCCGCGGTAAAAAATGCCACAGTTCAGTTAAATCTGCCGGAGAATGATGGAACCCTGATTTCCCAGGAGACAGAATCCTTTGCAGGGGTAACCCTGGAGCTGGAGGGAGAGCTTGATGAGGATGGTGCGGCATCCCTTGCCAGATATGTGGCAACTGCCCTTGGAAATGAAACAACAGACAATGTAACGATTATTGATACAGAGGGAAATCTGCTCTTTTCAGGAGAGGATGTCTCATCCAGCGGGTCGGGCAGTGCCAACAACCAGATTTCCATGAAAAAGAAAGCGGAGGACGTTGTAAAAAACGAGGTTAAATCCGTTCTTTTAGGCACAGATCTCTATGATAATATTGAGGTGGCAAGCAATCTGGATCTGGATTTTTCCACAACAGAGACCGCTCAGCATGATTATACAGCACCGGATAATGCAACCCAGGGGCTTTTAAGCCATGAGGACACCTATCAGTCAGATTCCACCGGAGGAACTGGTGGAACACCTGGAACGGACAGCAACACAGACGATACCACCTATGTCATGAATGATTACGATTCCTCCACACAGTCTGTAACAGAGGAATCCAGAGATTATCTGCCCAATGAATCAACGACCAAGAAGACGATTCCACCCGGATTGATTCAGTATTCCTCATCCTCCATATCTGTAGCAGCAAAAAGATTACATATTTATAAGGAAAATGAGGCGGAAAGCCAGGGACTTTTAGTTGATATGACCTGGGATGAATTTAAAGCAGCCAATGCTGATCAGGTTAAATTGGATGTGGATACAGATCTTTATCAGGTTGTTGCCAATGCAACCGGAATTCCACAGGAAAACATCTCAATTGTGGCCTATGATGTGCCCGTCTTTATTGATAATGAGGGCCTGAATATTCATGCCACAGATATTGTTCAGATTGTAATTATTCTTATTATATTGGGTCTTTTGGCATTTGTTGTGCTCAGAAGTATGCGTTCTGTCAAGACAGAGGAACCGGAGGAAGAGCTGTCAGTTGAGAAGTTGCTGCAGTCTACACCGCAGGAAGAGCTGGAGAATATTGAGCTGGAGGAGAAATCCGAAACCAGAAAACTTATTGAGAAATTTGTTGATGAAAATCCGGAAGCAGTTGCCAGTCTTTTACGTAACTGGCTTGCAGAGGATTGGGGGTAATCGATTATGGCCAGGAATGAACAGAGTGTATCCGGTTTGCAGAAGGCAGCAATACTGTTGATCGCATTGGGACCGGAAAAATCTGCAGCGATTTTTAAGCATTTAAAGGAAGAGGAAATTGAAGAGCTGACTCTTGAAATTGCCAACACCAGAAGCATTACACCACAGCTGAAGGATGATGTCATCAATGAGTTCTATGAGGTCTGCCTTGCACAGCAGTACATTGCAGAGGGTGGTATTGGTTATGCCAAGGAGCTTTTGGAGAAGGCACTGGGATCTGACAAGGCAATGGATGTTATCGGAAGACTGACAGCGTCTCTGCAGGTTAAGCCCTTTGAATTTGTCAGGAAAGCAGATGCATCACAGATTCTTAACTTTATTCAGGATGAGCATCCACAGACCATTGCACTTATTTTGTCCTATTTAGCCCCTTCTCAGGCGGCAATGATTATGTCTGCACTTCCACCTGACAGACAGGCGGATGTCGCAAGGAGAGTAGCCACCATGGACCGCACCAGTCCGGATGTTATCAAGGAGGTAGAGAGAGTGCTGGAAACAAAGCTTTCTTCTCTGGTAAACCAGGATTACACCGTAATCGGCGGTGTCGATGCAGTGGTAGAAATCCTCAACACGGTGGATCGTGGAACAGAAAAGCATATTATGGAGACACTGGAAATCGAAGAGCCGGAGCTTGCAGACGAGATCAGGAAGAAGATGTTTGTATTCGAGGATATTCTGCTGCTTGATGACCGTGCAATTCAGCGTGTCCTTCGTGATGTAGATAATAATGATCTGGCAATTTCCCTGAAGGGCGCAACGGAGCAGGTACAGAATGCTATTTTCAACAATCTGTCCAAGCGTCTTGCAGCAATGATCAAGGAAGATATGGAATTTATGGGTCCTGTACGTATGAAAGATGTGGAGGAGGCACAGCAGAAGATTGTAAATATTATCAGAAAGCTGGAAGATTCTGCAGAAATCGTAATCTCCAGAGGTGGAGGTGACGAGATCGTTGTCTAGACCAAATTTATTAAAGTACGGACAGGTTACCGTTCAGGATGACAATACACGTGTGATAGATTCCAATGAGAGAGTGGCAGAGCGGATTGCACAGCTGTCCCAGAGGCTGCAAAGCAGTCTGGAACCCAATGCGGAGGGTGAATTTGCAGATGGCTTTTCAGATGGAATTGAGGCAGCTCAGGTCTCTGCACTTTTAGATGATAACAGTGGCAGCGTCATTAAGGCCGAGCCTGTGTATGATGGCCCGTCTCCGGAGGAACTGATTGCGGATGCACAGAATCAGGCGGACGAGCTGCTTGCCAATGCCAGGGCTGAGGCAGAAGCCTTAAAGGAACAGATTATGGAGCAGGCAAAGGAGGAAGGCCGCGCTCAGGGCTATCAGATTGGATGCAGGGAGGCTGAGGACTTGAAAAAGAAGCTTCAGGCTGAGCTTGCGGAAAAAGAGACACGTCTGACAGAAATCTATAGGGAAAAGATGGAGGAGCTTGAGCCGGAGCTCATTGATACGCTCACGGATATTTATGAGCATATTTTTCAGGTGAAATTCTCTGATTATAAAGAGGTTGTTGTGCATCTTATTGGTAATACACTCAGGAAAATTGATGGTTCCTCAGAGTATCTGATTCATATTTCAAAAGAGGATTATCCCTATGTTTCCATGCAAAAGGAAGCACTTTTGGAAGCAGGAGGAGTTGCGAATGCCAACTTCAATATTGTGGAGGATATGACGCTGAAAAAGAATCAGTGTCTGATTGAAACGGAAAGCGGTATTTTTGACTGCAGTCTTGGTGTTGAATTAAAGGAGCTTAAGAAACAGCTTCTGCTTTTGGCTTATGAGGGAAAGGATCAGACCTATGATAATTGATCAGAAAAAGTACCTTCAGGCAGCGGAAATGACTTTTTTTAAGAAGATGGGCAAGGTAATCAACGTTGTTGGTCTGACCATTGAGTCGGCAGGCCCTGATGCAAAGATGGGAGATCTGTGCCGAATTTATAAGGAAGGCCGGGAGGGCGAATATATTCTTGCAGAGGTGGTTGGCTTTAAAAACAGACATACGCTACTGATGCCCTATGAGGCAACCGAGCGAATAGGTGGAGGCAGTATTGTGGAAAATGAAGGAATGCCTCTGTCTGTTCCTGTTGGAGAGGAGCTGCTGGGGCATACCCTTGACGGGCTGGGCAGATGCTCGGATGACGAGAGTATTCACTGCCTGAAAAGCTATCCCATAGAGGCGGCACCGCCCGACCCTATGAAAAGGGAAATCATTGATGAGATTCTTCCTTTGGGCGTGAAGGCTGTAGATGGTCTGATTACCGTTGGAAAGGGACAGAGAATTGGTATTTTTGCAGGCTCCGGTGTTGGAAAATCCACACTTATGGGAATGTTTGCCAGAAATACCAGAGCAGATATTAATGTTATTGCACTGATTGGTGAGCGTGGCAGAGAGGTGCGCGAGTTCATTGAAAGAGATCTGGGTCCGGAGGGCATGGCGAGAAGTGTTGTTGTTGTCGCTACCTCTGATAAGCCCGCTCTTGAAAGAAAAAAGGCTGCGCAGACAGCAACTGCGGTTGCAGAGTATTTCAGAGATAAGGGAAAGGATGTCCTTTTGATGATGGATTCCCTGACCCGTTTTTCCATGGCCCAGCGTGAAATCGGACTGGCCAGTGGAGAACCGCCGGTTACCAGAGGCTATCCCCCCAGTGTTTATTCGGAGATGCCCAAGCTTTTGGAACGGGCGGGAAGAAGCGACAAGGGCTCTATTACAGGACTGTATACGGTACTGGTTGACGGAGATGATTTCAATGAGCCAATTACAGATACTGCCCGCAGTATTTTGGATGGTCATATTATGCTGGACAGAAAGCTTGCACACAGGAATCATTATCCGGCCATCGATATTTTACAGAGTATTTCCAGATGTATGAGTCAGATTGCGGACAAGGAGCATAAGCAGGCGGCCGGTAAGCTGAAAAATGTCCTGTCCACCTACAACGATGCCGAGGATCTGATTAACATTGGAGCATACAAGAGAGGAAGCAATTCCAACATCGATTTTGCAATAGATAAGATTGATCAGGTTAATGGATTTTTACTCCAGGAGACAGATGAAAAAATTCCTTTCGAGGAAGAAATTGACCGGTTGAAGCATTTATTTTAAGGAAGGCTTGTTTATTCCTTTCAGAAGGTGGTAGCACTTGAGCAGATTTGTATATCGGATGCAGAATATTTTGGAAATAAAGGATAAAATGGAACAGCAGGCGAAGAATGAGTTTGCGACAGCGAACATGAAGCTGCTTGAGGAAGAGGATAAGCTGCAGACTTTTGTTGATAAGCGGAAGGACCTGACGGAGAAGGGAAAGCAGCTTTTGTTGGCAGACAGACTGTCAATTCTGGATATTGAAGAAAATAAAAAGCTGGTAAATCATTCCAATGAACAGATCAGAGCACAGGCGATTCAGGTGCGTATGGCTGATAAAAGGCTGGAGGAACAGAGAATCCGTATGACGAAAGCCATGCAGGAGCGAAAAACTCATGAGATATTGAAGGACAAAGCCTTTGAGGTCTTTAAGCAGGAAGAGAAGGCCGCAGAGGGAAAAGAGATAGATCAGCTGACCAGTTACCAGTATGGACAGAAAACAAAGAGCTGAAGGTGATAGTATGGCAAATAATGGACAGGATGCAGGTCCGGCAGTGGATGTAAAAAAAGAACGGGGCCGGCTGAAGGAAGAGAAAAAGAAATTAAAGCAGGAGCAGAAAAACCAGAAAAAGGAAGCCAGAAAGCGTGCAAAAGAGCTGGCGCTGGAAGAGGCAAATATTGAAGATGGTGACGAGGGCAGCTCTATTTCTGTCTTTGTTGTCACGGCTATTATCATTGTAATCTGGCTTGGTATTTTAGGACTGCTGATCAAACTGGATGTAGGCGGCTTTGGCTCTAATGTTCTGGCACCTATTCTGCAGGATGTTCCCGTTGTGAATAAAATATTGCCCAGTCAGGTTCAGACTGAGGTTGCGGATAGTGACAGCTACGGTGGCTATACCAATATCAAGGATGCAGTTGAACAGATTAAAAAGCTGGAGCTTCAGCTGGAGCAGGCTAAGACAAACAGTGATACGGATGCAGAGGAAATATCCCAGCTGAAGGCGGAGGTGGAACGTCTTTCCACTTTTGAGAACAGCCAGATTGAATTTCAGCGTATTAAAAACGAATTTTATGAAGAGGTCGTTTATGCAGATAAGGGGCCTGGCGCAGAGGAATATGCAAAATATTATGAATCCATGGACCCTGAGACTGCACAGACACTGTATAAAGAGGTTGTAGCAGAAGAACAGGTTTCCGCAGAGGTAGAGGAATATGCCAAGGCTTACTCGGCCATGAAGCCCAAGGAAGCAGCGGCAATTTTTGAGGCCATGACAGATAATCTTGACCTGGCAGCCAAAATACTTGGAGTTATGGAGCCGGATGACAGAGGAAAGATACTGGGTGTTATGAAATCTGACGTGGCTGCGAAAATAACGAAAATAATGAACCCCGATTCTTAAGTTTTCTCTTTTCCTGACCGATATAATCTATGAGCGGTTTTGACCGCAATTTCAGAGAAAGGAGAAAAGAAAAATGACAAGTTCACCAATCAATGATTTGTCTGCAATTTCTGTTCAGAATACGATGCAGAAAAAATCAGATCCAGTCGGGGCAAATCTGTCAGACAGCTTTAAAAACGCCATGAGTCAGGCAAAGACGGGACAGACCGGTGATATATCAGATGTTTCCTCTGTGGGAAAGCAGGGACAGAATCAGCCGGTAAAAACGACAGTTCCCAAACCGAAGGCGGAGACGCCGGAAAAGACTTCTGAAGAGGCTTCTTCTGTTAAAGAAGAGAAGGAACAGCCAAAAACGGAGCCTTTGGATGAAGCCTCAGAGAAGGTGGAAGAAACAGCCAAAGATAGTCTGGATGATGCCCAGAAGGAAATTGTTTCCCAGATTGCAGACAAGCTGAATGTCTCAGAAGAGGATGTTTTAGAGGCGATGGAGCTGCTGGGACTGACTGTTATGGATTTGGCAAACCAGGGAAATATGGCAGCACTTACAGCTCAGCTTACCGGAAATACGGAGATGGAGATTCTGACGGATGAAACGCTGTTTTCCCAGGTAAAGGAGCTGACACAGTTTAGTACTGATACACTGGAGCATACAGCAGAGGATGTTTCGAAGCAGCTTGGCATTACACCGGAGGAGGCATCAGCAATTCTTGAGCAGGCGGCAAAGGCTGTGGAAGCTGCTCGAGATGAGAAATTACCTGATGAACCATCGATTCCACAGGATACGTCAGTGTTACCTGATGAGCGAATGACCGGTGAAAACGAAAAAGCAGTCCCGGTGATTGTGGAAAAACGGGATGAGAAAACAGACAAAGGGACTACCGAAGTAAAGAGCGCTGAACCTGAGACAAAGGCTGATGAAATTTCGGTCGATGCCAGTGCATCCGATGAGAAGCCCAAAGCGGGGGAGCAGCAGTTTGATACAAATGGCGGAAGCCAGGGAACAACGGGACAGACACAGGTGCCCAATCCAGACGCAGGCCAGCCTGTTTCGACCACGGAGCTTCATACCCCGGCCTATATTGACACGCAGGATGTCATCAATCAGATTGCCGATTATGTCAAAATCACACAGAGTGAGGCAATGACAGAGATGGAGATGACACTTCATCCGGCAAGCCTTGGAAATATTCATTTGCAGGTACAGTCCAGAGAGGGCGTTGTAACAGCTCAGATTATTGCACAGAACGAAAATGTGAAGGATGCCATTATGCTTCAGGCAGCCACCTTAAAGGAGCAGCTTAATGAGCAGGGCCTGAAGGTAGATGCTGTAGAGGTCACTGTTGAAAGCCATGAGTTTGAAAGAAACATGGACCAGGGTGGAAGCGAGGCAAAGAATTTATATGAGGAGCAGGTTCAGAAGCAGACCAGAAGAAGAATTGTGCTTCATGGACTTCAGGATGCAGAGGAGCTTCTGGCAGACGGAGAGCTCGATGATGCAGACAGACTTCAGGTAGATATGATGGCAAAGAGCGGCAACAGCGTTGATTTTACAGCGTAAGTCATAAGACAAGATAAGACAAGACAGAGAACAGAAAACAGTAAAACAGAAGACAGTAAAACAGAAAAAACAGATTAGAAAGGAGATGGCATAAATGAGTGTTTCCGCACAGGTTGTAGATGGAATTTTACAGCAGAAGGGCACAAGCAGCACTACAGATACAAGCAGCAACAAGTCTACCAATTCTACCATGGACAAGGATGCATTTTTACAGCTTCTGGTAGCACAGATGAAATATCAGGACCCGTTGGAACCGACCTCTAATACAGAGTATGTTTCCCAGTATGCTACGTTCTCAGAGCTGGAGCAGATGCAGAATATGAGCTCTTCCGTTGATTTACAGAGAGCCACAGCCCTGGTTGGTCAGACCGTTATTGTTTCTTCCACCAGCGAGGATGGTAAAACGACTGAGGATATGGGTGTTGTTGATTATGTAAGCTACGAGAATAATAAAGCTCTTTTATGGGTAAATGGTTCCTCCTATCCACTTGACAGTGTGAAGGAAGTTGCAGACCATGACTATATCGAGGCATATTCACAGGCAATTACTTTGATTAATGCAATTAACAAGCTGCCAAGTACAGCAAATCTTACTTTGAGTGATAAGGATGCTGTTGAGTCTATCCAAAAGACCTTTGATGACATGAACGATTATCAGAAATCCTTCGTTGCAAAGGATTATCAGACAAAGATCAGTGAATTATCAGAAAAAATGAAAGAGCTGGTTGCTTTATCGGAGTTAGATGACGATAAAGATAATAAGACAGAGTAAATAAAATCAAAAATCTAAAATCAGAAATCAGGAAGCATCGGAGCCATGCTACAGGAAATGCTGCGATGCCAAATAAGGGAGGCATTTTATGAATCAGATGAATGTAAACTTCCTTTCGAGCCTGCAGATTCAGGAGCAGTACTTAAGTCCCGGTAAGCCTGGGAATAAGCAGACAGCTGTATCAGAAAGCTTTGCTGATATACTGAATCAGAAAGCAGCATTAAATAATCTGGCAGGAGGCCAGAATGCCGGAGTGAAATTTTCCAGACATGCCCAGAGCCGTCTCAGTGACAGAAGCATTGATTTGTCCACAGAGCAGATGGAGCGTTTGAATCAGGGAACCGCGAAGGCTTCAGAGAAAGGAATCAAAGATTCCCTTGTGTTAATTGATAATCTGGCATTTATTGTAAATGTTCCAAACAATACAGTTATCACAGCGGTGGATCAGGAACAGGCAGACAGTAATATTTTTACAAACATTGATGGTGCCGTAATTGCATAAGCTGGACCTTACAAGGAAGCTTATTGTGGACGCCCGATTGGCGGACACAGAATAACGGCAAAAATAAGGAGGTCATTTCATTATGATGAGATCATTGTATTCTGGTGTGTCAGGCTTGAAAACACATCAGGTAAAGATGGATGTTATTGGTAATAACATCGCGAACGTTAACACGGCTGCATTCAAATCACAGTCCGTAACTTTTTCCGAATTAATGTATCAGACAACACAGAGCGCTTCCGGTGCAAATGCGGCAACAGGTACTGCAGGTACCAATGCAAAGCAGATTGGTCTTGGTGTTAAATCCGGAGCAATCAGCACCGCCATCGAGACACAGGGTGCTACCCAGACAACAGGAAATCCCTTCGATTTAAAGATTACCGGAAAGGCCATGTTTATTGTCAGTGACGGCAGCAATAATTATTTTACCCGTGATGGTTCCTTTTATGTTGACAGCGTTGGAAATCTTGCTGTGAGCTCCAACGGTTACAATGTTATGGGATGGGGCGTTGATCCAAATACAGGAGTTATTAAAAAGGATACTGTTCAGGCACTTCGTATTATGAGTGCGGAAAATATGACCTATCCGCCTGAATCAACCACAGAGGCGTATGTTTCAGGTATTATTGATAAAAATGATTCACAGGTATCCTCCGAGGCCGGTAAAATCATGAACTTAAGCTTTTTTGACAGTCTTGGATATTCCTACACGGCAAAGCTTTCCATGAAATCCACCAGCACAGATGGTCTTTACACTGTGGAGCTTACAGATATTCTGGATGAAAAGGGAAACTCGGCAAATATTCCGGAGATGAGTCTTGGAATACCACAGAATGTTGCAGATGCAAAAAGTCTGAAGCTTGGCAGTGCCTATACCTATGACGCAGCAAGCACCTCTATTTCCTATCTGGACGACAGCGGAGCAACCCAGACAATTAACCTTGCGGCAGGCTCCTTTACGGACGACCAGAAAAAGGTGATTGCCAATGCATATGGATATACATCCTATGAAGAATTTTCGAAGCTTTATGTTGCAGATGGCGGTTCTCTTGCATCCAAGCTTGATGCAGGCTCTTTTTCCACAGTTCTTGCAGCAGATGGAAGCATTGCCACAACAGGCAGGAGCATTACGGGTGGAGTCATCCAGTATGATGTTTCCAGCGGTAAGATTCAGAGCGTAAATGGAAACACCACCAACCTGAATCTGACTCTTTCCTTTGGAGACCAGGAGCTGCCGGCAGGACCCTTCAGTAAAATCAATGTGGATTTTGGAAGCTCTTCCAACTTTAACAATAACGGAACCAGTACAGTGGCAGCACAGAACGGTGATACAGACGGTGTGGGAACAGGACGTAAGCTTGGTGAGTTATCCGGTGTTTCCATTCAGAAGGATGGTA
>CAZUCI010000011.1:0-53628 GCA_964619485.1 uncultured Lachnospiraceae bacterium
ATTCGTGACGCAAAGTTCTGCGAGAAGATGACAGATTATATCCTGTTTAAGAATCTGGACGGCAATTATATGACATTGCCTGAGTGTCTGGAAGTAAAGCCAATTGATGCTGATGAAGATGCAAAGGCAGCTGACGAGACGAAGGCAACCGACGGAGAAGCAAAGGCAACTGACGAGAACGGCGAAAAGGTGGAGGCTGAAGTCGTTGACGAGAACGGCGACAGCGTGGACAAGGATGACGCAGATAACAAGGAAGAGAAGAAAGAAAAGGTCATCTATTATGTAACCGATGAAAAGCAGCAGAGCCAGTACATTAATATGTTCAAACAGGCGAAGATGGATGCTGTCATTCTGACTCATAATATTGATCAGCCGTTTGTAAATCAGCTGGAGGCTAAGAACGAAGGTATTAAATTCAGTCGAATTGATGCAGATTTAACAGAGACCTTTAAGTCAAAAACTTCCAAGAAAGCACAGGAGGAACTGGATGCTTCTGCAGAAGAAATTGGCAAAATGATGAAAAAAGCCTTGAAAAAGGAGAAATTAACCGTTAAGATTGAGAAATTGAAGAACAAGAAAATTTCTTCCATGATTACGGTTTCTGAAGAGTCCCGCCGTATGCAGGATATGATGAAAATGTATGCATCAAGCGGTATGGATATGGGAATGTTTGGACAGGAGGGTGAAACCCTTGTGCTGAATGCAAACCATCCTCTGGTATCCTATATCATGGAACACAAAGATGGCGACAATACCAAGATGATCTGTGAACAGCTGTATGATCTGGCTATGCTTCAGAATACACCACTTTCACCTGAGGCTATGACCAAGTTCATCGCCCGCAGTAATGACATCATGATGCTGCTTGCCGATAAAGAATAAGGATACAGAAAATGAGATATATCTGGCTGTTTATAAAAACGCTGCTCCGCCTGCTGCTAAAACCGTTGTCATTTGTGCCTGCAATTTTAATGATGTATATTATCTTTAACTTTTCGGCGCAGAGTGGGGTGGATTCATCTGCATTGAGCTATAAGGTCAGCCGTGTGATGGTCCGCGTAGCAAATGAGGTGACAGATCAGGGATGGAGCGAGGCTCAGGTCGAAGAAAAGGCAAACGAGTATCACTTTTATGTGAGAAAGCTTGCACACTTTACAGAGTATTTTGTTCTGGCGTGTACCATAGCCTTTCCACTCTACGTATATGGAGTGCGGGGAATCTGGCTGATTCTGTTCGCAGGGGCAATCTGTGTGGGCTTTGCCGGTCTCGATGAATATCATCAGTCGTTCGTGGCAGGCAGGACACCATCAAAAAGAGATGTTTTTATCGACAGCTGTGGTTCCCTTTTGGGAATCATAGTAACACGTATCATCTGCTTTATTGGCAGGAAAACGGTGTTTGCGCCGCTTGCCAGGAAGCGATAGCGTTGCTGCTTCAATCTGACAAAGTGAGAACAGAATAAATAAAAGAAAAAAACACATAATAAAAAGGAGCATCAAAGGTAATCTGACTAAAGGAGTTAGATTAACATGATGGTCCTTTTTTGTGCGTATTGGGTTATCTTGCTGACTTGGGTTATCTTGCTGGATTGGAGTTACTTTGCTGGATTGGAGTTACTTTGCTGGTTTGAAGCTGGTTTGTTGGCTCGGCATTGACTCACTGGATGCCGTTGATGTAACAAGCCACCAGACAAAAAGGCGTTATGTAAACCAATTGGACGTGGAAGAAGAAAAAACTCGTATAGAGAAAATATTTTGAGTTATTTTGGACGCTGGAGGAACAAACCATTCTGTGACGCCCAATATGCTGCTGAAAACATGGAAAAATCAATTATGTCAACAAGTTATGTAACCTATTTTGGACGCCAGAAGGCATATAAGATTCCCACGTCCAATCGATAAATGAATCACTAAAATCAGAGTTTATCTGGCTCTAACCGCATTGTCCTGGAAACGGAAATAGTCAGGACGATGTCTGGACTGGGTGAATTCAAACATAATGCCATCACCGTTGTAGGTGTAGCTGGTGATAACAGCCATACAATTATAATCATTCACATTGAGATCTAAATATTTCTCGTCGATTTCATTAATCTTTTCAACAGTCATAATACGTTTGCTGCTGACAATAGACATATGAAGGGTATGCTCAAGATAGTTATAAATGGATTGTTCAGCGATTTCTTTTGTCAAACCGGGTACACATGATTTCAGAAAATAATTGTGATTTATAATCAGTGGCATATCGTCAAGATAGTGAAGTCTCTGAATGTAATATACTTCACTTCCTACAGGAAAGCCTGTTCGCTCAGATAATCTTTTATCAATTACTACTTCTAAAAAAAGCAGAACCCTGGTTGATGGCACCTGGCCATTTCGGATTGCTGACTCGCGGAAGGTTTCGATTTCTCCAATTGTAAATGCGGTTTGAGCAACAGGGCGATAAATATTGCGAACGCCTTTTCCCTGCATGGTCTGAACATAGCCGTCGGTCACAAGATTACTGATAGCTCGTCTGATGGTATTTCTGGAACAATCGTATTGTTTTACCAAGATAGATTCTGAAGGAAGAAGTTCCTGATAAGCAAACTCATCTGACTCAATTTTCTTTTTTAAATCTTTATAGATATTTTCATAGATACTTTTTGGCATGTCGTGTCCTTTCCATTAATGCTAATGTAATTATAAAAATACAAATGCAGTTCGTCAATAGCTGAAACAAACTTGTTTAAACAAATTTAAAAATAGTATTGACATGTTTAAACAAGTATAGTATAAAAGAATTATCAACTTGTTCAAACAAGTTAAAAGAAAAAAATAGCAAAATAAAGCTGACAAAATTAAGTTAATGAAAAAAGACAAGCGAAACAAGGTTAACGAAACAAATTGTAGCGGATGAAAATGAGGAGGCAGACAAATGGGTAAATACAAAAATGATTCAGAAGAATTATTAAAACTCATTGGCGGAAAAGAAAATATCGGTGCAGTTTCCCACTGTATCACAAGAATGAGATTTGTTCTCAATGATCCTTCTATTGCTGATATTAAGAAGATTGAAGCATTGAAGGCTGTAAAAGGAACCTTTACACAGGCTGGACAGTTTCAGGTTATTATCGGAAACGACGTTGCAGAATTCTATAACGATTTTATAGCAGTTGCGGGTGTAGAAGGTGTTTCCAAAGATGCGGTTAAGAAAGCAGCGAAGAGTAATCAGAATGTTGTACAGAGAATTCTTTCTGCAATTGCAGAGATTTTTGCACCGCTGATTCCAGCAATTATTGTTGGCGGTTTGATCCTTGGATTTAGGAACTGTATCGACAGTTTGTATCTGTTTGAAAATGGAACAAAGACATTGTGTGACTTGAGCCAGTTCTGGGCAGGACTTGATCATTTCTTATGGCTGATTGGTGAAGCTGTATTCCATGTTGGTATTCCGGTAGGAATTTGCTGGTCTGTTACCAAAAAGATGGGTACTACACAGATGCTTGGTATTGTTCTTGGTCTTACATTAGTATCTGGTCAGCTGTTAAATGCGTATTCCGTAGCAGGAACAGCATTGGCTGACATTCCAAAATGGGACTTTGGATTTATGAAAGTAAACATGATTGGATATCAGGCACAGGTTATTCCGGCAATTCTTGCAGCATTTACTTTAGTATATTTGGAAAAATTCTTCCGTAAAATTACACCGCAGGTTGTTTCCATGATTGTTGTTCCATTCTTCAGTTTGTTATTATCAGTTATGGCAGCACATTTCATTCTTGGACCAATCGGTTGGAAAATCGGTTCCGCTATCTCAGCAGTAGTTTATGCAGGAATTACAGGACCAGTAAGAGTTCTTTTTGGAGGAATTTTTGGATTTGTTTATGCACCACTTGTTATCACAGGACTTCATCATATGTCCAATGCTATTGACTTACAGTTAATCGCAGATTATCACGGAACAATGCTGTGGCCAATGATCGCTCTTTCCAATATCGCACAGGGTTCTGCTGTTCTTGGAATGATTCGTCTTCAGAAGAAAAATGCAGAAGCACAGGAAGTGAATGTACCTTCCGCAATTTCCTGTTATCTTGGTGTAACGGAGCCGGCAATGTTTGGTGTTAACTTAAAATATGTATTCCCATTCTTCTGTGGAATGGTCGGTTCTGCTATTGCAGCAATCGTGTGTACCGCAACTGGAGTTACAGCAAATGCAATCGGCGTCGGTGGTATTCCTGGAATTCTTTCCATTCAGCCAAAGTATATGTTATGGTTCGCACTTTGTATGATGATTGCGATTGTAATACCGTTTGTTTTGACAACTATTGTTGGAAGTAAAAAACTGAGCGAAGAAGATAGAAATGGAAAAGCAGAAGATGCTGATTTGGAAGATTCAGCAGTTGGATATGATGCTGTAAAAACAGAGAAAATGGAAATGAAAGCAGTTGCAACAGGAAAAGCTGCAACATTAGAATCTCTCCAGGATGGGATCTTTTCCGCAGGGATGATGGGGGAAGGTATGACAATTATCCCAACCGAAAATACCATCGTTGCTCCCTGCGATGCGACAGTATCAGTATTGATGGAAGAAACAAAGCATGCAGTTGGACTTACCATGGACAATGGTGTAGAAGTTCTGATTCATGTTGGCGTTGATACAGTTAACATGAAAGGTGAAGGTTTCGAATACTTTGTTAAGCAGGATCAGAGAGTAAAAGCCGGTGATACACTGCTGACTTTTGACAGTGCAAAAATCAAAGCGGCTGGTCATCCAGACACAGTCATTGTTGTGGTAACCGAGAAACCGGAAAACTATGAAGTAAGTCTTGTTACTGAGGGTGACCTGGTTGCCGGAAAAACTGAAGTTGTTAAGTAAGAAAAAGAGGCGATATAAATGAATCTAAAAGATAAAGTTGTTTATCAGATTTATCCAAAGTCATTTCGTGATTCGAATGGAGACGGGATTGGCGATATTAGAGGAATTATTGAAAAATTAGATTATTTACAGGATCTGGGAGTAGATTATATCTGGTCAACGCCATTCTTTGTATCACCACAGAATGACAACGGTTATGATGTGGCAGATTACTATAGTATTGATCCAAATTTTGGAACGATGGAAGATGTGGAAGAACTGATAGCCGAAGCAGAGAAACGTGGAATGGGTCTGATGTTTGATATGGTATTTAATCATACCTCCACAGAACATGAGTGGTTTCAAAAAGCACTGGCTGGAGAAAAAGAATATCAGGATTACTATATATTTAAAGACGGAACTCCAGACAAACTCCCAACCAACTGGATTTCCAAGTTTGGAGGTCCGGCCTGGGAATATGTGGACAGCCTTTCCAAATGGTATTTACATCTGTTTGATGTAACCCAGGCAGATTTAAACTGGGAAAATCCAAAAGTGCGGGAGGAATTGAAAAATATTCTTCGCTTTTGGAAACAGAAGGGTGTAAAAGGATTTCGATTTGATGTTGTCAATCTGATTTCCAAACCAGAAAAATTTGAAGATGATTTTGAAGGCGATGGAAGACGTTTTTATACAGATGGAAGACATGTACATGAGTTTATCAGAGAAATGGCGCAGGATGCTGAAATAACAGACATGATTACAGTTGGTGAAATGTCTTCGACTTCTATCGAGAACTGTGTACGTTATTCAAAACCAGAGAATCATGAGCTTGCAATGTGTTTTAATTTCCATCATTTAAAGGTGGATTACAAAGATGGAAACAAATGGGAACTGATGGAGCCTGATTACAGGGCACTGAATAAGCTCTATCAGGATTGGCAGCTTGGAATGCAGAAGGAACAGGGATGGAATGCGGTGTTCTGGTGCAACCATGATCAGCCAAGAATTGTTTCCAGGTTAGGAGACGATAAGCAGTTCTGGATGGAATCAGCTAAGATGCTAGCAACTTCTGTTCACATGCTGCGTGGAACTCCATACATTTATCAGGGTGAAGAAATTGGAATGACCAATGTTTATTATAACGATATTTCACTTTACAAAGATGTAGAAAGCTTGAATTATTATCAGATTCTTCTTGATGAAGGGAAAACAAAAGAAGCTGCCTTGGAGATTCTGTCCAAGCGCTCCAGAGATAACGCGCGTACACCAATGCAGTGGGATGACAGTCAAAACGCTGGATTCAGCGAAACAAAACCATGGCTCAGCGTTCCTGACAATTACGCAAATATCAATGTTAAGAAGCAGGAAAAAGAGAATGATTCCATTTTGAACTATTATAAACAGCTGATTGCACTCAGAAAAGAGAAGAAAGCTATCAGCGATGGAAGTATAGAATTCTTTGAAACGGAAAGAGAGCAGTTATTTGCTTTTAAACGTATCTTCGAAGATCAGGAAATTGCAGTTGTATGCAATTGGCTTGGAACAGAGTATGAGGCACAGATTCCAGGAGAATATCACACATTGCTTGGCAATTATGTGGACTGTCAGCAAAACGTGGGCAATACATTAAAACTGAGACCTTATGAAAGCTATATTTTAGAAAAAGAGTAATAAGTAAATACGTCTGAATTTTCAACAAAAGAGTAATGCATAAAGCACCATGAAAAGGGGCCATGATAAAGAAATTCAATTATTGTTATTGGATTTTTAGCATGGCTTCTTTTTTATATTATTCCTGCTTTCATACTGTACATTTCCTGTAATTATGTTAAAATATAATTGATTGACATATATGTCATAAACGTGAAAATGTACTGGGAAAATGTGAAATTGATTAAGAGAAGAATGACAGAAATCAGGGATCTGCTTTAGTGCAGTCATCTGATGTCAGGAGAGCAGGGGTTACATATGGCAAAAGAAAAGTATAGCAAAGACGAATTTTTGATGATGTTTAAAGAGGATGTTATACGTTTATCAAAATACATCCCGTGGCTGGAAAGTAAAAAGGGAGATGATGTGGCAAACAGCTATGAGGATGGCGATAAAATGGCACATACACTGACATTTCCTGTATATGATTCCATTTTAATGTCCTTTCTCAACGAAGCCAGCACAACGGTTTTTATGGATTCCAACTACCGTTATCTGTATACCAGAAAAAATATTAAGGATTATAAGGATGAATTGCGTCTGATTGAGAGCGCAGACATCATGCATATGGAGATTTTGCAGTGTATCCTTTCACGTTATGTTTTTGGAGGTATGACCAAGGCATATCTGTGGAGAGATGGTGTGGAGCATGGTACATTTGTTGCAGTTGTTAAAAAGGCAAGACAAATCGTTGAGTTCTGGGATCAGCCACTTGTGATTGAAGATGAAATTCTTCCGGAGGAAGAAGCAGAAGAGCCTGTCGAAGAGCTTTCGTTGGAAGAAGCAGAGGAGAAAATTCAGACAGAAGAATCTGTGGAAGAGTCTGTCGAAGAACCTCTTGAGGAAGTTTTAGAAGATGTTTCGGTAGAAGAAGGTTCATCGATGGAAGATGTGACAGCGGAAGCTGTGGAAACAGCAGAAGCTATTGAAACAGAAGTCGAAGCGGAAATCACAGAATAGGCAGGTACAAAGCATGGGAGAAAAATCACTTAAAAAGAAAGAATTGATTCTGGAGAAAGCCAGAGAGGTTTTTATACAAAAGGGTTACAAGAATGTGACCATGAAAGATATTGTTGAGGCGTGCGAAATCAGCAGAGGTGGATTATATCTTTACTTTGAAAGTACAGAGCAGCTTTTCCTGGAAGTATTGAATATGAAGGAAGACGAGGATGAGGAAGATAATGTCTTCGTAAAGGCGGTAAAGGCACATGCCTCCAGTTCTGACATCCTTGCTCTTTTCCTGCAGGAACAGAAAAAGGAACTGACACACCAGTCAGAAAGCCTGACTATGGCAAGCTATGAATTCTTTTTTGATCATAAGCTTCCAAAGGAAGAGAACCCGCTGAAACAGCAGTTCGATGCAGCGGTCAGCATTATTGACAAGCTGATTCGCGATGGAATTGCCACGGGTGAATTTGTATGTAAGAATCCACGTGCCACAGCTGCAAACATCATGTATGCACTGGAAGGTATTCGTGTTATGAAATTGTCTGTGGGAATATCTGATAAGGCAATCAATCAGGAAATTTTATATTTTATGAAAAATCTTCTGCCTCAGGACGAATTGGCGGAGAGCACATCCAAAAAGGTGGAGTAGGGATTTATGATAGAAAAGGTAGTATCGATTGGACTTCCGGTCAACGAGAATTTAATCATTCAGAGAAATCGGATTGAACCGGTGGAAGGAAATGATAACAGAGGAAGAATCAGCATTGTAACAGGTGCACATGGGGATGAACTGGAAGGGCAGTTTGTCTGCTATGAGGTGGTAAGAAGAATCAAAGATCACCCGGAATATCTGACGGGTATTGTGGATATTTATCCTGTTATGAATCCCCTTGGTATGGACAGCGGCATGCGTACAGTTCCCAAAATTGATATGGATTTAAACCGTATGTTTCCGGGAAATAGCCATGGAACCATGATGGAAAAGGTGACTGCCAGCATTGTGGATTCTCTCCTGGGGTCAGATATCTGCATCGACGTGCATGCGTCTGACACCTTTGTCAAGGAAATCCCCCAGGTACGAATCAGCGATGAATTTGAAGAAATGATGGGTAATTATGCAAGGCAGCTCAATGTGGATCTGATCTGGATCAATGCAACCGCGACAGTACATGAATCCACGCTGGCCTACAGCCTGTGCCGTTTAGGGGTTCCGGCCCTTGTTATGGAAATGGGACTGGGAAATCGGATTAACCAGGAATATGGTCATCAGGTAGTGGATGGAATTTTCAATTTGATGCAGAAAATGGGACTTTGGGAAGGACCATGCAAGGAGGTAAGGAAGCCTCTTTTGGTAGACAATGACTGTATTGAATTTATCAGATCTCCGGAGTCTGGAATTTTTATTCCATGCGTAAGGAACAATCAGCAGATTCAGGCGGGAGATAAAATTGGTAATGTGATTCACGTTATCGATGGAACTGTTCTGAAAGAAATATATGCACAGTCAACGGGACTGATTTTTACATTGAGAGAACATCCAATTGTATATGAGGGCGCGTTGCTTGCCAGAATTATTTATAGAGGCAGGGAGGAAAAGGAATGAAGGAAAAGATAATCTATTCCATGAAAGCTCCCTACAGGGAAGAATATCAGATTAAGGGCTACAGCTTTGGAAAGGGTGATCCCAGTGCCTGTATCCTGGGTCCTGTGCGTGGAAATGAAATTCAGCAGCTTTATATCTGTTCCCAGATTATCAAGACCTTGAGGGAGCTGGAAGCAAATAACTGTATCAGCAACAACAAGGAAATACTGGTGGTTCCCTGTATCAATTATTATTCCATGAATATGGGAAAACGTTTCTGGCCTGTAGACAACACGGATATTAACCGTATGTTTCCGGGAAATGATTACGAGGATACCACCTGCCGTATTGCAGATGGTCTGATGAAGGAAATCAAGAATTACAGCTATGGTATTCAGTTTGCATCCTTCTATATGACAGGGGAGTTTGTGCCTCATGTGCGTATGATGGAGACAGGCTATCAGAACACCTCTTTAGCCAATCTGTTTGGTCTGCCCTATGTGGTGGTGCGGAAGCCAAAACCAATTGATACAAAGACGCTGAATTTTAACTGGCAGAACGAGATGACAGCAGCCTTTTCGGTATATACCAATAAAAACGACGAGATTGATGAGAAGAGTGCGCGTCAGGCAGTGGCAGCAGTGCTGCGTTTCCTGACCAGAATGGGACTGATTAAATATGAGAGTCACAGCGGATTTATTTCTCATATCATTATGGAAGAGGATTTAAGCAATGTGGAGAGCAGACATGGAGGAATTTTCCGTGGGCTGGTTTCGCCGGGAGAAGAGGTCCATTATAATCAGGCTCTGGCGGAAATTGTAGACCCCTATCTGGGAGATGTGAAAGAAATTGTAAAAGCCCATACAGAGGGCGTTGTCTTTTTTGCCCATAGGGAGCCGCTTGTCAACGAAGGAGATATTGTTTTTAGACTGATTCACAGACTACATAATTAATCCGCGTGAATTATCTGGAAATTATCTTAGAATTATCTGGAAATTATCTTAGAATCATCTGGGAATTATCTAGGAGTTATCTTGGAATCGTCTTAGGAAAACATGCGCAGGAAGCCTAAAACGGAATCAGCCTCTTCTTTGGTAATTGACTCAGATGAGTAGCAGGCCTTTTCGCAGAGCTCCATGAAAGAGACGAAGTCTGAGGGCTGATATTTTTTCAGGATTGCTATATATTTTCTGTCAGCATCATCAACAGAGAGAGTACTCAGTAAGCGGGCAACATCAGCCGGCAGAATCAGACCTGCAGCCGGATAGGTGTGCTTAAGTTTACATAACATAATACGGTAGCTATGACTGATCAAAGGAGCATAGCTGCCGTTTTTATATGCAGATAAAAGCCTTCGGTGGGCATTTACTCTTTTCCAGAATCTGAGACAGACAGGGAAAAGCAGAGCCAGCAGTAGCAGAAGGCAGAAGACTGCGACAACCGGGGAGCTCAGGGAGAGGTTCTGGTTCAAGGAGATATCGGGGGAGGTGGCATCGGATGCATTGGAAGTCTGACTGCTGTCCGGATTGCCACCAGCGCCAAACAGAGTGGAGAGGGCGGATAGAAAATCGGAGTAATTGGAAACCTCCTCTTCCTCGTCTGTGGCAGGGGTAACTTCTACGGGAATCCAGCCGAAGCCATCGACAAAGACCTCCACCCAGGCATGGGCATCGCCATCGCTGACCTCCACCTCTACGACCGGCTGGGAACCAAGTACATTTTCACCCTGAAAGAATGCGTCAGGATCATTTTCGGATTCCACAGCCCGGGAGGCAATTTCACTGGAGGTGACAGCGTAGCCCTCCACATATCTGGCGGGAATTCCATAGGAACGCAGTAAAAGCGTTGCTGCAGAAGCAAAATGAGCACAGTAACCACGCTTTTGCGTGCCAAGGAAATAGGTGACAAAATCCTCATCCTTTGGAGTGGCACCAGGAGTTAAGGAGTAGTCATATTCAGAGGTTAAAAAAGCGCGGATTTTAAAAATCTGATCGGCGAGGGAGTTTCCGGTTCCGATTTTCTCATGATAGGAACTGATTTCGGAGCGAATGTCATCCGGAATATCAAGGTAATTATCGTAGCACTCCTGCTGATAAGCGGAAAACAATTTTTCATTTGAGTTATCATAGGAGAGATAATCAGACTGGGAGCGGTCATCCAGGTCAGTCTGAGAGGGCGAATAGGGAACAAAGCCAACCTTCATGGACGCGTTAACAGGGAGCACCCCATCCACATATTTATTGGAGGTACTGTAAGAAGAATCGATTTCTTCGATGGAATAGTAGGGCAGGTAAAGATGGTCCACAGCTGCCCCTTCATTCCGGATAATCATCTGGGCAGACATGGAAGGAACGATGTTCTTTTGCATCATCTGCAGGAGCGTGTGACTCTCGGCAAAGGCAGCAAACTGACTGTAATCGTCAGAGCTTGTGGAAAGCTCTTTTTCCACCTGTGCGTTGGAGGAAATATAAGCTGTTTGGGGATTGTAGGATTCCAGCCAGGAGCTTCCGGTATAGGCAGTTCCGGTAAAGGCTTTTAAGTAAACGGTTTCGTAGGCATAGGGGACAAAGGTAAGAGTCAAATCAGTCTGGTAATCGGGGCGAACACTGCCCATACCGCCCAGACGGCCATTGCTGATACCACCGGTTGCCTGATAGCGGTTGTAAAAGCCGGCAAATCCATTCTGAACAAAAACCTTAACATAGGAATCTACTTTGGACTTCATGGGACCGGAGGAGACAGAATCCAGAGAACTTCTGGAAACAGTGGCTGAGCCAAAGAGGGAAAAGAAAAGTGCAATTATCAGGGCAAAACAGCAAAGCTCCAGCATATTTCTGGAGTTGGAGCGGTCAGAGACAAGTCTGGAATTTTTTTTCACCTTTTCCGTGTAATGGGCTTCCTTTTTATCGGGATGTGCAAAGAGAAAATGCCCGCTTCGTTTTAAAAACAGAATGGAAAAATAGGAGAAAAACAGCATCAGCAGTGAGAGGAGAGATGGATACTTTCCGATATAGATGCCGATTTGCAGGGGTAAAAAAGTAAGAATCAGCACGAAGAAAAACAGCATGTCATTAAAAATGAGCATGTTGATTACAACCGCTGCGAAAATGCCCAGAAAAACAGCAACCGCAGTAATGGTGATGTATCTGTTGGTGATGGTTTCAGTGGATTCCCTTGTAAATAAAAGCAGAAAATGATTGCTGTACTCTTCGTTGACAATATTGATCAGGGCCTGGAAACCACTGTTTACATACATACGTTGTCCCAGCAGCTCCATGGAAAAGAGTATGAACAGCAGCGGATAGCCGATGTTGAATATATATTTATTCAGGTGCAGACAGGAAAGGAGCATGGAGACTGCAAACAAAGCACCCAGAACAGCAGGGATGGAGTAGGCAATCTCAAACTCAGACAGAAAACCGGTGATACAGCCTGCGGAAGCAAGGAAAATCAGTGCACCCTTAATCAGGCAGTGAAGCAGTGCTTCCTGTCTGTAATGGGAATCAGCCTGTATCAAAAGAAAACCGCCGAAGGGAGGTCTTTGTTCTTCTTTTTTTCTGTGGTGAAATAGGTTAAATTTCAAAATTATACTCCTTTTAGATACATAACATTAAAATTCTTGAGGGATATCTGTAATTCCACTGTGCGTTACATGAAGCAGGGTGCCTTCTTTCAGACCGGAACGCTCATAAATGGTTTTAGCCAGGTTTTCCTCTTCATAGCTTGCTTCGTAAAAGCATTCGCTAAAGGCAGTTTCCAGATCCTCTTTATTCCTGATGGTTGACATAACAAAATCTTCTCTGGCGGAGGAGTAGACAGAAAAAACAAAAACCTCGCCGGCCTGTATCAGCTCCAGTGCCAGTGCCCAGGCCTCGTCAAGTGCATGGTCCAGGGCGTTTTCCAGGGAAATATCTTTGTTACAGGAAGCCTCCGATGGCTGGAACAGCTCCAGTAAAAGGAAAAATTCATTGGTGGAGTTGGATTCATTTTCCTTCACCATCAGCTTGTCGATCTTGGTGGAGAGCTTCCAGTGAATCTTTTGCAGGCGGTCTCCGGGCTGATATTCACGGATGTCGGTTACATTGGAGGAGACATTGCCGGACTTGGAGGACTCTTCAAATTCATCAAAGCCTTCGCTGTAAATACTGTCATGCTTTTCAGCGCCGGGAAGTGTATCGGGAAAAACCCGAAGCTCTGTATGCAGATCAAGCTTTTTTTTAAACAGAAAGAGATGGAGAAAATCATAGATGACAATCTGGGAAAGCTCACAGGTATACAGACCGCTTTTGTTTACGGTAAATGGAAAATCCAGCTCATTATTTCCGATTCCGTTCAGTGCACAGGTATAGGTAAACGCTTCCTTCACCTGGTAAAAGCCAGAGCAAAAGCAAAGCTGCAGTGCAATATCGGAGAGGGGAATATGGGATGTATTATGTAAGGTAAGAATCATATGTGCTGTGTCATTCTTGTGGGCATTTGCGGGGCGGAATACGATTGCAGGCTTCATGGTGGAAAAAGCGAAGCGGGTTATCATATAGGAAAAGACGGGCAGACAAAGCTCCAGCACAAATAACAGCAGAAAAAAGGTCTGCTCGTAAAAGAGCATAAGAAACGCAGTTCCTGTCAGCAATAATAGGTAATAGATATAATTGGGAATCAGACGTTTATACATGTGCTACTCCTTTTTGAATCAGAGAACGACAGTCATTTAAAGCTTTGCATTTCAAACTTTGCATTTAAAGCTTCGGCATGGGTGTTGTCTTTAGAATCTCTTCAGCGAGGTCTTCTTCATCCATGGCAGCAGCCCTTGCCTTGGTGGAAAGCAGCATACGATGGTTGGAAACAGCGTAGAAGATATGATGGATATCATCCGGTGTGACAAAATTTCTTCCCACATAGCAGGCGCGTGCCTTTGCCATTTTTAAGACAGCCAGGGAGCCACGGGGGGAGATACCCTGGGAAAGTAAATCTGTAGTTCTTGTTTTTTCACAGAGCGATACGATGTAATCACATATTTCGTCGCTGGCATAAACCTGTGTACACTGATTTTGCAGTGCAATCAGTTCCTCGGTTGTCAGGACCTCGTTTACCTGCTCTATCTGTTCCATGGAATGGCCCTTTAAAATCTCTGTGGCGGAGGCGTGATCAGGATATCCCAAACTGATTCTTACAAAGAAACGGTCTAACTGGGAATCGGGAAGCTTCTGAGTTCCGGAGGCGCCGACGGGGTTCTGGGTTGCAATGACGAGAAACGGCTTGTCCAATTCATAGGTGAGGCCGTCCACACTCACGCGCCCCTCCTCCATGACCTCCAGCAGTGCAGACTGAGTCTTGGGAGAGGTTCTGTTAATTTCATCAGCCAGGAAAAGATTGGTAAAAATGGCGCCCTTTCTAAATTGAAAGTCACCGGTTTTATTATCATACATGGAAAAACCAAGAATATCACTGGGCAGAACATCAGGGGTAAACTGCATTCTTTTGTAGCTCATACCAAGCGAACGGCTTAGGGCAACGGCCAATGTCGTTTTTCCCACACCGGGAATATCCTCTAATAGGATGTGTCCTCCTGCAAGCAGAGCACATAACACGGTGTCTATTGTGGAATCCTTTCCGCGGATTACTTTCCTGATTTCTTCTTTGACAGCAGCTAAAGACTGATTCATGGCGTTTCCTCACTTGTTTGAAATTTTGTGTGTGGCAGATGGGTGGTTTTATATGAATTGGTATGCTGCCGGGCAGGAATGACTTTTGCTCCGAGGTACGGGAATAAGATATTCTAAGAATTCCCGTACGGATTTATTATATTTACGCAACCGGCCTAAAGTCGCCATCCATGGCTCCATCAGGCCTTTCACAGACATCGTGTCTGTGAATTGCTGGTACGACATGGGAATTCTAAGAATATCTAATTCCCTCCCCAAGTCGCAAAAGTAATTCCTGCCCGGCGGCATAATCTAATTACATAAGAAGTAACCCCATCTGCTACACATATATAGTTTCTATTATACAGTCTGGAGTGTACTACAGGTCAATTATTTTTAGCTTTTTTCTCAAACTTTTCACAATATTGTATAAAATTATGAAAAATCTCATGGAAAATCTCTTGGAATCTTTTATTGAACCATTTTACTTCCTATGCTATAATTAAGCGATTATGCGAAAGGATAAACAGGTGACAGAATGAAGGCATTTTTAATCTTAGAAGACGGCACTGTTTTTGAAGGAACTCATATCGGTGCAGACAAAGAAATTATAAGTGAAATCGTTTTTAACACATCCATGGCTGGATATCTGGAAGTTTTGACAGACCCTTCCTATGCAGGACAGGCGGTCTGCATGACATATCCACTCATCGGCAACTACGGGGTGTGCAGGGAAGACATGGAATCAAAGAAGCTCTGGCCGGACGGATTTATCGTGCGGGAATTATCCAGAATTCCAAGTAACTTCAGATGCAACGCCACCATTCAGGAGGTTCTGGAGGAATATGATATTCCGGGTATCGCAGGAATTGATACCAGAGCACTTACCAAAATCTTAAGAGAAAAGGGTACCATGAATGGGATGATTACCACCAACGAAGCTTTTGAACTTGAGAAGGTAAAAGAGCAGTTGAAAGCCTATGACATGGGAAATGTAGTAGACAAAGTTACCTGTAGAGAAAAATATACATTAGATGGAAGCAGAAACCTTGAGGAGAATGGTCCAATCTCCGGCTCAACCAAATTTACAGGGGAGAAGGAAAAGAAACCTTCCCTGGTAAAGGCGTTAAATGGTGCAGGCAAAAAGGTTGCACTTTTAGATTTGGGAGCAAAAGAAAATATAGCCAGAAGCCTTGCAGCAAGAGGATGTGATGTGACTGTTTACCCGGCTAGAACATCCGCAGAAGAAATCCTTGCAGCCAACCCGGACGGCATCATGTTAAGCAATGGCCCTGGAGATCCGAAGGTCTGCACAGAGGTTATTGAAAACGTTAGGAAATTGTATGAATCAGATACACCGATTTTTGCAATCTGTTTAGGTCATCAGCTCATGGCGCTTGCCACCGGAGCGGACACCTTTAAAATGAAATACGGACATCGTGGTGGAAATCATCCTGTAAAGGATTTATCCACAGGAAGAGTTTATATCTCCTCTCAGAATCATGGCTACGTGGTGGACATGGATAAACTGGATTCAAAGATTGCAACCCCTGCCTTTATCAACGTAAATGACGGAACCTGTGAAGGCCTTGCTTATACCGGTAAGAACATTTTTACAGTACAGTTCCATCCGGAAGCATGCCCTGGTCCTCAGGATTCCGGGTACCTGTTTGACAGATTTATTCAGATGATGGAGGTGGAAAAGAATGCCTAAGAATCCCAATGTAAAAAAAGTTATGGTAATTGGCTCCGGTCCTATTATAATCGGACAGGCAGCAGAATTTGATTATGCAGGAACTCAGGCATGCCGTTCCTTAAAAGAAGAAGGTATTGAGGTAGTTTTAGTCAATTCTAACCCAGCTACTATTATGACAGACAGAGATATCGCAGACCGCGTTTATATCGAGCCTTTAACAGCAAAGGTGCTGGAGCAGTTAATTGAAAAAGAGAAGCCGGACAGTATTCTTCCAACTCTGGGAGGACAGGCTGGACTGAACCTTGGTATGGAGCTGGATGAGAGCGGATTTTTAGCTTCTCATAATGTAACACTGCTTGGAACAACTGCTGCAACAATCAAAAAAGCAGAGGATCGTCAGGAATTCAAAGATACCATGGAGAAAATCGGTGAACCATGTGCAGCCTCTCTCGTTGTTGAGAACGTGGAGGATGGTGTGGCATTTACCAATACCATCGGTTATCCGGTTGTTCTTCGTCCTGCTTATACCCTTGGTGGGTCCGGCGGCGGAATTGCCCACAACCAGGTGGAACTGGAAGAAATTCTGGAAAATGGTCTTCGTTTATCCCGTGTTGGCCAGGTTCTGGTTGAGAGATGTATCGCAGGCTGGAAGGAAATTGAGTACGAAGTAATGCGTGACAGCGCAGGAAACTGCATCACAGTATGTAATATGGAAAACATTGACCCTGTCGGCGTTCATACCGGCGACAGTATCGTCGTTGCTCCTTCCCAGACCTTAAGTGATAAAGAGTATCAGATGCTTCGTTCCGCAGCATTGAATATTATTGATGAATTACAGATTACCGGTGGATGTAATGTGCAGTTCGCACTTCATCCAACAAGCTTTGAATATTGTGTCATTGAAGTAAATCCCCGTGTCAGCCGTTCTTCTGCATTAGCCAGCAAGGCAACCGGTTATCCGATTGCAAAGGTAGCGGCTAAAATCGCACTGGGCTACACCCTGGATGAAATCAAAAATGCGATTACCGGTAAAACCTATGCAAGCTTTGAGCCTACCCTTGACTACTGTGTAGTAAAAATGCCAAGACTTCCTTTTGATAAATTTATTACAGCAAAGCGTACTCTGACAACCCAGATGAAAGCAACCGGCGAGGTTATGAGTATCTGCAATAACTTTGAAGGTGCCATGATGAAAGCACTTCGTTCTTTGGAACAGCATGTGGACAGCCTTCTGAGCTATGATTTTTCGGAGCTTACAGTTGAAGAATTAAAAGCCCGCTTAAAAATTGTGGATGATCAGAGAATCTATGTCATTGCAGAGGCAATTCGCAAGGGCATTGATTATGATACCATTCATGCAATCACCATGATTGATCACTGGTTCATTGATAAAATTGCGATTTTAGTAGAGATGGAACAGGCTTTGGTAAAAGGTCCTCTTACAGTAGAACTGTTAAAAGAAGCCAAGAGAATTGAATTCCCTGATAATGTCATTGCCAGACTCACCGGAATGAAAGAGGAAGAAGTGAAAAAAATGCGTTACGACAATGGTATCGTAGCTGCATTTAAAATGGTTGATACCTGTGCCGCTGAGTTTGCAGCCGCAACGCCATATTACTATTCCGTATTTGGAAGTGAGAATGAGGCAGAGGAGACCAATCCTCCCAAGAAGGTATTAGTTCTGGGTTCAGGGCCAATCCGTATCGGACAGGGCGTGGAATTTGATTACTGTTCCGTTCATGCAACCTGGGCATTCAGTAAGGCCGGTTATGAAACCATTATTGTAAATAACAATCCGGAGACAGTAAGTACTGACTTTGATATCGCTGATAAGCTGTATTTTGAACCACTGACACCGGAGGATGTAGAGAACATTGTCCGTATGGAAAAACCGGATGGAGCTGTTGTTCAGTTTGGCGGTCAGACTGCAATTAAGCTGACGGAAAGCCTGATGAAAATGGGTGTTCCAATTCTTGGAACCAAGGCAGAGGACGTTGATGCAGCTGAGGATAGAGAATTATTTGATAAGATTCTGGAAGAAACTGAAATTCCAAGAGCAGCAGGTGGAACTGTTTTCACGGCAGAGGAGGCAAAAGCTGTTGCAAACCGTCTGGGCTATCCTGTTTTAGTCCGTCCTTCCTATGTACTGGGTGGACAGGGTATGCAGATTGCACTTTCTGATGACGAGATTGAGGAATTCATGGCAGTCATCAATCAGTATGCACAGGAGCATCCAATCCTTGTTGATAAATACCTGATGGGAAAAGAGCTGGAGGTTGATGCTGTCTGCGACGGAACTGATATTCTGATTCCGGGAATCATGGAGCATATTGAGAGAACCGGAGTACATTCCGGTGACAGTATCTCCGTTTATCCTGCGCCAACCATCAGTGAGAAGGTAAAAGAGACCATTGCGGAGTATTCCAGAAGACTGGCAAAAGCCTTACATGTAGTTGGTCTGATTAATATTCAGTTTATTGCCATGGGAGATGAGGTTTATGTCATCGAAGTAAACCCTCGTTCTTCCCGTACCGTACCATATATCAGTAAGGTAACAGGTATTCCGATTGTCGATCTTGCAACAGAGGTTATTATTGGAAAGAAAATCAGGGATCTTGGCTATGAGCCCGGTTTACAGCCGGCTGCTAATTATTTTGCAATCAAGATGCCGGTATTCTCCTTCGAAAAAATCCGTGGTGCAGAAATCAGCCTTGGACCGGAGATGAAATCCACCGGTGAGTGTCTGGGAATTGCAAAGGATTTTGATGAAGCTTTATATAAAGCATTTCTTGGTGCGGGTGTAGACCTTCCAAAGCATAAACAGATTATCATTACCGTAAAGGATGCAGATAAGGGTGAAGCCATTGAAATTGGCCGCCGCTTTGAAAAACTTGGATATACCATTTACGCAACCAGGTCCACAGCCAACGCACTGAAGGAGGCTGGGATTAACGCAAGAAAGGTAAACAAGATTCATCAGGAATCCCCAAATGTCATGGATCTGCTGCTGGGTCATAAGATCGATCTTGTAATAGATACACCAACCCAGGGGCGTGATAAATCCAGGGATGGTTTTATGATCAGAAGAACTGCCATCGAGACAGGAGTAAACTGTCTGACCAGTCTGGATACAGCAAATGCGCTGCTTACCAGCCTGGAAAACGGTAAAAAGGATAAGCTGAATCTGATAGATATTGCAACAATTTAGTCAGCAGAACAGCTGCAAAATACAAAAATAGAACAGGAGAAAATGCATGCTGCTAAAAAAGGGAAAGGAAAAGTTCATAAAGCCAATCGTATTAGTTGGAATGATTGTTCTGGTCCTTTGCCTTGCAACATGTATTTTCCATGTCTATGATATTCAGAAAAATCTGGAGGATGAAATCAATGATCAGATGAATGCTCATCTGGAGGTTTCCAGTCAGGTTATTTCTGATAAAATGATTCACTCCATTGAACTGCTTGGAAGAGCATCGGAGGAGCTGGAAAGAGATCAGACCAAGCCCCTGACGCATATAGATATCTATTCTGTTCTGCAGAAATATCAGTACGTAGACGATTTTATTCAAATTGTCTATTTTGATTTGGATGGAAATATCTATTTCAAGGATGGTACACTGCTGGCAGCCCAGGAGGATACCCTGGAGCAGTTAAAAACAGTCGAAGATGATGATGTCCGCATGATCAATTATGAAGTGCGAAAGCATATGAACGAGCGGCTTTTACTATATGCAGCACCAGTCTATCTTCAAAATGAAAAAACGGGAATGATTGTCGGCATAAAGTCCTGCGAAGGTATTTTATCGTCCACCTCTTTTTCCTATTTAAATGAAATTGGCGATACCTGCATGGTTGATGAAGCAGGAAATATTATTGACAGCAACATGGATGAATTTAATCCACAGGATGACAAATTTACTACTCTGAGTCAATGTCTTGAAAAGAGTGCGGACAGCAAGGCTGACAAAGAAATAATAGGCCGCTTTATTGATAAGCTTGCAGATGAAAAAGAAAAATCAGAGTCTGTGCAGTTTACAAATAAGGATGGCTCCAAAAATTATGTCGTCTTTAGCACGATTGAGGAGCTGCCACAGATTCATCTGGTAAGCTGGTACTCCAGGAGCGCATATACCTCGGTTGAAGCTCCCATTTTGTATAGAAGTATTATTTCCTGTATCATCATTGTGTTGATTATGTCTGTTTTTATTTTCTTTGCCTTTAGCTATAACCGCCGTACAACCAAAATGATTACAAGACTGGCATACGAGGATGAGACAACAGGCGGGAAGAATTTAAATTATTTCAAAGAATATGTGCTAAAAATATTATACGACAATACCGGTGTTGCTTTTATGATGCACCGTTTTGATATTGCAAACTTCCGATATATCAATGAAGCATACGGACACATGCGTGCCGATGAGCTTTTGAAAATTGTAATTGAGGAAGCGGAAGAGTCCTTTTATGACAGAGAGCTCTGCGTTCGTATGAATGCAGACCAATTTGTTATGTTGACCAAAAATACGGCAGACCTGGAAGAGCGCTTTCACATGTTTACCAACAAAGTGAATTTTCGGGCATTGGATGCGGGTATACGTTACCCTGTAAAATTTAAACGTGGAGTTTATCCAATCCAAAACGGAGAATACGACGTATCTCATATTATTGACCGGGCCAATGTGGCGAGAAAAACGCTGAGTGCGGAAGAAAAAATAAATGTGGCTGTTTATGCAGACAAGCTGGTCAACGATATGCGTAAGGTAAATAAAATTGAGTCTGAGATGGAAGCAGCACTTTTCAACAGGGAGTTTAAGGTCTTTGTTCAGTCAAAATGGGATATCAGGGAAGATAAGCTTTACGGTGGTGAAGCACTTGTGCGCTGGATTAAGGAAGACGGAAATATGGTCTATCCAAATGACTTTGTTCCCATTTTTGAAAAGAACGGCTTTGTGGAGCAGCTGGATTTTTATATGCTTGAGGAGGTCTGTAAAAAGATTCGCATGGTTCTTGATTCCGGTGGCACGGCCTATCCTATTTCGGTAAATCAGTCCAGACTTCTGCTGCATAACCCAACCTATATTTCCAAGGTAAGTGAGATTTTGGAAAAGTATCAGGTTCCCAAGAAATTTATTGAACTGGAAATTACAGAGACAGTACTTTTTCTCGAGCGGGATAAAATGATTGCAATCATGAACGAATTGAAGGATCGACAGGTTCTTTTGTCCATGGATGATTTTGGCAGCGGATACTCTTCCTTAAATATGCTGAAGGATTTCCCTTTTGATATATTAAAGATTGATAAGGAGTTTTTCAGTGAATCTATTACCTCCGAGTTAGCAACCTGGATTTTGAAAAAAATCATTGAAATGGCAGAGGGACTGGGAATCCGTGTTTTATGCGAAGGCGTGGAGACGGAGAAGCAGGTGGAAATACTTAAGAAAATCGGGTGTCGGTATGTACAGGGCTACTATTATTCAAAACCTGTTCCTGTAGATGCTTTTATTGCGAAAAACTGCAATCTTCCGAAAGCTGGCTTAACGGAAGCTGACGGAAAGAATATAGAAAAATAATGGAAATGCAAAGAAATCGAGTCAATTACCAAAAAGAACTGGATAAAATTTTATGTAAACCTGAAGAACAGGGGAAAACGCTTTTTTTACACAGCTGCTGTGCTCCCTGCAGCAGCTATGTGCTGGAGTATTTAAGCCAGTATTTTAGAATTACTGTTTTTTATTATAATCCCAATATCACAGAGGATGAGGAATATCATAAACGCGTTATGGAGCAGAAGCGGCTGATAGAGGAGCTTAACAGGCAATGGAGTCAGCAGGAAGAGCAGCATTATGAAATCCGGTTCGTTGAGGGAACACATGATACAGCGCTTTTTTTGGAGGCTGTCAAGGGGCATGAGAATGACCCGGAGGGTGGAGAACGCTGTGGAATCTGTTTTGCACTGAGGTTCAGGGAGGCTGCAAGGCTTGCCAAAGCAGGAAATTATGATTATTTTACCACCACGCTTACCATTTCACCGTTAAAAAATGCAGAGCGGTTAAACAGCATTGGAGTGGCAGCCGGAAGAGCAGAGGGTGTCTCCTATCTGCCATCGGATTTTAAGAAAAAGGGCGGATATGCACGTTCCATAGAGCTTTCCAAGGAACACGATTTATATAGACAAAATTATTGTGGATGTATTTTCAGTCAAAATGAGGTGAACCATGAATAAGATTTTAGATGTAATTTCAAAAGAAATGAAAAGCGCATTTGAAGGAGCAGGATATGACCCTGAGCTTGGAAAGGTGACTTTATCCAATCGTCCGGATTTATGTGAATATCAGTGTAATGGTGCTATGGCAGGAGCAAAGCTTTATCATAAGGCACCGATTATGATTGCAAATGATGTGGCAGCCAAATGTGCAGAAAGCGAAGTGTTTGAGAGTGTTGAGGCTGTCAATCCTGGCTTTTTGAATATCAGATTATCCAGTACATTTTTGGCAGAGTATTTACAGAAAATGGCTTCCAGTGAAAAGTTCGGATTGGAGCCGGTAGAAAAGCCGGAAAAAATTGTGATTGATTATGGTGGACCAAACGTGGCAAAGCCACTTCATGTTGGACATCTGAGAAGTGCAGTTATCGGGGAGAGTATCAAGAGAATTGCCCGCTATAATGGGAACGAAGTAATCGGTGATATTCATTTGGGAGACTGGGGTCTTCAGATGGGTTTAATTATCACAGAGTTAAAGCTTCGTAAGCCTGAGCTGCCATACTTTGATGACGCTTTTACAGGTGAATATCCAGAAGAGGCACCATTTACCATTTCAGAGCTGGAAGAAATTTATCCGACAGCCAGCGGAAAATCCAAGGAAGATCCTGCATACAAGGATCAGGCTATGGAGGCAACCTTTAAGCTGCAGAGTGGTGTGAGAGGGTATCGAGCTCTCTGGAAACATATTTTAAATGTTTCAGTCACCGATTTGAAAAAGAATTATAATAATCTCAATGTTGAGTTTGACCTTTGGAAGGGCGAATCAGATGTTCATGAAGTGATTCCGGGCATGGTCGAGTATATGAAAAAGGAAGGCTATGCACATGAATCAGAGGGAGCTTTGGTTGTTGATGTAAAAGAAGAAACTGATACCAAAGAAATCCCACCCTGCATGATTTTGAAGAGTGATGGAGCATCCCTTTATAATACAACAGACCTTGCCACAATCAAGGAAAGAATGGAAAAAATAAATCCTGACCATATCATTTATGTGGTTGACAAGAGACAGGAGCTTTATTTTACGCAGGTGTTCCGCTGTGCAAGAAAGACAAAGCTGGTAAAACCTGACACTGGACTTACCTTCATAGGATTTGGTACTATGAATGGAAAGGATGGAAAGCCTTTTAAAACCCGTCAGGGTGGAGTTATGCGTCTGGAAAATCTGTTGAGTGATATCAATGAGCAGATGTACACCAAGATTGTGACCAATCATGAGGTGGAAGAGGAGGAAGCAAGACAGACTGCCAAAACAGTAGCGCTTGCAGCTGTAAAGTATGGAGACCTGAGCAATCAGGCAAGCAAAGACTATATCTTTGATACCGAGCGCTTTACCTCCTTTGAGGGAGATACCGGTCCCTATATTCTTTATACCATTGTTCGTATTAAGTCTATATTGAATAAATACAGTGCCCTGGGCAAGAGTGTGGATGACGCTGTCATTGTAACACCTGATGGGACTGCACAGAAGGAATTAATGCTTTCTGTTACCGGATTTATTTCCATGATGCATAACGCATGGGAGGAGATGGCACCACATAAAGTATGTGCCTATATTTATGATTTAGCCAATGCCTTTAATCATTTTTATCATGAGACTAAAATCTTACAGGAAGAAGATGAGGTTAAACAGGCTGGCTATATCGCATTATTGAAACTGACAAAGGAAATCTTAGAGACATGTATTGATGTCTTAGGTTTTAGTGCACCAGAGCGGATGTGATATGAAATGCAATTTGAAAGAGTAAATGATCATATGATCAAATGCCTCATCAGTGAGGATGATATGGTGGAAAATGGTATTTCCATCGAGGATTTTTTTACAAGAAATGAAAGTGCCATGGAGTTTTTGCATGAGATAGTGCGTATGGCAGAGGAAGAGGTGGATTACAGGCCGGATGGCCCCCTGACTTCCCTGCAGATAGCACCAATCCCGGATAATGGGGTAGCTATCTTTTTGACAGAGGATACCCAGGTTGATATGAAGCATATTATTGACAGCCTCAAAAAGATTCCCGGGGCTAATATTCCGGAAAATATTGTGGATAAAATCCAGAATGCAACAGCCACCGAGCAGGCAGAGTTTCTGGCCCGTTTTATGGAAAATGTAAAAAAAGAAGTGGCTAAAAATGCAGCTGATACTGAACTTGGTCTCTCCAAACCCGAAAGCAGGGAGAACGAAACAGCAGAGGAAAAGCCCGCAAAGCAGAAGAACAGAAAAGAACCCATGGAAAGAGCAGGAGAACAGAAAAAATCCGGCTTCAGCAGTAATCTGGAACGTAAGATTTTTGCCTTTGACAGTGCTTCGGATGTACTTCGCTATGCATCGGCAGTTGAGATGCCGGGAGGGGTGGAAAGCTGTCTTTATAAAGATGATGACCATGGCACCTTTTACCTCTGTGTGGAGAGAAACGGTGTGACCACAGAAACGCTGGCCGGTGTATATCTTACGGCGTATGAGTATGGTCATTATGTCTCTGACAGGGCAGAGCAGATGAGCTTTATAAAAGAGCATTGTGAATGTATTATTGCGGAAGATGCTTTGCAGAAAATGAAGAGGTGAGTTTGTTTGAATAACGAATTGACACAAAAAGATATCGAAAAAATGCAGGAGGAAATCGAGTATCGTAAGGTCACGGTCCGAAAGGAACTGCTTGAGCATGTAAAAGAGGCGAGAGCCCATGGTGATCTCAGTGAGAACTTTGAATACCATGCTGCAAAAAAAGAAAAGAATCAGAATGAAAGCCGTATCCGTTTCCTGGAGAGGATGATTAAAACTGCAGTTATTGTGACAGACGAGTCTGCGTCAGATGAAGCTGGAATCAATAATACGGTGACAGTGGAATTTCCAGATGATCACAGCGAGGAGAAATACCGTATTGTGACAACTGTGCGGGAAAATTCCCTGAAGGGATTAATCAGTAATGAGTCACCCATGGGAAAAGCACTGCTCGGCCATAAGGTGGGAGATACTGTTACGATTCATGTGAATGAAAAAGTAAGCTATGATGTGATTATCAAGAAGATTGAAAATACGGAAGATGATGATATAGCTTTGAACAAGTTCTAGCATTCATTTCGCATTTATACGGCATTTATTTAAACGGCATTTATTTAAATGGATTTCATTTAAATAATTTTACTTAAATAATTTTACTTAAATAATTTTGTTTATACGATTTCATTTAATAATCCGGAGTGCGTGGATAAATAGTTAACATAATCTATTGGAGAAGCGGAGAGAGAATCTTCGCTTCTTTTGTTTGCGTATAATGTGCTGCCTGCGGAAGCATGCAGGATATTGTTTGCGTATAATGTGCTGCCTGCGGAAGCATGCAGGATATTGTTTGCGTATAATGTGCTGCCTGCGGAAGCATGCAGGACATTGTTTGCGCTGAGATTTTTTGCCATGATAATGGGCTGCTTTTCTTTTTGACATGTGAAAAAATAAGTTGACATAAAGTTTGAAAATCCATCCAAAGAAGAGAGCTGTGGTGAGAAAAGCACTTCCTGAATATAAGTTTTTTCTTCCTCTCTTGCAAAGAGAAGATAGCCGGTCAGCTGCTCTTCGATAGAGAAAAGAAACATACCTCCATTTTCACTTTCCAGTTCCTTAAGCAGAGTATCATAATAGAAGTCGGAACGGTTTACATAATACTCGTACTGACAGGAAAGCTGAGCGTTTGCAAAGGCTGCGATAGTGGATGTTAGCTGGAAGGTACCATTTGTGTGTAATGTCACAGAAGATGCATTACCTGACAGTTTTGAAAAGGTTAATGGAGTTATGTTAACCTTATACTTTTTTATGAATGGATGACATAATATTTTACTTATGTCAACCGAATGGAAGGAGCAGTTGAGAAAATCTGCTGGTTCATAGGTCTCTCTATAATATACATACTGGAAATCAAAGGGCTCATAAATTGCGGGATTGGCAGGCATAAGGAATACAAAAGGGCATGTCCTTTCCTTGGCATAGTCGAAGGCGCAGTCAAGCAAAGCAGCCATAATTCGCTGATGTCTGAATTCCTTTTTGGTTCCGACACCAACGATATAATAGGAGGGAATAATTCCGTAATCCCTTGTCACAATCTCATAGGGTGTCAGGTGGACCATGCCGATTATTTCCCGTGTTTCACAGAGCATACAGGTAAAGCAGATATTTCCAGAAGCCTTGTTTTGAAAATAATAGCTGGTAAAAGCTTCACTGTCCTCGTGGAAAACCTCCTCCCAAAGAGAGCGGGTCGACAAAACCTCCGGTCCGGAGAGACAGGAGATTTTGCAGGTGTATTCTTTTTGGGTAGCTGTGTTGATCAGAGTTGTGTTAATCAGAGTTGTTTTCAAATAGTTCACCTTAGTTCCCTTAAAAATTGATGTTTAGTGGTTGGGACAGCCCTTGCAGCCCTCGCAGGAGGATACAGATTGATTTATGTCAACCTGCATATCCATGAGGCTGCTTGGAGAAGCCAGCATACAAATGGCCTGTGATGAGATTCCCTCACCGATACCGGTAAAGCCCAAACCTTCTTCGGTCGTTGCCTTTACGTTAATCTGTGACAGCTCAATCCCCAGAGCATTGGCAATATTCTGTCGCATGGTATCAATATATGGGCGCATTTTTGGAGCCTGTGCAATAATTGTTGCGTCAATATTTTCAATGAAAAAACAGCTTTCCTCCAGGAGATTACCAACATGTTCGAGCAGCTTGATGCTTGAGATTCCCTCATATTGCGGGTCTGTATCTGGAAAATGTTTGCCTATATCGCCCAGTGCTGCAGCTCCCAGAAGTGCATCCATGATTGCATGGACAAGCACATCAGCATCAGAATGTCCCAGCAATCCCTTTTCGCAAGGTATTGTTACCCCACCTAATATTAATTCTCTATTTTCAACTAATCGATGTACATCATAGCCCATTCCAATTCGCATGATTCTTCCTCGCTTTCTTCTGTGATTAGTATATCCAAACTCGCTACTATTTTAACATAGAAGCCTGATGAATCCTAGGTATAAGATTTTATTGAATTGTGAATTGTGTAAATTTTTGAAAAAATTTGAAAAATTAAAAAAACGGGTTGACAAACACTCTGCTCTCAATATATAATAGCAAAGCGGGTTGTGAAAACGACCCACAAAAAATGGGATCTTAGCTCAGCTGGGAGAGCATCTGCCTTACAAGCAGAGGGTCATAGGTTCGAGCCCTATAGGTCCCATTCATATGGCGAGATAGCTCAGTTGGCTAGAGCACGCGGTTCATACCCGCGGTGTCGAGGGTTCGAATCCCCCTCTCGCTATGCTAAGAACTTAGTATTTACTAGGTTCTTTTTTTTATTAAGAGGAATGGCCCTGTGCTTGTAAATATTATTGTTGCTTTACGAGGTGAAATGGCGCTGTGCTTGTAAATATTGTTGTTTCTTTATGAGGTGAAATGGCGCTGGACAGGCAAATTTCATTGTATACAAGATTTTGCCTGTCTTTTTGAGCACGATTTTGCCATTAAATCAGTGTTTAGCGAAGAGTATACATGCAAATTTGAATAAATTGATTTTTTTGCCTGTTGTTTTTGCAAACAAAGTGGCTAAAATACATGCAATTTTTCAATAGCAGGAATAATTGCATGTATCGACATTGGTCCGAAGTTAATAGAATGACCCGAAAGTGGAATTTTGAAGCTATATTATGATGGATGCCACAGGCAATTATGAAGAGGGTAGTAATTTTGCCCGTAATTGAGTGCTAAGGTTCTATGCAATTAAATATCAAAGGTTTTCTGTAACTAAATATCAAAGGTTCTATGCAATTAAAAATCAAGGTTCTCTTCAATTAAAAATCAAAGGTTTTCTGCAAAATTAATATCAAGGCTGCAAGGGACTAAAAATCAAAGCTGCATGCGAATGAATAATAAGATTGTCTGGGAGGTATATCAAGATGGATCTTCGTGTTTTAAATTACTTTTTAGTTGTTGCGAGAGAAGAAAATATTACAAAAGCATCGATACAGTTACATATGACACAGCCAACCCTTTCCAGACAGCTTCAGCAGCTTGAGGAGGAGCTGGGGGTAAAGCTTTTTGAACGCAGCAGCCATAACATTGTGCTGACTAAAGAGGGGATTATGCTTAGAAGGCGTGCGCAGGAGCTTGTCAGTCTGGCAGAACGAACAAAAAGGGAGCTTAACAGTGATGAAGAAACCATCTCGGGTGAAATTACCATTGGCGGAGGTGAATTTCGGAGTTCAGATTGTCTGGCACGAATTGTTACGGATTTTATGAAAGAGCATGAGCAGGTTACTTTTGAAATATACAGTGGGAATAATGATAATGTTATTGAACAAATGGATAAAGGGCTGATTGACATTGGGCTATTCATTGCGCCTATAGATCTGTCAAAATATGATTCTGTTAAAATGAGACAAAAAGAGCGTTGGGGCGTGCTTGTGTGCTGCGATTCTCCTTTGGCGCAAAAGACGGAAATGAGACAGTCGGATTTTCTGGGGTTAAAGCTGATCGTACCGAAAAGAATGACAGTTAAGAGTGAGTTACACCACTGGTTTGGGGATATATTTGAGCAGTTGGATATGAAAGTATCCTATAACCTGTTATATAATGCAGCAGCTATGGTTGAGCAGGGAATGGATGCAGCGTTATGTCTGGAGTTGAATACAAATTACAATAATTTGAAATTTATCCCACTTTCACCAGCTTTGGAGCATAACTCTGTTCTTGCATGGAGAAAGAATCAAATTACATCACCTGCAGTTTCAGCTTTTATCAAGTATTTAAAAAGCATGAATGAAAAAGATAAAAATTAGAACGAGATTTACAAAATCACGAGGAAAAGTCTTTCGTATCAATTTGGTATGAAAGGCTTTTTTTAATGGTGGTTAACAGGCGAACGGTTAATGATTGAATTACTAACGGGTAACAGCTAACCAAAACAAAAGAAATACAAAAAATGAATTTCATGAAATAAAATACAGGTATTAGACATATCAGCTTACGGTAATTATGATAAGAATAAAGGCAAAAGAAAGACAAGAAATAAGAAAGACAAAAAATAAGAAAGACAAAAAATAAGAAAAACAAAAAATAAGAAGCCAAAAGGAGGAGTAATCAATATGAAAAAGAATTTAGGACCAAAATTAGCATTGTATCCAACACCTGTCACTGTAGTAGGTGTTATGGCAGAAAACAAACCTAACTGGGTGCTTGTCTGTCATATTGGAATTGTAAGTCACGACCGTATTTTAATCAGTCTTGCACAGCCACACTATACAAACCGGTTTATAAAGAAGGTGGGAAAGGTTTCTGTCAATCTTGTTGACCAGAATCTTCTTCCTAAAGCAGATTACTGTGGAACTGTCTCAGGAGCAAAGGTAGATAAGTCAGAAGTGTTTGCATATGAAATTGGAGAAGCAGGTGCTCCTGTTATTACAGCATCTCCACTTGTTATGGAGTGTACGGTGGAAGACACCATCGTAATCAATGGATTCGATAATTTCATCTTGAAAATTGAAAACACTTATGCAGAGGAAAAAATTGTGGGAGAAGACGATAAATTGGATTATACAGCTTTCAAACCAGTACTTTTTGAAATGCCAACCTACAAATACCTTGCAATGGGAGAAGTGCTTGGAGACTGTATGAAGATTGGAAAGGCAGAGTAGTTCATGTATAACAAAATGACAATTGAAGAAGTAATTAACCAGTACAGCATTCCAAAAAAAATATTAGATGAATATCATTCCTTTGGTCTATGCGATGCGGTCAGAGAAGTTATGGGAGACTGGAAGTATGATGAGGAAGATATAGAACGCCTTGGTATGATTATGACACTTCATGATATTGGCTTTTCCACAGAGGAAGTAGAGACATATATGAAGCTTTTGATTGACGGAAGCGATACCGAATCAGAACGCATGAGGATGCTGAACAGGAAAAGAACGGAAACGTTAGATGATATTCATTTTCGAGAAAAGCAGCTGGAGCGGATGGATTATCTGCGTTATGAAATGCGTGACGGCAAAAAGAAGCAGTAGAGGAAAGGTATAGAAAGTTAAGAAAAAAGAATTGAAAAAAATTAGAAAAAAGAATAGAAAAAAAGAATAGAAAAAAAGAATAGTAAAAAAGAATAGAACGTTAAAGAATGGAAAGGAAGAAAACAATGAGTGAAAAAATAGTTCAGACAGCAGGAAGAAATCAATTAGGAGAATTTGCGCCGATGTTCGCACATCTCAATGATGATGTGTTATTTGGAGAGGTGTGGAATGAAGAAGCAATTGATGTAAAAACGAAATGCATCATTACGGTTGTAGCTTTAATGGCATCCGGAATTACAGATTCCTCTTTAAAATATCATCTGGAAAATGCAAAGAAAAACGGAGTCAGCAAAGAGGAAATTGCAGCTATCATTACTCATGCAACTATGTATGTTGGATGGCCAAAGGGATGGGCTGTTTTTAACCAGGCAAAAGAAATATGGAACGAGAAATAAGACAATCCGAGGAGAAGAATGATATGGGAACAATGAAATTACCAAAAATCGCTATGGGTGCCTGGGCATGGGGTGATACAGATGGATACTTTGGAAACACAATGACAGAGGATGAGTTTTATCCGATTTTTGAAGCAGCATTAAAGAATGGATTAAACCTGTGGGATACTGCAACTGCTTATTCCAATGGAGAATCAGAAAAGATTCTTGGACATTTTGTGAACAAAGCAGGACGTGAAAATGTAATTGTATCTACAAAATTCACACCACAGATGGCAGGAATTTATGATAACAGCGTAGAAAAAATGTGTGATGCCAGTTTAGAGCGTATGGGAATGGATTACTTCGATATTTACTGGATTCATAATCCAGTGAATGCTCCAGAATACACCAAGGAGCTGATTCCGCTTCTTAGGAGTGGAAAGGTGAAGACAGTTGGAGTGTCAAATCATAATCTTGCGCAGATTATTGAAGCAGATTTAATTTTGCACGAGGCAGGATTTAGAGTATCGGCTATTCAAAATCATTTCAGTCTCATGAATCGTTCATCTGTAGCTTCCGGAATTTTAAATTACTGCGAGGCAAATAAAATCACATTCTATGGCTATATGACCTTGGAGCAGGGGGCACTTTCCGGAAAATATGATGCAAAACATCCATTCCCTGTAGGGAGCGCGAGAGCAAATGTATTTAATCCTCTTCTCGATAAAATTGAAGTAATTACAGCGGAGATGAAAAAAGTCGCAGATAAACACAGAGTGTCTGTGGCACAGATTGGAACAGCTTATGCCATAGCAAAAGGAATTCTTCCAATTTTGGGGGTGACAAAGCTGTATCAGGTAGAAGAGGCAGCAAAAACAGCAGAGGTTACTTTAACAGAGGAAGAGATAACGGCGTTGGAAATGGCAGCTGACAAGTCAGGTGTAGAGTCTGTACAATTTTGGGAAAGCAAAATGGTGTAAATAGCTTAAAGGATCTTAAGGACAAGAGAACGATAAGCAGAAGAAAGGATAAGAAAAATGAAAAAGATTTTGACTTTATTTTTAGTTTTAAGTTTGAGCATCGGATTAACGGCCTGTGGAGGCAGTGCAACTGATTCCGAGGCAGACATAACAGATATCGGAGAAAATAAGACTGCAGATTCGCAGTCATCAATGCAGTCAGAAGAAGCTGAAGCACAGCCTGTGACAGAAGGTGTGGAAACAGAAAATTCAGAAACAGAAAATTCAGAAACAGAAAATTCAGAAACAGAAAATTCAGAAACAGAAGATTCAAAAACAGAAAGTTCAGAATCAGAAAGTTCAGAATCTGCAACAGATTCAGCAACAACACTGGTTGTCTATTTCTCAGCAACAGGAAATACAAAGGCAGTTGCTGAAGTAATTGCAGAAGGAACAGGAGCTGATCTTTATGAAATCATTCCAGAGGAGCTTTATTCAGATGACGATTTGAATTGGAATGATAATAACAGCAGGAGCACAAAGGAAATGAATGATACTTCTGCAAGGCCGGCTATTTCAGGTACGGTGGATAATTTTGAGCAGTATTCCACCATTTATATAGGTTTCCCAATCTGGTGGGGAGAAGCCCCCAGAATTCTGGATACCTTTGTGGAGAGCTATGATTTTACTGGAAAAACAGTGATTCCATTCTGTACCTCATCCAGCAGCGGACTTGGCTCTTCAGCAAATACACTGGCAACTCTATCTGGCACCGGAGACTGGAAAGATGGGAAAAGATTTGGAGAACATGAATCAGCAGATACCATTATGGAATGGGTGAATGCACAATAAGGAGGATGCATGAAGCAGAAAAACAAGATCAAAATGGTAATTGATATTTTAATGACCGTTTTACTTTTTTTCCTGATGGCATATCAGGTAACAGGCAATCTATACCATGAAGTACTTGGAACGGCAATGCTGGTATTGTTCCTGATACATAATGGTTTAAATTTCAAATGGTATGGAGCCATTCTGAAAGGGCAATATTCTCTGGCAAGAGTGATTCGGACGATTGTCAATTTGGGAGTCCTTATCAGCATTCTGTTTACCGGATACAGTGGAATTGTGATGTCCAGGGATGTGTTTGCATTTCTGCCCATCGATGGTGGTATGGCAACAGCCAGAACACTTCACATGGTCTGTTCCTATTTGTCATTTATTCTGATGAGTATTCATCTTGGAATGCACTGGAATATGGTCACAGGAAAACTGAAACTGAAAAAACAGGTGGGAATGCCAGCAATGATTTTTGCATCCTTTTTGGCATTCTATGGAGCATATCAGCTGGGAAGATTATCCATCTATAACAATATGTTTCTGAAAAATACGTTTGCAGTGCTAGATTTTGAATCCGCTCCAGGAATGGTCATTATCAATAATGTTGCTATTCTTGGTATGTGGGTATATGCGGGATATTATCTGATGAAGGGAATTGGTTTCCTGACAAAACCGTTGAAATCAAAAGATGAGATTTTCAAAGGGATAGGTTGTATTGGTCTTATTATAGCAGTTGTAATCTGCAGCATAATTACCACACCGAAAGTAGAAAGTGAATCCTGGGGGGCAGGCCAGGTAACGCAGGAAGAAAGCGTTGAAAATGATAATGACTTAAGTGAAACCACGGAACAAGAAGAGAGTAACACAAGTGACAGTGAAGTGGAGACACCGATTAACCAGGCAGAAGGATTTGTACGGATTACAGGTGGTACCTTTGAAATGGGAAGTCCGGAATCTGAAAACTGGAGATCTCCAGATGAAACCCTTCATGCAGTTACAGTAAGCGATTTTTATATGAGTGCTTATGAAGTAACACAAGAAGAATATGAATCTGTTATGGGTCAGAATCCAAGCACCTTTTTGGGAGAGAATCTTCCCCTTGAAAATATCTCCTGGCTGGATGCGGTAAATTACTGTAACGCAAGAAGTGAACAGGAAGGGTTGACATCTGTTTATCTTATAGATAGCGATACGGCTTCGGGGAACGTAACTGTTTCCTGGAATCGTGGAGCTGATGGCTACAGACTGCCCACAGAGGCAGAATGGGAATATGCCTGCAGAGCAGGTACCACGACACCATTTAATACAGAAACCTCCATCAGTGCAGAGGAATCCAATTATTACGGACATTATCCATATGAAATAGAAGGAAACTACTTTGAACAGGATAATCTCACCACACAGCCCGGACAGTACAGAGAGACAACCGTAGCAGTGGACAGTTTTTCACCAAATGCATGGGGACTATATAATATGCACGGGAATGTCAGTGAGTGGGTCTGGGATTATTATGGAACCTATGACACGGAAAATACTACAGATCCAACGGGTCCGGTATCCGGTAATTTAAAAGTATACCGTGGCGGTGGCTGGAATGATTTCGCCAAGAATATGCGAAGTGCATACAGGGCTACGCTGGAGGAAGATTTGGGAAGCTTTAACATCGGTATCCGTCTGGTAAGAAATGCATACAGTGGACCGGAAGATATTGTCGGAGCTGCTGGGGCAGAAAGTCATACAGGAAGCACAGGAGCCCAGGACGGCGCAGGAAATGTGCTGATCGCATACTTCTCATGGGGCGGTAACACCCAGGGCGTGGCAGAGGAAATTCAGGCACAGACTGGGGCAGATATTTTTGAAATCACTTTGGTAGAGCCCTATTCCTCCGACTATAACACAGTTCTTGACCAGGCGCAGCATGATCAGAATATACAGGCAAGACCGGAAATCACAGAGCATATAGACAATATGGACGATTACGATACCATTCTGATTGGCTATCCGAACTGGTGGGCATCTATTCCAATGCCGATTGCATCCTTCTTAGAGGAATATGATTTTTCAGGAAAGACAATCATTCCATTCTGCTCTCATGGAGGTGGACGATTTGGGCAAAGCCTTACAGCCATTGCAAAGCTGGCGCCGGATTCTGCTATGGGAGAAGGCTTATCGATTCATTATTCAGGTGGAAGCAGCTTATCAGCTGATGTAGAAGAATGGCTTAGAACCAACGGAATTATTCAGTAACGAAAACAGGAGGGAACAGCATGAGCAAAAAAATATTAGTTGCATATTTCAGTGCCAGCGGAGAGACAGAGCAGGCAGCAGAAAAACTGGCAAAGGAATTACAGGCAGATATTCATGAAATTGAACCAGAAACAACATATACCACAGCAGATTTAAACTGGAAGGACCAGCAGAGCAGAAGCAATATTGAAATGAATGATCCTACATCAAGACCGGCGATTATAGAAACAAAACTGAATGTATCTGATTATGATGAAATCCTGGTAGGATTTCCAATCTGGTGGGATCTGGCACCGACTGTGATCAATACGTTTTTAGAACACTATGATTTTGAAGGAAAAACGGTGAGAGTATTTGCAACCTCCGGAGGAAGTGGGATTTCACATAGTGAAAAGAATTTACAGAAACAGTACCCGAAAATCAACTGGAAAGAGGGTAAATTGTTAAACATGGAACATGCAATTACACAGTTTGCAGACAGTGTGAGATAAAAATGTGAGAAGAAGTTCTAAATCCCGCATTTACATATCACATTTACCTGCGCAGATAAGGAGCGTATCTATGAGGATTATTATTTTACAAGGCAGCCCAAATATAAAAGGTTCCACCAACATTTTGGTAGAAGAATTTACCAAAGGAGCTGAAAGTGCAGGACATAGCGTGACACGATTTGATATAGACAGGATGGATATCAGACCGTGTACAGGATGTGTTGCCTGTGGCTATGAAGGTCCATGTGTGCAGAAGGACGAAAACCAGAAAATCAGGGAAGCAATCCTGTCCGCAGATATGATTGTGTTTGCTACCCCTCTATATTATTACGGAATGAGCGCACAGCTGAAAACAGTCATTGACCGATTCTGTGCATATAATTCCAGCATTACAGGAAAACATATGAAGTCGGCCTTACTGACTGTTGCATGGAATAGCGATAACTGGACTTTTGAAGCATTGGAAAGCCATTATAAGACGCTGGTCAGATATCTTGATTTGGAGGATTGCGGAATGGTGCTGGGAAGAGGCTGTGGAAGTCCTTCTATGACAAAACATACAGAATATCCAAAACAGGCTTATGAATTGGGAAGAGGACTATCATGAATAAGCGCCATTCCAGCAGAATGAAAGGAGAGGCAGATGAAAGAGAAAATATCAGTTTTATTGATACTGACGATGCTCTTTTCCATGGCAGGATGTGGAAATCAGACAGAACAAAATAATCGGTTAAGTGGGACAGTACAAGAGGAACAGATAGCAGAAGAAAGCAATGCACAGGAGAATGGTACAACGGAAGAGACAGAAGCGGTTGCCACAGAAGAAACAAATTCAGAAGCTTCAGGAAATACAGAGGACGCAGGAACGGGTGATGTACCCACCGTTTATATGACCACAGATATCAGTCCGGAAGGTCTGATGGCTGCCTATGAGGCACTTGGTGTTACCATAGATGCAGAAAATGTAGCAGTAAAGCTCAGTACAGGTGAAACAGGAAGTAACTATCTTGATCCTGCTCTGATTCAGGATCTGGTACAGACATTAAATGGAACGATTGTAGAATGCAACACCGCTTATGGCGGAGAGCGCTCCAACACAGCCATGCATAAACAGCTTGCAGAGGATCATGGTTACACGGCCATCGCAAATGTAGATATTATGGACGAGGATGGCTCCATGAGCATCCCTATTGAAGGCGGCCAGCAGCTGTCAGAGGATTTGGTTGGAAGCCATTTTGCAAACTATGACTATTATGTAGTGCTTTCTCATTTTAAGGGACATGCCATGGCAGGGTACGGTGGTGCCATCAAAAATATTTCCATTGGTATCGCCTCATCAGAAGGTAAGAATGTGATTCATACTGCAAATAAAGGTGGCAGCATGTGGAGCGCAGAACAGGACCCCTTCCTGGAATCCATGGCAGATGCTGGAAAAGGCGTGTCTGATTATCTGGATGGAAATATCATCTATATCAATGTCATGAACAGACTTTCCGTTGACTGTGACTGTGATGGCAACCCGGCAGAACCAGATATGCATGATATTGGAATCCTGGCGTCTACAGACCCGGTAGCAGTCGATCAGGCATGTATTGATTTAATCTACGAACAGGCAGATGGAGACGGAGCATCTCTGGTGCAGAGAATTGAATCAAGAAACGGATTACATACACTGGAGGCGGCAGAAACAATCGGTCTTGGAAGCCGCACCTATAAACTGGAGAGCATTGACTGATGATGGATATTTTACACAGAGAATTTGTCTATTTATGGTATTACTTTGAATTACAGCTGGAGCAGGTATTCCGCTACTGGGTGCTTGGTATGTTCATTGGTTCAGCAGTATCCGTATTTGGAAAAAATTTGATTCATAACCTGTTTGCGTCTATTTCAGGGAAAAAATATGGTATTTTTGGTATTGTGCTGGCAAGCGCATTGGGAATTCTGTCACCACTTTGTATGTACGGGACAATTCCCATTGCGGCATCCTTTTCCAGGAAAGGAATGCGGGATGACTGGCTGGCAGCCTTTATGGTCAGTTCCATTATGCTGAATCCACAGCTTTTTATTTACAGTCTGTCCCTGGGAATGGATATGGCTATGGTAAGACTTATTACCAGCAGTATCTGCGGCATTGTGGCTGGATTATGCATCCGAATCTTTTATCAGGATAAAAACTTTTTTAATTTTACAAAAATGCAGGAACCGTCTAATCATGACACAGACCCCAATGTACTGTTTCGTTATCTGAAAAATGTCTGGAGAAATGTAAAAGCAACGGGTGGTTATTTTCTGATCGGTATTATCCTGTCAGCTTTATTCATGAGATATGTTCCAGCAGATTTTATCGCAGATTTATTCGGTACCCAGAGAGGCTTCGGTGTGCTGCTGGCAGCCACCATAGGTGTACCGCTTTATGCCTGCAAAGGAGGAACCATTCCACTTCTGATGGAGTGGTTAAGCAGTGGTATGAGTGCAGGGGCAGCAACCGCTTTTATGATTACCGGTCCTGCAACAAAGATTACCAATCTTGGAGCAGTGAAGATAGTGCTGGGTGCAAAGCATTTTGTCATGTATCTGCTGTTTATCATGGTTTTCTCCATGATAGCAGGTGGAATTGTGAATTTGATCTACTTTCTGTAATGAAGCTTGTCATACAGTCAGATAAGCAAAAAAATATATATCTAAGAAAAGAGAGACGAGGGAAAAATTATGAGTAAAATGAAAACAAGAGAAGAATTTGAAACAGTCAATGTATTTGGAACAGGTGTGCCAAATGATGGATACGCACAGTATTTTACAGGCGCATCTTTTCTTAACCCATTAACAGAACCGGGAAAGGCACCGGTATTTCTGGCAAATGTAACCTTTGAACCGGGATGCCGGAATAACTGGCACATCCATCATGCCAAAGCCGGTGGTGGCCAGATTTTAGTCTGTACTGCAGGAGAGGGTTGGTATCAGGAGGAAGGAAAGGATGCAGTAAGCCTGATACCGGGAACGGTCATTACCATACCCGCAAACGTGAAGCACTGGCATGGAGCCAAGGCAGACAGCTGGTTTAGTCATATTGCTGTGGAATGCCCAGGGGAAGAAACTTCCAATGAATGGTGTGAAACGGTATCAGATGAGGAATACAAAAAGTTGCAGTAAATTTGTATAAAAATTGGTATAATATTTTTAAGCCTGTCATTTAAAAGACAATTATTTAAGAGGAAACTATTTAAAAAGAAATTATTAAAAAAAGAAACTATTAAAAGAGAAACTATTAAAAAAGAAACTATTTGAGAGGCGCTTGAAAGAGAATGTTTGCAACAGAAAGGAGTTTGTGTGATGGAGTATAGTAAACTTGGAGAATCCGATTTAAGAGTATCCCGTATCTGTATGGGATGCATGGGATTTGGAGATGCAGGCAATGGACAGCACAGCTGGACAATTGATGAGGAGCATTCCAGAGAAATTATGAAACATGGGCTGGAACTCGGCGTGAATTTTTTTGATACCGCAATAGGATATCAGAATGGTACCAGCGAAATGTATGTGGGAAGAGCACTAAAGGATTTTGCAAAGCGGGAGGAGGTTGTGGTGGCAACTAAATTTCTGCCACGTACTGCAGAAGAAATAGAAGCCGGTATTTCAGGACAGAAGCATATCGAAACTATGATTGATAAGAGTCTGTCTCATCTTGGAATGGATTATGTAGATCTTTATATTTATCATATGTGGGATTATAATACGCCTCTTTATGAAATTATGGAGGGGCTAAATCATGTTGTACAGGAAGGAAAGGCACGCTATATTGGTATTTCCAACTGTTATGCATGGCAGCTTGCAAAAGCAAACGCATTGGCAGACAAAGAGGGCTTTGCAAAATTCATATCGATACAGGGACATTACAACCTGATTTTTCGTGAGGAAGAAAGAGAAATGGCACCGCTTTGTGCAGAGGACCATATAGCAATGACCCCTTACAGCGCGCTTGCCAGTGGAAGGCTTGCAAAGCATCCGGGAGAAACTTCTAAGAGAATACAGGAGGATGCCTATGCAAAATTTAAATATGATGCGACAGCTGAGCAGGATGGCATCATTATTGAAAGAGTAGCCCAGCTTGCAGAAAAGCGTGGAGTAACCATGACAGAAATCTCGCTGGCATGGCTTCTTACCAAAGTGACAGCACCAGTAGTTGGAGCAACAAAGCTCCATCACATGGAAGGCGCAGCGAAGGCTACGGAATTAAAGCTGACAGATGAGGAAATTGCTTATCTGGAAGAGCCTTATGTACCGCATAAACTCGTCGGTGTGATGGCACAGAATACGGCGGCGCAGAAGTAAGCTCATGTAGTTTTTCAATATAGACATAAAGAATTCCTATATCGAAAGAAAATCATGCGAAATGGTTGACATAAATTAATTATGTTAACCATTTTTCGATATACAAAATCATTTTATCCATATCAAGGAAAATATCGAAAAAAGTTTCGATATAGAGTTTTAATTTTCGCATATTGAAAGAAAAGCATTATGTAAACCAATAATGCGATTCCACAGCATGAAATCTTTCGATATAGGAAAAGACTTCTGCTATATCGAAAATCCTGAAATGTTTCATTTAAAACATTTCAAACATTACAATTTACCTAACTCAAAAGTCACAACCAATTTACTTCACTTCGTAATTCAGCTTAACTGTAATAGTTGCAGTTTTATCTCTGGAGCTTGTATCCAGGGTACCGCCATAGCTGTACTCATCAGATGCGGAGTTTCTTGCAGTAATCTGAAATACACCGAGGTTAGCGTTTAGTAACTTGCCGGTTTTGGAACCTGCACCATCGGTCATGAGATCAATACGCTGCTTGGCATTTTCGGTAGCCTTCTCAACCAGCTGAAGCTTCAGCTCATCCAGTTTTGTATAATAGTATTCCGGAGAATTGGAAGTGAATTCGACACCGGATTCGATTAAAGCTGAAATATCTCTGGAGATTTTTTCAACCTTATCCACATCAGAGGAGGTGACACAGACTTCCTGGCTTAAATTGTAGCCACTTTGTATTTCCCCTACATAATCACCGTTGTCATTGTACTGGGATGTGGTATTCTGGTAGATATTTACGGATGAGAAAACCATTTCATCTTCCGTAATCTTATTTTCCAGCAGATAATTTTTAATCAGTTCGGAGTCCCTTTTGATGGTATCGTACGCCTCGGATGTGGTTGCACCATTGGCACTGAAGCTGCCGCGCCATACAATCAGATCGGACTCAAAATCGCAGCTGGCGGAACCAGTTGCTGTTACACCGGTGCTGTTACGCACATTCTTGAATTCAAGAATACTGAAAGCAAATATGGCAGTACAGGCGATGCCACAGATGCCGAGAATCAGTGCAATAAAAATTCCCTTTGCATTTTTCATTATAAAATTCCTCCTTTTATAGTATGATAATAGCACAGTACATAAGGTGTTACAACAAAAGATAGCCTGACAACTTTTTCATTGCATTTTGCACAGAATATAGTAAAATGGGGAAAAGAGGTGCTGCTATGGAAATGAAAAGAACCAAAGCTGATATCATAATAGATGTGGTATGCCTGCTGATTTCCGTTGGAATTACGGCTTATTTATTTATTGGATGGAAGAGTTTTCCAGAGCAGATTCCCATGCATTATGATTTCGCCGGCAATATCGACCGATGGGGAAGGAAAAAGGATATGATTTTTCTTCCAATTATGTCATGGATTCTCTATTTGTTTATGTGTGGAGTTGAGTGTATCCCGCAGGCATGGAACACGGGAGTAAAAGTAACAGAGGAAAATAAGGAAAGAGTTTACAGGGTGCTCCGATATCTTTTAAAGAGCATCAAGCTTCTGGTGGTGTTAGTCTTTGCTTACATTACGCTTGATGCGGTATGGGCAAGGCCGGAACCGTCGGGATTCATCGTTGGATTTATGCTGCTCTTTTTTGGAGATATTGCTTACTGGATTTTCAGACTGGTAAGAATTAAATAATACGATAAATAATAAAAGACAAATAATAAAAGAGAAGTAATAAAAAAGAAGTAATAAAATAGAAATAACAGGAGAAAAACAATGTCAGGATATTTGATTAAAGATACCACAAGAGAAGAGCGAAAACAGATTGTAGAGGAGTCCATTGGAAATATATCCTCAAGCTGTGATGGATGTATGGCTGGACTTGCGGATATGTATCAGGACTATATTGATGGAAAGATGGAAATCCGCGATATTAATATGCGGTTTCATGCCAGATATGAGAAGGGGCTCGATATGCCGGAAGCGGAGGGTAGTTCTTCCATAAGCTGCCCGATGTAAAAATAAAAAATGAAAAGAAATAAAAGGCGATAAAAGGCAAAAAAACAACAAAGAAAACAACAAAGAAATCAACAAAGAAAAGCGCAGAGGCAATGTTAATGCTCTGCGCTTTTCTTTGTGGTATAACCGTTGCCCATCAGATCTGCGGCTTTGTTTGTAGTATTCAGATCCTTAGTAGTATGAGGTGTATTTTCACTGTTATTGTCGATGGGAGAATGGTTGCTTTTCTGCTCTTTTCCGGGACGTGAGCTTTCCCAGATTCCATCAGGAATTGTGTGGACGGGCTGTTTGGATTCAACTGATTTCATAAATAGCTCCTTATATGTCTCAATGAGACGGATTTGCAATGTCATTTGATTACATTCCGTAGTATTACCAGAAAAGTAAAAAAACTGCACAAAAGAAGTATAAAAATTCACGCTGACAAGGTATAAAAATCCGCATTTGAAATGTCCTTTTTTAAAGGGACATTTCTTGCGTTTATGGGTATTTAGGAGTATTATAGGTTTGTTGCGAAATGTCGAAATTAGCGATAGCATAAAAGAGAGGTAAGTGACTATGTTTGAAAAGAAATCTTACATTTTCAGTGAGGCACTGGGTGTGTGCCTTGTGAAGGATATTGCCAGTTTAGATATGGGAAATGGAGAGAAGAAGCCCTATTACGTGCTTCATCCCTTGTCGGGGCAGGCGAAGGTATCCTACATTCCGGTGGAAGGGCACCAGATGAAGCTGCGGGAGCTGATCAGTGTGGAAGAGGCAAAGGAGAGAGTGGAGGCTGATCCGAAGGCGTCGGAGAATGAGGAGATTGCCTTTGTTATAAAAAACAGCAATAATGCTTAAAATTGTCATGAGAACAATGTTTTTCATGCTCCATCAGCGACATATTATTAAGTAGACAAAAGATAAAAGTGAGGGAGATTTTGTGAAAAAGATAGCAACTATTATAGTAGATAAAAGAAATATTATTTTCTTATTCTACATTATCGCCTGTATTTTCTGCGTGTTCAGCATGAACTGGGTCAAAGTGTAAAATCAGCTTTCAGCTTATCTGCCAAAGACAGCTGAAACCAGTGTTGGACTGGATATCATGGATAAGGAATTTGTCACGTTGGGTTCAGCAAAGATTATGGTAGATAATGTTACCTATGAGCAGGCAGAGGAGATTTCAAAAGAGATTGAAAACAAGGACTATGTGTCTTCGGTAGCTTTTGATGACAGTGAGGAGCATTATCATAATGTGGCAGCCATGTTTGAGGTTACCTTTATTTATCCGGAAAAGGATGAGGCATGTGTAAAGGCACAGGGTGAATTATTGGAGGATTTATCGGCATATGATTTATATGTCAGCAGCAGTGTTGGAGATACGGAGTCAGAAACACTGGCAGCAGAAATGCAGAAAATTATTGTTGTGGTCGCTATAGTTATTATAGCGGTTCTTTTATTTACATCAAAAACCTATGCAGAAGTACCGGTGCTCCTGCTGACCTTTGGCTCAGCGGCACTTCTTAATATGGGTACCAATTACTGGTTCGGAACCATTTCCTTTATTTCAAATTCAGTTACCGTTGTCTTACAGTTAGCATTGGCTATCGATTATGCGGTCATTTTGTGTAATCATTTTACGGAGGAGCATGAACTCCTGCCTACCAGAGAAGCCTGTATTGAGGCATTGAACAAATCCATACCGGAAATATCCTCCAGCTGCCTGACGACTGTGTCTGGTCTGCTGGCACTTTGCTTTATGCAGTTTCGTATCGGACAGGATTTGGGCGTGGTCCTGGTCAAGGCTATTATGTTTAGTATTATGTCTGTATTCTTATTGATGCCAGGATTGTTGATGGTTTTCAGTAAGCTGATGGACAAAACCAGACATAAAAATTTCGTACCAAAGATTACATTCATTGCCAGGTTTGACTTCTGGTCTAAATATTTTGTTCCACCCATTTTTGTGGCGGCAATTATAGTTGGCTTTTATTTTAGTAATAAATGTCCATACGTATATGGATACAGTACGTTGTCAACACCAATTCAGAATGAGAATCAGATTGCAGAGCAGAAAATTACAGATAATTTTGGAAGTACGAATCTGATGGCACTGATCATTCCCAGCGGGGATTATGATAAGGAAGAACAGCTGATTAAAAATCTGGATAAGTATGATGAGATTGAGTCTGTTACAGCGTTGGCCAATGCAGAGGCATTGGATGGGTATACGCTGACAGATAAGCTGACAGCCAGAGATTTTTCAGAGCTTTTGGATGTTGACTATGAGGTGGCAGTCCTGCTTTATACTGCGTACGCAGTGCATGACGAAAATTATGGAAAAGTAATCAGTGGAATTGACAGCTATTCTGTTCCGCTGATTGATATGTTTTTCTTTTTATATGATGAGGTCCAGGAGGGGTATGTAACGCTGGATGCAGAGACCATGGCAACACTGGAGGATGCACATGAACAAATGAGTAATGGACGTATGCAGCTGGAAGGTGAGAAGTACAGCCGCATCCTTGTACATACCAATTTGCCGGAGGAGTCGGATGATACCTTTGCCTTTCTGGATACCTTAAGAGAGGAAGGACAGAAGCTGTATGGTTCAGATGTTTATGTAGTGGGTGACTCCACCAGTGACCATGATTTATCGACCTCCTTCTCCCGTGATAATATGGTAATCAGTATTCTGACTGCATTATTTGTAATTATTGTACTTTTGTTTACCTTCCAGTCAGTCGGTATGCCTGTTTTACTGATTGTAGTTATTCAGGGCAGTATCTGGCTGAATTTCTCGTTCCCGTATCTGGAGAGCAGCAATCTGTTCTTTATGAGTTATCTGATTGTAAGCTCTATCCAGATGGGAGCTAATATTGATTATGCCATTGTAATTTCCAGCCGTTATCTGGAATTGAAAAAAGAGCTTCCATTAAAAGAAGCCATGATCGATACGCTGAACTTTGCATTCCACACCATTGTGACCAGCGGAAGTATTCTTGCGATTGCAGGATTTTTAATTGGACAGATGACTTCTGATCCGGCAATTTCGGCAATTGGCGAATGTCTGGGGCGTGGTACACTGATTTCCATAGTCTTAGTACTTTGTGTGCTTCCACAGATTCTGGTGCTTGGTGATATCATCATTGAAAAATCCAAATTTGCCATCAGTCATCCTGTGCGAATGGAAAATACGGCGGGAAGAATCTTTATCAATGGTCATATTACAGGACATATTAACGGTGCAATTGAGGGATTCGTACATGGCTATGTCCAGGGTGAGGTTACGGCATTAGTGAAGACGGGAACCTTGAAAAATGAGTCTGAAATCATTGATATGGAGCACCAGCTGGAGGAACATTTCGAGGAAGAAGCAAAAGAGGAAATGGAGGGGCAGAAAGATGAAGAAAAATAGAACAGCCTCTTTTATAGGTATTACCCTGGCAGCAGCATTGTTGCTGAATACGAGCCCTGTACAGGCAGCAGAAGCTGCTGGGAAGAATCAGCAGGAGGAGGTCATGGACAATGAGGGGCAGGGAAATGATAAACAGGAACGCCAGACCTTGTTTTTAGATAGTCAGGATGCATTTTTGAGCTTTGCAGAAGAGTGTAAGCTGGACACCTGGTCAAGAGATAAAGATGTGTATCTGGATGCAGATATCGATTTGTCTGGAACTGGATTTACAGGAATTCCATCCTTTGGAGGAAGCTTCCAGGGGCAGGGACATACCATAACAGGAATCCATATGACACATAAGGGGTCTTTTGCGGCTCTTTTTCAGGAGATACAGCCTCAGGGTGTAGTTAGCGGTATAAAACTGCAGGCGGATATTCAGCCATCGGGAACCAAGCAGATGTTAGGTGGAATCTGTTCAGAAAATTATGGAACAATTCGGGATTGTGAAGCTGATATTAAGATTATCGGTGATGCAGAAATTGGTGGTATAGTGGCAGTTAATCGCCCAAGCGGATGTATTTTAAACTGCTCTACCAGGGGATATTTGCATGGAAACAGCAGTATCGGCGGTACAGCAGGAGAAAATTACGGAACAATTTCCAATTGTACCAACACAGCATCGGTTAACATAACGTCTGAACACGAAGGACTGGGTATTACAGAGATAACAGTAGAGGATATTACCAACCAAAATGCCACTGGGGCAATAAAGGTCAGTGATGTAGGCGGCATTGCCGGTTATTCTGAGGGCAGTATTTCGAGCTGCGGCAATGAGGGTAATATTGGGTATGCGCATATTGGCTACAATGTAGGTGGAATCGTTGGAAGGCAGTCAGGCTATGTGACGGCCTGTGAAAATAGTGGAAATATTCTGGGAAGAAAGGATATTGGTGGAATTGCCGGACAGATGGAGCCAAACGGAATCTGGGATTTCTCAGAGAGCTTTCTCAATCAGTGGAAGGATGAATTAGGCAGTCTTCAGGGAATTATTAATAAATCTATCTCTGATGCAGGGGCATATGGGGCCAATGTTTCCGCACAAATTGGCGGACTGCAGAATCCGATGATAAACTTTGATCCATCTGCATTGAAGCCTTCGGTTTCCTTTAACAGTATTTCCATGAATGATCTGAATAACCAGATTGGACAGATTAATCAGGGATATAACGATTTAAACGGCACACTGGGAGATTTATCTAAAACGACCTCCGATCTTCTGAACAGTCTTGACCAATTGGATGAAACACAGATTAAAAGCTCCATGTCTGACATTATGAATCAGATGAATTCGCTGAGAAGCCAGCTGGGACAATTATCAAGTCAGGATTTGATTTCCAAGGTGGATCAGGATACGGTGAACAAGTATCTGTCGGAATATCAGAGAATTTATGGTCAGGTTTATAATGGAATTTATTCTTCCTTTGATGCGGCAAAAAGTAAGGTGGACGGAATCAATGCGGCACTTTCACAGGCTTCTAACGGAATGAGAGGCAACATTCAGTCTCTTTCGAACCAGATCTTTAATATATCTGATCTGTTGGTTGGTCAGATGGAGGCAGCAGATGAAGCAGATGTGACGGAGGATGTATCGAAACAGGAGGCAGAAACCACTACAGATGGAAAGGTTTCCTCCTCAACCAATAATGGTAAGATAGAGGGCGATATCAATGTCGGGGGAATCACAGGCTCCATGATGATTGACAGTGATCTGGACGCAGAGGATGACACCGGTATTGTAGACAAAATTTCCAATGGTGCAAAGTATCTGACCACCTGTATTGTTTTGGACTGTGAGAATCGAGGACAGATTTCCAGTAAGAAAAACTGTGCCGGTGCGATTGTTGGAAAGATGGATTTAGGCTATGTTGGAGAAAGCGAAGGATATGGGTCTGTATCAAGCAATAACGGAGATTATGTGGGAGGAATTGTTGGATATGGCAGCAGCAGTGTAGACGGCTGCTTTACCAAAGTATCGTTAGCAGGCAGTAACTATGTGGGAGGAATTATTGGATACAATGCAGGTGATGTGTCAAACTGCTACTCTCTGATTCAGGTAGAAAACAGTGAGGAGTATTTGGGAAGTGTTGCCGGATTTTCTGACGGAACACTGACCTCCAATTATTATATTGGAAAAGAAATTGCAGGTGTGAATGGAATTGGAATTGGAGGATCGGCAGAACCAATGGAATGGCAGCAGCTGATTCAACTGGAGAATTGCCCGGAGGAACTGAAGCATATGAAGGTCAGATTCCTTGCTGAGGATGAAACAATTCAGGAATTCCAGATTGATTATGGTGCATCCATTGAACAGAGTCAAATCCCAGAGGTGCCGCTTTTAGACGGATGTCAGGGAAACTGGAGCAGACAGGATTTTGAAAACATTACATTTGACCAGACGGTTACAGCAGACTACTCAGCTTTTGTAACAGCATTGTCAAGTAAGCAGAAGAGGGAGAACGGCTTGTCCATTATATTGGTTGAGGGTGATTTTAACCAGTCAGCTGAGCTTCAATGTGAAAAAATCAAGGATGACTCCATGAAAAAGAGCGCAGAAATATGGCATATTTCCATCCCGGCTGATGGAAGGAAAACACATAAAATACGTGTACTTTCTCAAAATATGCAAAAAGAAAATGTAGAGGTATACCTCAATCAGGAGGGCTCCTATCAGAAGTGCAGGACAGAGGCAGAGGGAAGCTATCACGTTCTTGAGGTTTCAGGAAATGACGTAACCCTTGCAATTGTGGAAAAGGAAAGCAGCAATACAGGGTGGATCATATCCGCAGTCATCGCTGTCGCAGTCGTGCTTCTGCTGCTGATTCTGACAAAGACTGTTTTAAAGAGAAGAAAAAAGAAAACGCCTGAAGCAGCCTCCGAGGGGGAAGATGCTGCTAAGGAAAAAAGTGATGTAAAAGGAGAAAAACAAGATGGAAAAAGCAATGATGAACAACAAAAGTCTTAAAAAAGTGAAAGGGTTAAAGGCTGCCCAGAAAAGTGCAAAACGGCATTATGGCCGCATGAAAGTGAAGGATGTTCCAAAACTGACAATCCATACAATGGTCAATATGGAAAATCTTTCCTTTAAGGATTTGACAGGGAAACAGGAAAAAATTGATAGTGCGAATTTGGAAAAGGAGCCGGCCAAAGCGTTTAGTCAGGAGCAGCTGCAGGGAATTACCTGTGACTTACTGATTGAAAGAGTTCGTCAGGCGAAGCTTACCGGAATGAGTGGAAATGGATTTTCAACTGCCGACAAAATTGAAACCTTTGTAAAAGCAGATGGAGAGAAAATATGTATTATCAATGGGGTGGAATGTGATCCTGGACTGATACATGATAAGTGGCTGTTACATAATCGACTGGACGAAATATTAGCAGGCGTTCAGGTGCTGCGTAAAGCGCTGGGATTGAACGAAGTAGTGCTGGCTTCCAAGGAGCCGGAGACGGTACAGAGCTCTTTTGAAGAAAAAAGTGCAGAACAGCTGAAAAGTGGCGTTGTATTTTGGCAGGTTCCAAATCGCTATCCCATGGGATTAGAGAGAATCCTGATTAAGTATCTGACTGGAAAGGCTGTACCCAAACCGGAAATACCTGCTGCAAAGGGATTCCTTGTTTTGAATGTACAGACTGTTTTGGCAATTGCACAAATTATGCTGGGAGATGGAAAATGGGAAAGCAGATATCTGACGGCAGCCGATTTTACCACAGGACAGGCCACAGTTGTGAAGGCACCCTTAGGAATGAAATCTGAGAAGGCTTTAACACAGGTTTTCCAGGGAAAGGGAATGCAGAATGCCATGCAGGGCGGGGGAATACTCTGTAGCCATGAGATGGCAGAGGGAGAGACAATTACAGGCAGGACCAATGTGATTGGCTATGTAGAATGCCCCGACTATGAGAGCGCAGACAAATGTAAGAACTGTGGAGCCTGCAGTAAAAAATGCCCGGCGGGTGTGGATGTGCGTAAAATTATTCAGGCTGTTCAAAAGAGTGACAAAGCAGGAGAGAGCAGTCTCCCAGACGTGTCCATGTATCACCCGGAGAAATGTGGGGGATGTGGAGCATGTACCTTTGTGTGCCATGGAGGAATGAATACACAGAAGACCATTGCAAGAGTAAATGGAAAAATTTAAAATCAAAAATAGAAAGATAAGCAGGAGTTGAAGAAAATTGGAGAAACAACAAATGTCAGATGCCTTTATAACCAGCGCATTTCTGGCTTTATCCGGGGGACTGCAGGACGCATATACCTATCATGTGAGAAACAGAGTTTTTGCAAATGCACAAACCGGAAATCTTGTGCTGCTCGCGCAGAAGCTTATGGAAAGAGAATGGAGCGGAGCATTGAGATACTTCTTTCCGGTGCTTGCGTTTTGCGTCGGTGTTTTTCTGACAGAACAGATCCAATACCGGTATCACAACGCTTCAAAGCTTCACTGGAGGCAGGGAGTTATTTTGTTGGAGATTGCATGCCTTTTCATAGTAGGAGTGATACCTGACAGCAAAAATATAGCAGCCTCTTCGCTGGTTTCCCTTTCCTGCGCCATGCAGGTTCAGGCCTTTCGCAAGGTTAGGGGATATTCTTATGCAAGTACCATGTGTATTGGAAATTTAAGAAGCGGAACGGCAGCACTTTCTTCTTTTTGCAGAGACAGAAATTTGCAGAGCGGAAGACAGGCAATGTATTATTTTGGTATTATTTTCTGCTTCACAGTAGGTGCCGGTCTGGGCTCTGTCGCTTCGAAATACTGGGGAATATCAGCTATCTGGTGTTCCTGTTTCTTTTTGCTTGTAAGCTTTCTGCTTATGTTTTGTAAAAAATTTTAACATAATTCGAAAAAAATGTTAAAAGTGGTTGATAGACATGTCTGACTTGAAAAGTTAGAATTTTCTTATATGGTAAACACGGGAATGAGAACCGACGTGAAAATTACCATATGTTTCAATCTGACAAAACATAAAGAAGAGGGAAAGAAAAATGAGCATTCTGGAAGTGAAGCATTTAACAAAAACCTATCCGGCTTTTAAACTTTCCGATATTTCCTTTTCCCTGGAAGAGGGAAAAATAACCGGGTTTATCGGGAGAAACGGAGCTGGAAAAACGACAACATTGAAGTCTGTGCTTGGATTTGTGCATCCGGACAGTGGAGAAATCAAATTTTTTGATATGGATTTCAGAGATAATGAGTGGCAGATCAAGCAGGATTTGGGATATGTTTCCGGGGGATTCACCTTTTATCCAATTAAGAAGCTGAAGACAATCACAAAGGTAACCAGAGAATTTTATCCGAATTGGGACGAGGCACTTTATAAGAAATATTGTGAAAAGTTTCATTTGGACGAGAGTAAAACACCAGCTAAGCTTTCAGAAGGCATGAAAGTAAAATACTCCATCGCGTTAGCGCTGTCTCACCATGCAAAGCTCCTGATTTTAGACGAGCCAACCAGTGGACTGGATCCGATTTCAAGAGATGAATTACTGGACATCTTTATGGAGCTGCAGGAAAAGGGAACCACCATATTCTTTTCCACACACATCACTTCTGATTTGGATAAATGTGCAGATAATATTATTTATATCCGAAATGGACGGTTAGCCCATGCTTCCTCATTGAGTGAATTTTGCAATGCATATAAGCTTGTGGAGCTGACCGAAGAAGAGGCAGAAAGGGAAAAAGCTTCCTCAAAAGGAGAGGGTAGTCTGCTGCTTGGATGTAAAAAAAGTAAGGAAGGCTATACTGCAATTGTGAAGACAGAAAATGCAGAAAAGGTACCGGGAAAGGTATCGGATGCTGATCTTGAAACCATTATGATTCATCTGGAAAAGGAGGGAGAGTCATGGGAAAATTAATGAAGAAAGAATTAAAGCTGGCAATGCATCCAACGGCTCCCATGTTTCTTGCTTTATCGGCAATGCTGTTGATTCCGAATTATCCATATTATGTCATATTCTTTTATACCAGTCTGGCTGTGTTCTTTATTTGTCTGACCGGAAGGGAAAATCATGATATTTTCTTTACCATGCTGTTGCCGGTGTCAAAGAAGGATGTGGTGAAGGCCAGATTTTTCATGGTTATTCTACTGGAAATGCTGCAGCTTCTAATTGGAATTCCCTTTGCAATGATTCGCCAGAGTATGACACTCCCCCACAATGCTGTTGGAATGGAAGCCAACATTGCACTGTTTGGCTTTGCGTTTGTAATGTTAGGATTGTTTAACCTGGTATTCTTTGGCATGTATTATAGAAATGTAGATAAGGTTGGAAAGGCCTTTGGCGTTTCCGGAGTGGTTTCCTTTCTGTATATCGGAGTGGTGGAAGCGCTGGCACATGTGGTTCCGTTCCTTAGAGACAAGATGGATACCTTCGATGACCAGTTTGTTATGGAAAAGCTTGTGGTGCTTCTTACAGGATTTTTAGTTTACATAATTTTGACAGCAATAGCTTATCAAAGAGCAGTAAAGCACTTTGAAGTACAGGATTTATAAAGGTACAGGGAAAAGCGGCGCTGAACATCAGTAAAAAGGCTGACAGGCCCGATGTCATTTGTTTCTGAAATTTAGAAAACAGATGGCATCGGGCTTTTTTTGCGCCCAGTGGTGTATTTCACAATAATTTGACAATATTTTACAAAAACTTGATAGTAAGCCACAAAGTAAATGACATAGAATTTAATAAACGATATGGGAATCAAAGGCTTAAGGAGACAGGAATTTGAAAAAAACGAAATTTAGAATGACAAAATTAGAAAAAAACTGGGTACTGTATGATGTGGGAAATTCTGCATTTACTTTACTGGTATCAACAATTATGCCAATCTATTTTAATTATCTGGCTGAAAAGGCTGGGTTAACATCGGTTAATTATCTTGCTTATTGGGGATATGCCGCATCCATAGCAACCATTCTTGTTGCCATTTCCGGTCCGATTTTCGGAACACTTGCAGATACCAGGGGCTTTAAAAAACCAATCTTTACAGCAACACTGATGATTGGAGGCTTAGGCTGTCTTGCAATGGGATTTGCAAGGCAGTGGCTGATTTTTCTAATCATTTATATTATTGCCAAGGTCGGATTTTCAAGCAGTCTTATTTTTTATGATTCCATGCTGGGGGATGTAACAACAAAGGAACGGGTGGACAATGTATCATCCCAGGGCTTTGCATGGGGATATATTGGAAGCTGTGTCCCTTTTATCGGCTGCCTGCTGCTTGTCCTTGGAGCAGGTAAAATTGGAATCAGTATGGAGCTGGCAATGGGAATCTCCTTTGCAGTGGTCGCTGTCTGGTGGGTACTGATGACACTTCCACTTTTAAAAAGCTATAAACAAATGAATTTTGTGGAGAGGGAACCTCATGCGGTTAGAAGCAGCTTTCAGCGTCTTGGAAGAACGTTGAAAAACGTAAGAAAGGAAAAAAAGATTTTTTTGTTTCTGCTTGCTTTTTTCTTCTATATTGATGGAGTTTACACCATTATTGATATGGCGACAGCGTATGGAACGGCACTTGGACTTAATAGTACAGGTTTGCTTCTGGCACTTCTGGTAACACAGTTGGTAGCATTTCCTTTTGCAATTCTTTTTGGAAGATTATCAGTGAAGTACAACACTGCGAACCTGATTATCATCTGCATCACTGCTTATTTGGGAATCGCACTTTTTGCAATGTTTTTGACAACGCAGTGGCAGTTTTGGATGCTTGCAATTCTGGTAGGCATGTTTCAGGGTGGAATTCAGGCACTTTCCAGATCCTATTTTGCCAAAATTATTCCGAAGGAGAAGTCAGGGGAGTATTTTGGTCTGATGGATATATGTGGAAAGGGAGCTTCTTTTTTGGGGACTACAGTCATGAGCCTGGTTTCCCAGTTGACCGGTAATGTCAATATGGGCGTGGGTGCAATTTCGATGTTCTTCATTCTCGGGCTGATCATTTTCAAAATAGCAACACTTGAGGAGAAGGAGACGAATGTGAAATCAGTTAAAGTGATAGATTTGGCAGAATAAATGTACGAATGTGAGGAAAAAATATGCATGAATTATGGAATTGGATTAATCAGAGGTTTGAGAAGGAGGAAAAGAAACGGAATATGTTTCTGTTTCTGAATACAGTGTGCTGGTCCGCTGGTAAAAAGCTGATGTACAGTAATTCGGAGCCGATGTATCTGGATTCCAAGCTG
>CAZUCI010000012.1:0-47522 GCA_964619485.1 uncultured Lachnospiraceae bacterium
AAAACACTGTAAAATCAAGTATTTTTAATCAAGGTTAGTATATTGCCGTGGCAGATGAAGAGTATTCGTAACATTGTTTTATATCTCCTTAAATCTTCTCAAACCCGCTTATTTACGCCTAAACATTTTGCAAAAGTGTCCCATTTATCAACTGGAATAACGAATCCCGATGTCAAAATGGACTTATTGATATTATTTGAATATATACATTTTGCCATCTACTTCCTCTTCTCCACGTACTCCAAAAATACTTTATCTTTAAAACCGCCACGTTCTTCAACCTTCTTAGCCCGCATTGACTCAAGCTCATCCAAACTATATCCACGTGCAACGCAGATAGCCTGCAGCACTTCCAGAATATCAGCCATCTCTTCAAGGTTTTTATCATCCTGATACTCAGCCACTTCTTCATTGAGTTTCGTCTCTAATGCAGCTATATATTCCTCATCTGTGAGAATATGTGTAACTGGTGTCTTACCACTCGCTTCAATGATTTCTGCTATCTTGTCTCTAACAAGTTTATTGTGTACCTTCATCTAGCTCGCCTCGTAAATCCAGTTTCCAAATCCACAATTCTGTGCAGACTGGTAAACTGGCATAATGATTGATTTTAGTTGCCCTGAAAACTCGTTATATCCAAGCCCCTCTCTGTATACTCGATACAGAATATCATTGCTATTTATATGCTCTTTTGCGCATTTATCGAATTCCTTACGTTTCCGTACATCTCTGATAATGCATTTAATTTATAGCAATTAACAGTATCATCGTTTTTAAATATTTTTCTTGCCAGTTCTAAGGTGCATATGTAATCATTGCTGACCTTCGGTAATCCATATCTGTCTAGTGTTCTGTAAAGTGCACACAAATCCATAGACTTTGCATTGTGTGCGACCAAAATTGTTTTATCAAAGTATTTGCTGATTTCGTTCCATACTTCTGGAAATACTGGCGCATCGGCAACATCATCTGCGGTGATTCCATGTACCAGCGTATTAAAATAGTTAAATTCCACTTCTGGGTTGATTAGTATCTCTTTTTCATAAACAATTTTTTCATTCTCATATCTTATAATTCCAATGGAACAAATGGAATCCCTTTGATTATTCGCTGTTTCTACGTCAAAAACGGTGTAATCCATTGTAAAATCCCCTTCTTAGAGTAATCGACTATATATAGTTCATTTCGACTATTATTTCAAGTATATTCTCTTAATTGAACTCTTTCAACAATATTCACATTAAAAGAGATATGTGCAAAAAGGCCGCTACCACATCTCACAATCGAGATACCATAACGGCCTACATTCTCTCACATCATTTTCACACCAGGCTATTTAAAAACTCTTAAGTTTCTATTTTCTCAATCATCTTTTGAATATTCAACTAAAACACCTCCATCTGAATTGTATCCATAACTAACTTTGTCTTTGGTAATTTTTCTGCATATTCTTCAATTAACTGAAAATCTAAATTGTGTATTAACTTTCTATAATTTCCAATTATTTCCTTGTAATAATCAAACGAAAGAGTACTTTTATTTCTAATCAGCTCTATGAGTAACCTTTCTCTAGAAAATACTCGTATATCATCGCCACAATACTTAATTATTTCCACTCCATAATCCATGCTATTATAATTATCAAAAATCTGTTTAACTTTCTTGTCTTTAATTTTTGCAGCATCTTTATCTGTTTCAAGATAATAAAAAGAAGGGGTTGTGTCTGTTAATCCATGATAGTAAAATGCACTATTTAAAGTAAAAACTGCATTTGGATATTTCATTTTAATAATTGCTGTATCAGGTACATTTCTTCTGTCAGAATAAACACCTGGTGCAATTCTAAATAACAATTCCTCTTTTAAAAATTTTTTTATTTGATAATCACTACCGTATTTTTCAATACATTCGGCATATGAATACAACATTAAACCGCCTTCTTTGACTAATCAGCCGTAATTTTTCTTTTTTTACGGATGTTTACTTTAATTTCAATATAGATTTTTTCTTATTAAAAGTCAAATGTTATTTTTTCACTATTTTTTTATGCCAAAATATCCTCCAAAGACTGTTCTTCGGACATTTTCATAAACTTATCCAAATCGACCACATTCATATAGAACAACATCAACATTTGCTTTCCATTATTCCAAGGATACAAACGATCTGCATGAAAATGTCCCCACGCCCAACGCCTGTACTTAAGGTCATATTCCATCTCATCCAGATATCTCTCCATGGAAGTATCAACCATACTCTGATCAAGTCCCGGTAAAAATAAGTCCGTTGGTTCATACGTCAATGGACAAGTGTGTGAAATCACCAGATCAAAAGGCTGCTCACTCTCTTTTAATTCTCTTCCCCGTTCCATCTCTTCAGCTGTAAGCTGTTCATCCTCATACCACGTCCATCCACGACTCAATCGATACCACTTATCAACACTGTATGCGCCAGGAATAGAAAGTGTTTTGTAACCTGCAAATTCATAAACGGCTGGTGAATCGGACAAGTACTCTATCTGAGGAAAGTCTTTTTCAACATAAACCTTTCCTCCATACTTATCCTGAACCTCCCATTGTTCGGGATGTCTTTCCATTACACTTCTCACTCTTGCTTCATGATTTCCCCGCAGACAAATATATGTAAATGGATATTTTGACAATTCTCTTTTAAATTTAAAATCTCGCTGGCCAGTTAATGCAAAGTTGGCTCCAACATCCCCAAGTAAAATCAAGTGATTTTTTGATCGGTCCGATTCTAATTTGTCTTTATTCCCTGTATAAAAACATTCAATAGGATAAGCATCTCCATGGATATCGCCCAGTAAAAACCAATTTTCCTTCATGATTGCATCATCCCCAATAAAATTGCACATAAAAATCCTCCCCTAAAATATCGTTTATACTAACGACACTAAGGGAGCATAGCTATTTTGTCATTGAACTTGTAGTATAATTTTATACGACCGTTGTCACATTCTACTTCTGAAAATCCTATCTCTGCCTCAACTCCGGATACACCCCCACGCACTCTTCAATAACAGCCAGAAATCTTTCTCCATACTTACTAAATTTATTTTCACCCACACCAGAGACATTGAGCATCTCTTCCTGAGAGGTTGGAACCTTTGCTGCCATGTCAATCAGGGTTTTATCATTGAAAATAATATAGGGCGGCATCTTTTCTTCTCTGGCAATTACAAGTCTGAGCTCTCTCAGCTGTTCAAACAGCTTGAAGCCGGCAGACGTAAGGGATTCCATGCCCTTTGTCTTCTTTTTTTCTTTGGCTGTCTTTTTAGGCAGTTTATCCTCATCTGTGATTTTTACCAGAATGGCAGCTTCCGGATTCTTAAGTCCGCTGATATCGCCAAGTTTAATAACCTGATAATCTCCAACCGTAAGATAGCCTTCCATAACCAGCTGCTCCATTAATCGTCTTAAAAGATTTCTATTAATCGAAGCCAAAACTCCGTAGGATTTATATTGTGTTGCACCCACTTCCTCAAGCCTTGCGGTCTTTGCACCGGCAACCGTATCTATAATGATGTTTTTACCGTATCTTCCCTTTGCTTCATAAACGCAGTTTATAATTTTCTTTGCTGCCTCTGTCATGTCTAAGGTCTCAAATTCGCGAAGGCAGTTTCCACAGTCCTCACATGGTTTGTCAGGACTTTCACCAAAATATTTCAGGATATAGTTTCGCAGGCATTCCGTTGTGTAGCAATATCGCTCCATAATCTGCAGGCGTTTGGTATCTCTTTCTTTTACTGCCTCTCTGTCCGCATAATCAAGCTCTGACATCTCTTTATGCTCCAAAAGAAATCTGTTAATCATAATGTCCTGTGGTGAAAACAGCAGGATACATTTTGAATCCAGGCCGTCTCTGCCGGCTCTTCCTGCCTCCTGGTAGTAGTTTTCCATGCTCTGGGGCATATTATAATGTATTACAAAGCGGACATTGGACTTATCAATTCCCATTCCAAAGGCGTTAGTCGCAACAACAATGCTTGTATAATCGAATACAAAATCATCCTGCATTCTTTTTCTTTCTGCCGCTCCCATGCCCGCATGGTATTTTGCCACAGATATTCCTCTTCTCTTGAGCAAATCATACAGGTTATCCACATTTTTTCTTGTGGCACAATAAATGATGCCACTGTCACCCGGATGCCTGGCTATGTAGTCTAAAATGTACTGGTCCTTATTTTTCGGCTTGTCCACCTGGAAAAAGAGATTTTCCCTGTCAAATCCCGTTACCAGAACGTAGGGATTCACCAGTCCCAAAGTGCATAAAATATCTTCTCGAACCGTTTCTGTGGCTGTGGCGGTAAAGGCACTGATGATAGGACGCTTTTCAAGCATATTTACAAACTCAACGATTCGCATATAGCTGGGGCGAAAATCCTGTCCCCACTGTGAAATGCAATGTGCCTCGTCAACTGTAATCATGGAAATCTGAACATGCTTCGCCAAATCAAGGAAGCCCTCTGTGACCAGTCTTTCCGGCGCCACATAAATAATTTTATACAATCCCTGTCTGGCTTTTCTGACTGTTTCATAAAAAGCAGTCTCTGACAAGGAGCTGTTGATAAAAGCAGCGGAAACTCCTGCCTCATTCAACGCTTTTACCTGATCCTGCATAAGCGAAATAAGAGGAGAGATAATCAGCGTGATTCCCGGCAGAAGCATGGCCGGAATCTGGTAGCAGACCGATTTACCAGCTCCTGTGGGCATGACTGCAAAGGCATCCCTTCCAGATAAAATACTTTCTATAATAGTCTTTTGCCCCGGCCTGAAGGAATCATATCCAAACAGAACTTTCAGTGCTTCCTCCGGTGTCTGATATCTTTCATCTCTGGTGGCAGTGCTTTCAAAGAAATCTGCATTATCATAAATTGAATTATTATAAGTAGAATTATCACTCATCACATCTATCCTCACTCTGTTATCCCTACTCTTTACAATCTAACTCATCTGAATCCCTTCAATATTCCCATCTGTCTATTTCAACGCCCCTCCAAGCAGGCTGACTATAATGTCCCCGGCAAACAGTGCCGCTGGTATGCCCGCAATAAGTGAGATTTGTTTCATTGAGAATTTTTCTGTAAATTTTGTAAGCAGTGGCATAATCAGATATTGAAAGAAAAAGGCAGAAATGCCAAAAAAAATCACCGAACGCAGACAGACAAAGCCGCCTATATTACACCAGTTCCAGATTTCCGTGGTGTAATCCCACAGGCGAAGGTGAAAAATATGTAGAAGCACATATCCCGTCAGATATTCAATGACGCCAGATACCAGTGCAGATACCAGAAACACAAGCCATGGTTTATCTTTAAATCGCGATTTCGCTAATATAATGATAACCGCTCCAAATCCATAAATCGGAATCCACGGACCATAAGTCGTCCCCCTCTTTACCAGATATCCCAGATCAATCCAGTAAAAGAGCTCCTCATAGATGAAACCAAATACGCCCCCGATGACAAATAATAAAAGCAATGTCTGTATCTGATGCTTTTCCCTCTTCATATGTTTTCTCCCCTCTTTGCATTCAGTATCTGTGCGTCAGCCAGAATCCTGATGTCCCTCTTTTGATAAAACAGGATTGCTAATATATTATCAAAATCGGTCTTTTCTTATCCCCATTTGTTATGTTATGATGTGAATGTATCTCCTTTTTTCCTTCTAAAGACTTACGTAAGGAAAAACTTGAACCTATCACGCCATACTTTATTATAGATTATTATATATCGTTAGAAAAGAGTATTAAAATCATGTTTATTTGGGAATTACCGCAGAATTCAGAATTAACAGTTGAAATTAAGGCAGAGGATAAAATGCCCCTGGAATTTAAAAGTCAGATTTTACTTTCTTCCCAACGGGGAAAGTGCGTCTTTTTGGAGCCTTTGCGCGAGGATAACAAGATTTTAAATTTTGATGTGAGTGATATCCGCATCACAGCATATTATATCACCGGTGAAGATCTGCCAATTGTCTTTAAAAAATGTACCATGCAGTATATTTCCCACAATGAACACAAGTATCATGCTGTCATTTGTTCAGAAAACGGGGTGAACCAGAATCGTCGAAATCATTTCCGTGTTCCTGTGGATGAGTACTGTCATGTTAATAATGGTAAAGCAACTGTAGACGGTATCATGGTAAATGTCAGCTCCACCGGCTTTGCCTTTGTTGTAAGCCATTGGGATAACAGTCCCATGGATCAGGTTCTCGTCTCTTACCATGATACCCTGTTAAATATGGAATTTAAAATTAAAGGAAAGGTTGTCCGCACGGAACCCCGTGAGGGCGACCGCACTCTGTTTGGCTGCCGAATTTTACTTTGTGCAAATATTGAAAAGTATATCAGTGCCAGACAACGTAAACTGATTCAGGTCAGTAAGTAAATTTATAAGTAGTGCCTACTCTCTCGTAATATTCCGAACCCATTTATACTTCATATAATGGGCATAAACCGCCGGTATTTTAACAAATTCATCCAATGTAAGGATAAATGCCACCACAAGAATTGGCCACTTGAATACAAATGCTGCAAGGGCAGCGGACGGAACAACTACACACCAGAGTGTAACCAGGTCGCAGACCATTCCAAATTTCGTATCTCCTCCCGCCGGGAAAATTCCCGAAATAATCGTAGAGTTCAGTGAATTACCAATAATGTAATAGCAGGACATAAACATCATGGCCTTCAGATAATGATGTGCCTGGTCACTGAGTGATACAAAGTGAAGAACCGCCGGTGTAATTGCTAAAATAACAAGTCCTGACAAAACACCGATTAAGATAGCGAAACGTACAAAACGACCACCTTCTCTTTTGGCCTTCTCCAGTTCTCCTCTTCCAAGCATCCCTCCGATGATAATTCCAACACCAGATGAAATTCCCCAGCAAAGGCTTGCAATAATGCTTCTGACAATATTAGCTACTGAGTTTGCTGCTGTTGCATCAGTACCAAGATGACCCATAATAACAGAATACATGGTCACACCGCCACCCCAGCCAACCTGGTTCAATAAAAGTGGCAGGGTATAATGCCAGTAATCCTTATGAAGCCATTTATTTTTGCCTTTAAACATCAATCTAATGCGGAGCGGTATGCATTTTTTCCTGGCTATCATAATGAGAACGCTAATCACTTCAAACATTCTGGCGCAAACTGTTGCAAGTGCTGCACCTTCGATGCCCATCTTGGGAAGTCCACAGATTCCAAAGATAAAAACTGCATTTAAAATAATGTTTATGACAACCGCGCAGGACCCAATAATGGAACTGATTGCTGCGCCATCACAAACCTTCATAATTCCAAAGTAAATCTGTGAGAAACCGGTTAATATGTAAGAAAGAGCCACAACCCTTAAGTAACCAACTCCTGCTGCCACCAGGTTTGGATCATTGGTGAACACCTTCATAACAGCTTCCGGTGCCACAAAGGTTCCTACTGAAAAGATAATTCCCACAATCATGATATAGCGCATTGCAATGGCAAGAATTTCTTCAACTGTCTTTTTATCGCCCTTTCCCCAGTACTGCGCTGCCAAAACATTAATTCCAAAGACAAATGCCTCTGTAAAGATGGCAAATACAAATGCCACCTGTGTTGCCAGCGAAACTGCCGACAGCGAATCCTGATCTAAAAATCCAAGCATTATGGCATCTGATGCTCCAACCAAGGAAGACATCATATTCTGAAATGCGATAGGTGTTACAATGAGAAACAGCTGATGTAAAATCTGCCGCCTCTCCTGATCTTTAAAAATTGCTTTTATTTTATTCATTTTTACTCCGTTTCATAGCTCCAGGTATTGATTCCACCAAATTCTTTGATATTGGTATAACCCATCTTCGCAAGCTTGTCCGCTGCCTGACGGCTTCTGTTTCCGCTGCGGCAGTAAACCAGAATCTGCTGCTCCTTATCTGGAAGCTCCTCCGGTTCTGTGTCGGAAATTGTCTCATTTGGAATGCAGATTGCTCCGGGAATATGCACTTCGTCAAATTCTGCCTGCGTTCTTACATCTAAGAGAACGTAATCTTCCCCGGAATCCATAATCTGTTTAGCCTCCTCCTGAGAGATGTGCTCATAGGTGACTGCTGCCTGTTTTTTATCTAATCCGCATCCACTTAACAAAATGCATCCTGCAAGCGCCGCTAATGATAATAATCTGTTTTTCATAGTTTGTCTCCTTTGTTTCATGTTCTTTAGCTTATCACATTTTTTTCTTTTCATACTACAAAAAAAATCGCTTTTATATACAATTTTGGTGTACAATTGTTGCTATAGAAATTACTATATAAATAATAATAAGAAATACTCTAAAAGTACCCATCAAAAACCAGTCTACCAGGAGATTCCCTATGATAGATTCCAAAATACAATACGAATGGGAAATCAAAAAAGAAACGCTTGATTTTGAAATCGGAAAATCCGAGCGTCAGCTTGCCAGCGTTGATAAGCGTCTGCATACGTTAAAAACAGATTTCTACTTTTATGCCGGTCTTGTGGGCGGTCCGCTTATTGTGCTTGGCTTTCTTCAGCTTCTCTCCCTGCTCTCCACGCCCGTTGCCTTTGTTTTAAACATCGTGGAGGGTATTTTCTCGCTACTTTATATGTATTCTCTCCCATTTACCATCTATTATCTGATTCGCTCCATTCTGCTAAATATTTCAAACCGCTATGAACCGGCTGTTATTCCTTTGCCAAATATCCGCAAAGATATTTTTCAGGATGCAGTTCCACGGGAAAAGAGCTATACCATAGAACGCAAAAAGCTGTTGGCTGTTTTGTCCAAATATTACCTGTATCGCAGTCAGCTTTTACAGCTTGGAGAAGACATGGAGCAGGATGATTTTTCCAAATCACTGGAAGAGCTGCGCGCCGAATATGAAAAAATGCCATTATATGATGACATTCGTCCTGCCAATCTGTTAGATGACCAGACAAAGAAAAAAGCAAGAAGATGGACCTTCGCATGCTGTGCTGCTTTGATCATCCTCCTGCTTTTCATGAACGAATCTTTTATCGTAAAATTCTTTTCCCTGTTTGATTAGCTGAATTTTTCTTATAATAAATCCGTTTACTTAAATCTATCTTAATCAGAGATAATGGAAACCTTCTTACCCCTTTTATTTACAGGATATTCTCTGATTCGAATCACGTAATCTAAATTGATGATCTGTTCTTTATCTTCTTTGGTCAGTACAACGACTCCATTTAAAACTTCTGTGATAATTCCGTCTACCTGGCCACCCTCCAACAGATAAATTACACAATCCTTTCCTATAAAACGTTTTGCAAGCTCTTCCATCTTAATATTCTCCCTTTTTCCTTTTTTTATTTTTGTGTAGGCGACTACCTTTTTCTTCTTTTTCTTTTGCGAATACAAAAGATAAACTGCAATCAGGAGTACGAACCACACAACATATTGGTTGTTATCCATTCTGAATACCTCTTACACAGCTTTTCTGTGCTTATTCCTCTTCCAGCTTCAGGTCCTCGTCACGAATGACATGAAGCTCTTTGCGATTCGTAATATCATATAAAACAGGAATGATAAAGAGCGTCATAATTGTTGCATAGGCAAGACCACCAATACAAACGATGGCGATTGGCTGCATCATATCATTTCCACTGCCGATGCCAAGTGCCATGACAATCAGTCCAAGGATTGTGGTAATCGTAGTCATAAAGATTGGGCGCATACGTGTTTTACCCGCTTCAATCAGGGCTTCTGTTTTATTAACGCCCTCTGCACGCAGCTGATTTACATAGTCGACCAGCACGATACCGTTATTTACAATAATACCACACAGCATGACAAATCCAATCATGGAGATAACGCTGAGCTCCATACCACATATAAACAATCCCAAAAATCCGCCGGTGAAGGCAAGTGGAATGGTAAACATGACGATGAATGGAGATTTTAAGGACTGGAACTGTGCAACCATAACCAGGTATACCAAAACCATTCCAAGCAATAACATTTTAACCAAATCTGTCATAGAATCCATAATCGCCTCATTGGAACCGTCAAATTTCAAGCTCATTCCTGTAGGAAGGTCATATTTTTTCAAAGCCTCTTTTGCATCTGCTGTTACAAGACTGACGTTATAGCCATCCTCCAGCTCACAGCTGATGCTGATATATCTCTTCTGGTCCATTCTGGTGATGGACTGCAGGGATTCTGTCTCTGTGATATCTGCGATATCCTTCAGATTGACTGTCTTTTCTTCTCCATCCTGTCCTGTCACGGTAAAGGAATACTTGCGGATATCATCCGGTGTTACGCCACCGTCAACATCTGCCTTTTGAACATATACATCATAGCTGCTGCCATTCATCTCCAGGGCAGTTGCATTCTTTTCGCTGGTTAATGCACCGGATAATTCCTGATAAACCTGAGCTACCGTAAGCCCCTTCTTCATGGCCTTTTCTTTATCGACTGTCACCTTGATTGCAGGATCTGCCTCTTCAAGTCCATCGGAAACCTCAATTGTTCCATCTACATCCTCGAGTACTTTGGCTACTTCCTTTGCTGTTACCTGGAGATCATCCAGATTATCACCAAACAGGTAGATGGTAATACCGCTTCCACCCATCATACTGGTCATGGAGCTCATTCCACTTCCGGAGGCATCCACGGTACAGTCATATTTTTCTCCAAGGGCATTAATCTTTTCTGTCAGTGCCGTATTGTCTATTTTTCCAGTCTCTTCCAGCATAATATACAGCGTGGAGGAAAGTCCATCGGAGCCTCCACCCATGATAGACGCCATTCCGTTGGACTCACCCTGAGCCATGGCACCTACGCTGACTACACCGTCCATTTTCTGCACATCAGCAATGACCTTGTCAGATACCTCTGCCAGATCAGTCAGCGTGGAATTCTCAGAGACACTGATGGTTGCAGACATCTGATTGGTGGACATCTCAGGCATAAAGATGAAACCTCTTACCAGGGTAATTCCCACGGAAAGAACCAGCATTCCCAACGCCAGTAACAGGGCGATTGCCTTATGCTTTAAGGCAACACCAAGCAGGCGCTCATAGACCGGCATAATTTTATCCATAAGTGGATGTTTCTTTTCTTTAACATTTTTAAGCAATGCGGATGACATCGCCGGAACCAGAGTCAATGCAATGATCAGACTGGCCAAAAGTGCATAGGCCATAGTCAGTGCCATGTCGGTAAACAGCTCTCTGGTAAGTCCCTGTACAAAAACAATAGGTACAAACACACAAATGGTCGTGAGTGTGGAGGAGGCGATTGCTCCTGCAACCTGACCGGCTCCATGAACAGCTGCCTTTACTGCATTTTCACCTTTATTAATAAGGCGGTAGGTATTTTCAATAACAACGACCGAGTTATCAACCAGCATTCCGACTGCTACCGCAAGTCCTGATAAGGAAATCATGTTAAGGGTAATTCCTGAAAAATACATCAGTACAATTGCAAAAATAACACTGATAGGAATACTGCATAAGGTAATAAAGGTCGGTTTTATGTCTCGCAGGAACAGATACAAAATAATTACTGCAAAGACTGCACCAAGCAGAAGACTCTGTAAAATGGAGTTGATGATCATGTAGATATAGTCACCCTGATCCATCATGGTTGAATAATGGAATCCCTCGTACTCATCCTCCAGAGCTTCCAGCTCCGTTTTAATATTGTTGGAAACCGTAGCAGTTGCATAGGTGGACTGCTTGGAGAAGGAAAGCATTACTCCATTCTCGCCATCGATATTGGCATAGACCTCATCTGAATTGTCAGAGATGAAAACATCAGCCACATCTGACAGGTAAATAGGATCAACACCATCCATATCTAAATCTAACAGTAAGAGATTTTTCATTTCCTCGTCATCTGTCAGCTCATCACCAACACTGACCATATATTGAATGCCATCTTCCTCCACATAGCCCGCCGGCATGGAGAAGTTCTGTGCCATCAGAATATTGGAAACCATATCCATGGTTACAATATTATCCAGATCTGCCTGTTTATAGGCAGCTTCCTTTCCGTCCTCATACTGCTTTACACCATCCTCCATACTGGTGGAGGCTGCTTCTAACTGGGATTCTCCCAGCAAAAGCTGTGTTGTTGTCTCGCTCAGCTGGAAAATTGCCAGTGTTTTCTGCTCTTCCAGCGTTTTCTGTGCCTGATTAAGCTGCGCTCCACCCATCTCAATCTGTGCGAATGCATTGTTAATCTGTGCAATTCCACCGTCGATCTGTGTCAGTCCGCTCTCAAGCTCCTTTAAGGATGCTGCCACATCTCCACGGGTCATGTTCTGTGCTGCAAGAGAGGAGTCAATCTGAGTTAGTCCGGCATTCACCTGATCAAGCTGTGCCTGATAAGTCGCAATCGCAGTATCAATGCCACCACGGTCTGTTCCAAGCGCTGTCAGGTTGGCATCGACAGTTGCCAGGCCTGCCTGGGTCTGTAAGTACGGCTCACTTCCGGTAATGGCAGCAATGGCCGCTGTTTTCTCATCATCACTTAAGGTAGTATCTGCCTGAATCTGAGCAATCTGGGCATCAAAAGCACTCTGTGCCATCTGCAGCTGGGAAAGGGAGCTCTTCAGAGTATTTAATCCGGCAATCGCACTCTCCAACTGGGTTTTTGCCTCTTCCGCCTGGGAAATACTGCTCTGTAAATTCGTCAGGGTCTCTTTATTTTTGGCAAGCTCGGCCCGTTTGGTCTGTAATTCCTCCAGCTTCGCTTTCAGCTGAATCTTTGTCTCTAACAGCTCACTGCTTCCGCTGCTGATTTTGGCCTGGACTTCACCCATCTGAGCTGCCATCTGGTTCTTACCATCTGCCAACTGGTTTTTGCCGGATGCAATCTCGGCTTTTCCACTGTCAATTTTGTCCTGGCCTTCATCAAGCTCTTCCTTGGCATCTGCAAATTTATCATCCAAAGAGGCCTTTATGGTCTCATTGACTGCATCAATTTTATCCTGATTCAGGACAACATTTACCTTGGTTGTTAAAAGGCCGGAGCTTTCAATGCTGGCAACACCGTCAATTCCTTCAAGCTTTGGCAGAATTTCTTCATCTACAAAGGTGGAAAGCTCCTGGTTATCCATGCCCTCCCTGGAAACAGCTGTAACTGCAACAGGAATCATACTTGGATTTAATTTTAAGATGTAAGGGGTACCAACGGTATCATCCCAATACCCGGAAACCTGATTGATATTCTGCAAAATATCTACAGACACCGTATCCATATTCACATCATCTGTAAATTCCAGTGTAACCATAGAGTAGTTTTCACTGGAGGTGGAGGATACGCTGTTGATATTTTCCAGGGTTGAAAATACCTGCTCCAGAGGCTTACTGATGGTCGTCTCTACCTCCTCGGGGGTTGCACCGGGGTATGTTGTCATAACAATAACATAGGGAAGGTCCATATTTGGCATCAGGTCCGGGGTCATTCTAAAATACGCAACAACTCCCAGCACCAGAATTGCGATTACTGCTACCAGAACGGTAAATGGTTTTTTTACACTAAACTTTGGCATTTCTTGTCTCCTCTGTATATCCCTTTTCTACCAGGGCTACTTTCTTATGATAATCTTCTATGATGTTATTTTTTTCTTCCTGATTTTTGAATACATTGGCAATGGCCTGAATTAAGACCACAAACAGCATATCCACCGCAATTCGCATCTCATCGGCAAGATTCTGATTTTCCGGATATTGAAAAATAAGCTCCATGAAAAATTCCTTATCCTGCTTCTTAAAAATTGAGCTGGTATCGTAGATATCCCTGAATTTCATCTGGGAAAAGACATTGGCACAGATATCCTTACAATGGGGGTCCTTTGCCGCCTCAATCACTTTTTCAAGAGCATCATAAAAAATGGCAAAAATATTTCCCCTTCGCTCTTTGATATATTCCTCCGCACCCTCGTGCAAATGCTTCGCAAAATCCTTTAAAATAAACTGCTCCAGGTCCCTTTTATCCTCAAAATACTGATAAAAGCTGCCCCTTGAGATTTCCGCATCCTTGATAATCTGATTGATGGACACTTCCTCCACTGGAACTCTGACAAATTCTTTCACTGCAGCATGAATGATTCGCTCCCGCTTTTCCAAGGGGAGATTTCTAAACCGTTCACTTGGCATAATCTGCTCCTTCTTTTCGTTTCTAATCTGTTACTGAATTCTTTCTTTTATTCAATCTTTTATTCAATGGTTACTATACTTTTATTCTCTGCGTGACACCTTGTCACGTGACAAACTGTCACTATTATGAAACGCGTGCTTTCATCTGTCAAGAAAGAAAAGGTAAATTTTTTCTAAATTTCACTCAATTTAACTGTATTTAATATGTAATTATTTTTATCTCTGTGCATTGACTGACCTACTACTTTCCGATAAAATGAAAAGAGATTTATTATGTCAGGTAAAGGAGACAAAAACTATGGCAAAAATTATTCTGACAGGTGACCGTCCAACCGGAAAGCTTCACGTTGGTCACTATGTCGGTTCCTTAAGAAGACGTGTAGAATTACAAAACAGCGGAGAATACGATGAAATATATATTATGATCGCAGATGCCCAGGCTTTGACTGATAACGCGGACAACCCTGAAAAGGTGAGACAGAACATTATCGAGGTTGCGCTTGACTATCTGTCCTGCGGTCTGGACCCTTCCAAATCCACCCTGTTCATCCAGTCTCAGGTTCCGGAACTGACTGAGCTCAGTTTCTATTATATGAACCTGGTTACAGTTGCAAGACTACAACGTAATCCAACTGTAAAATCTGAGATTCAGATGCGTGATTTCCACAACAGTATTCCTGTTGGATTTTTTACCTATCCAATCAGCCAGGCATCCGATATCACTGCTTTTGATGCCACCACCATTCCTGTTGGTGAGGATCAGGAGCCAATGCTTGAGCAGGCAAAGGAAATCGTTCGCAAATTTAACAGTGTCTATGGTGAAACACTTGTTGAGCCACAGATTCTTTTACCGGAAAACAAGTTTTGTCTGCGTCTTCCAGGCACAGACGGCAAAGCCAAGATGAGTAAATCCTTAAATAACTGTATTTATTTATCGGATTCTTCTGAAGATGTGAAAAAGAAAATCATGGGCATGTTCACCGATCCAAATCATTTACGTGTGGAGGACCCAGGCCAGGTGGACGGAAACCCTGTATTTATTTACCTGGAGGCATTTTCAACGGAGGAGCATTTCCAGAAATTCTTACCGGATTATGCTAATCTGCAGGAATTGAAGGACCATTATTCCCGCGGCGGTTTAGGTGATGTTAAGGTAAAGAAATTCTTATATGCTGTTATGGAAGATGTACTTACACCAATACGCGAGAGAAGAAAAGAATACGAGAAGGATATTCCAGCTGTACTGGAAATCTTAAAACAGGGCAGCATGAAGGCCGAAGCCAAGGCTGCTAAAACACTTGCAAGAGTAAAATCATCCATGCGCATCAACTATTTTGACGATCAGGATTATTTAAACGAGCAGGCTGAGAAGTTCAAAGAGGACTAGATATATGAATGTACCAATGCTGTTAAAAACCAAGGACCAGGTTGCCTACCTTCATGACACAGATACACTGCGTCAGGGTCTGGAAAAGCTTCGTGCCCATGGCTACACCGCCATTCCGGTTTTATCCGGGGCGGAATATTATGTGGGAAGCGTCAGCGAGGGCGATTTTCTCTGGCATATCTTAAGCTCTGATAACAACAACCTAAAATTTCAGGAAAATTATCAGATTAAGGATATTCTGCGCACAGGCTTTAACCCTGCTGCCCGCATCGACATTTCCATGGATGAGCTGTTAGAGCGCTCCATTAACCAGAACTTTGTTCCCATTGTAGACGACAGAAACTTTTTCATTGGCATCGTCACAAGACAGGACATTATCAAAAACATGTCAAAGCAGTAAACATTTATATGATTGTATTGCTGTCAATGAAGAACATAATATGGCATACTAAAAGACTTCCAAAGGAGCAACTTTGCTAAGCATTTGCTGCCAATGGAAGTCTTTTTTTATAATATATCAACCCTTTTACATACTCCGAGCATCACGCCATGGCATGAAATCAAATATAAATTACTGCACCTGATTACCAACTATCTTGTAATAAGATCTGGAGGTAATTTTAAATACACAATAGTAAATTGCTGTAAAGATCAGAATAGTCAAAATCAGACACCGGATAAACAGGCCTGTATTTGTCAGGTTTAAAAGTCCTAACAGTCTTCGTAACATTGGAAAAGCAGCGGTTACATGAACTGCGGCGGTGAGAATCGGCAGGAAAAAAACCATGCGCACCTGACTCTGAATGGAAGTCTTTACCTCCAGACTGCTCATGCCTACTTTTTCCATAATCTCATATCGCTCTTTATCATCATATCCTTCTGATATCTGCTTATAGAAGATAATCATAACAGTTACCATTAAGAACATGCTCCCAAGAAAAATGCCAAGGAAGAACAACCCTCCATAAATTGTGTAGAATTCTTTTTTATTGGTCTGGCGGCCTTCCATATAGATATTGGTGCAATGCTCCAGCGTATTTTCCTGGATAATTGGTCTGATGGCTTCTGCGCAGTTAATTTTTTCCTGAGTCGTACCATCGATATCCATACCAATCACATTCTGATAATCATTTGGCTGTTCTGAATAGCTTTCTCGTTGTATCTGGAAGAGCTTCTCCTCGGTCTCTTTTCCATCTACCACCACGTAATAATCACCATCAACCATGTTTGCCAGATACATATCCTGATCTGCCTCATAGAGAACGGTTCCCGCCACCGGGAATACCTCTCCCAAAATGATAATACTCTTTTCCTCATATGGTCTGGAGGCATAGACCCAAACGCTTCCCTCCGGCACTTTTTCTACACTTTTCTCGGAAAACTCTTTATCCAGAGCAATCAGATTTTCTCTTGTAATAATATTCACCAGCGCAGTGGTTCCGTCAATACGGTCATTGTCACTTGCACTGAAATCACTGCCTTCATGGTCCATCAGCATATAAAAGTAAGCGTAGGCCGTAGAATCTGTTACTTCTCTTCCGTTTTCCTCAATCAAACCTCTCAGCTTTTCCTCCAACTGATCTGTGTCTGCCATGGCAGAATCAAAATCAGAATAGAGACAGATTTCCATGGGATATCTGGTGACAAGCTCATCATCCACACCCATGTACATGCTGACTGTGGTGGAAATCATGACTAAAACCATGGTGGAAAGCACGCAGATGCTGGCAAGACCGGCTGCATTCTGCTTCATACGGTAAAGCATCCCGGAAACAGCTGTGTAATGCTTTTTGTTATAATAAAATTTCTTATTTTTACGAAGCGCCTTCAAAAGTGCAATGCTGCCGGCGGTAAACAGGAAGTAGGTTCCAAAAATTACCAGAACAACTGCCACAAAAAACATTGGCAAAACCGTCAGGGGTTTCTCGCTGGTAATAGCAATGAAATAAGCGGTTCCCAGACATGCTGCCCCTGCTATCGTCATAAGAAGCTTGGTTTTTGGCTCCTTTTCTCCCACATTTCCACCTCTGAGAAGCTCAATGGGATTGGCCAGCTTAATCTGCATCATATTATAAAAAAGCGTCAGCAGGTAAAGCACTCCAAACACGATTAATGTAATTTCTACTCCCTGTTCTGCAATGGAAAAAGCAATACTTTCCTCAAAACCCAGAATACGATACAAAAGCATCAGCATCAATTTGGAAAAGAGAATTCCAATAAACAGACCACTTGCTATGGCAAGAAACGCAACAAACACTGTTTCCATTGCCAGAACTCTGGCAATATGCCTCTTTTCCATGCCAAGAATATTGTAAACCCCAATTTCCTTTTTTCTTCTCTTAATGATAAAGCTGTTGGTGTAAAACACAAAAATATAGGCGAAAATTGCAATAACAAATACACCCAGCCCAAGGATTGAGCGAAGTGACATCGCTCCCGGAATCTTTTTTAATCCCTCATTATTATTGAGAAACATCATAAGATAAAACATCGCCACCGTCATAATTCCCGACAGAATGTAAGGAATATAGAGCGGCTTGTTATTCTTCATATTGGTTTTAGCAAGATTGATATATAATTTATTCATTTTCATCACCACCTGTTGTTAACACGGTCAAGGTATCCGATATTTTGGCATAAAGCTGTTCATTTGTCAGGTTTCCGCGGTATAACTGATGGAATACCTCACCATCCTTGATAAAAAGAATTCTGTTGGCGTGGCTTGCAGCCTTCGTACTGTGTGTAACCATCAAAATGGTCTGACCATCTTCATTAATCTGATTAAACAGACGGAGCAGTCCGTCCGTTGCCTTGGAGTCCAGTGCGCCTGTTGGCTCATCAGCCAGAATCAGCTCCGGTCTGGTAATCAGTGCCCTGGCAACAGCTGTTCTCTGCTTCTGTCCGCCGGAGACCTCGTATGGAAATTTCTCTAAAATGTCAGAGATAGCTAACTTCTGGGCAATTGGCTGTAAGCGCTTTTCCATTTCTAAATATCCTTCACCGGATAAAACCAATGGAAGAAAGATGTTATCTTTAATGGAGAAGTTATCTAATAGATTGAAGTCCTGAAATACAAATCCTAAATGATCTCTTCGGAAGGCTGAGATTTGTTTTTCTTTTAAGGAAACAAGATTTCTTCCATTTAAAAGAACTTCTCCTGATGTGGGTTTATCTAACGCTGCCAAGATATTTAACAGTGTTGTTTTTCCGGATCCGGATTCTCCCATGATGGCCACATATTCTCCATCCTCCACCGAAAAATTAATATTGGTCAGTGCCTGAACCTGATTTCCTCCAAAACGTGTCGTGTATATTTTCTTTAAATTATTGACTTCTAAAATTGACATTTTCTTTTCTCTCCTCTTTTACAATACGGATTTCAATCTGTTTTTGACGTCATATTTTTACAGATTGTTTATTTCCTGTTTTTCATTTTATGATGTCAGTATAACAAAAGGCCAAAACGTAAGCTATCGATTTAACTTACATTTTGGCCTTATTTCTTACAGTTTTGTAAGATACATGTTTGCTATGAGCCACGGCAGACTAACAGTTGCAAATTCATCAAAACCCACATTTCCACAAATATTTGAATTATAATTATAGTGTTTTCTCATTATGGCAATAATAAAATTTATTCCTTTTATCTCACTGTTTCCAGAGCATCATACAGATATGGATCACGCATTCGTAGACTCCTTCATTTTGTATTTTTTATCAAGAAAACGCTTGGCATCTTCCATTGTAATCTCGCCTTTTTTCTCTTTTTCAATATATTTTTTAAACTCTTCTGTTGGCTCCAAACCGTCGACTTTTATCATTCCGATTGCATAATCCCATGCCTGTGAATTGTTCATCAAATCACACTCCTTTGTTATACTTTTACACTTTTTTCTATTGTACCAATTATGAATTACTTTATCCACTACGGATTTCTTGATGTAAACCATATGCTATCCTGTTCCACACCTGCTTTTACCCCAGTGCCACATCCAACACCATCATCACAACAAATCCCACCAGGATTCCCACTGTCGCCAGATGCTTGTTATCCCGGAAGGATTCCGGAATTAACTCGGAGCATACCACTGAAATCATGGCGCCTGCAGAAAAGGAGAGCGCCAGGGGCAACGCCAGCTGAACGCGCAATGCAAACAATGCACCAAGAACTCCCGCTATAGGCTCGACGATACCTGAAAACTGGCCAATGAGAAAGCTCTTTGCTCTGCTTGCGCCCTCTCTTCTCAGAGGCATCGCCACACAGGTTCCCTCTGGAAAATTCTGAATACCAATTCCTATGGCAAGCATGATGGCACCTATTAAACTGGACTGGCTTGCACTGACTCCGGCATTTCCAAAAGCAACACCCACAGCCAAGCCTTCCGGAATATTATGCATGGTCACTGCAGTGACCAGTAAAATACATCGTTTCTTTCCATACTCTTTTGCCTGATTTTTCAGCGTTTTTCCTAAAAGCACATCTGACAGCATGATAAAGATTCCACCCAGGGCAAATCCCGCCGCTGCCATTAATGCCGCATTCTGATGGAGCTTTTCCGATAAAACAATAGCCGGCTCCAACAGTGACCAGTACGAGGCCGCTATCATAACGCCGGCAGAAACTCCCATCATGAGATCTAATATTTTTTGCGGGACATTCTTAAACAAAAAGACAAGCGCTGCCCCCAGAACAGTAATGCTATAAGTAAAAAGAGTTGCCAATAATCCCTGACACACAGGATGAAGCTCTAAAAACAAAGTCATAAATACACTTCTTTACCTTCTTCATAACTATCCTATGCGCCTGAAATTTTTTGGCAACTTTTCTAAATTTATTCACTTTTATAGATTTTATTACTGTTTTTCTTCTATAACACGTTTAATAATCCACTGATTCCTTCTTTATCATAAATATCGCGGTAGTAGACAACCTCATCCTGAATCAGATCATCAATAACTCTCATTCCTAATAATTCAACGGGAGCCTTGTCATCTGTCATAATGTATTCACCGGCTTCGTAAGGAATAATCGTGGAGGAAACCTTTTCCATCATTGCTGAAAGCTCTTCGTTGGAAATTGTTTCTCTCTCAAGATTCATCCGCTCAATCATATCCGGATTGTTGGATGCAAAGAGCTCTCTGTTGGTGGCATTCTTCACATCGACGGTATAAACCTCCGGAAAAATACTGGAAATGGTATCTGCAAGGTACTGGTTAATATTTCCTTCTTCATTACCTCGCATATTCATATTGACCACCATCACACCGTCCTCTGTCAGATGGTCACGAACATCTGAAAAAAATTCAACAGAAGACATTTGAAAAGGGATGGTAATATCCTGATAGGCATCTACCATAATGACATCATATTTCTGGTCAACTGCATTGAGGTAGGCACGACCATCATAGGTAGTCACCTTCACATCATCGGAAAGCTCAAAATACTCTTTTGCCAGATCGGTAATCTTTTCATCAATTTCCACGCCCTCCACATTGATGTGGTCAAAGTAACGCTCACACTGTGTTGCATAGGTTCCTGTTCCCATTCCGAGAATCAGCACATCCAAATCTTCTTTTTCCTGAATTCCCGCCATCAATGGGGCTGCCATGGCATAATCATAATACATGCCTGTCAGCTGTTCCTCTTTCTCCAGAACCGACTGAACACCAAAGAGAACATTGGTAGACAGTAGAACCTGCTTCTCATCTTCTTTTACCTGAAGATAGTTGTAGATGGATTCCCCTTCAAAAGCCAAATCATTTTCCCAAAAGGCAAATCCGCTTGTGGTTCCCAGGACAGAGCAAAGCAAAAAGGCAACAGCTCCAACTACAAGCTTTCCTTTTTTACTTTTGGTACTGATAAAGTAAATAACTGCCAGAAGGAAAAGAACTCCGGCAAAAATCAGAAAGGTCACTGCGGTTCCAACTGCCGGAATCGTTACAAAGGTTGGCAGAAAGGTTCCAATAATGCTGCCTATGGTATTGAAGGCTCCCAAATTTCCTACGGTCTTTCCGTTATCGTCCAGACTGTCCACAGAATATTTAACCAGGGAAGGTGTCACTGTTCCCAGCAAAAACAGCGGAAATACAAAAATAATCATACAGGCCGCAAAGGCTGCAATAACAAGGAAATTATTGCTGACCGTGAAAATCAAAAGCCCGGATATTCCAATAATAATATACTTTCCCACCACCGGTATTGCTGCGATCCAAATGGAAGCAATCAGGATTCTCTTATACAGCGTGTCCGGATTTGGATTTTTATCTGCCGTCCGTCCTCCGTAAATATTGCCCAGTGCCATGGCAATCATAATGGTACCGATAATGATTGTCCACACAATCTGTGAGGAGCTGAAGTACGGTGCCAGCAGTCTGCTTGCTCCCAACTCCACCGCCATAACTGCCATTCCGGCAAAGAACTCCGTCATGTACAGATACAGCTTATTTGATAAAATTGATTTCTGCGTCATTTTTCTTTTCCCCTTCTTTTGGTTTCACTTAGCTAAGCTTTTTACTGTTAGTTTACTACATGAAGTTAACTCCAAGTCAAGGAAATTTACAGTTTTTTGTGATTTCATTATAATATCAGTGCAATTTCATGTTCTATTTCAAAATCTTTTGCTGTTATCTTACAATTAATTGTATAAATTACAGTACGCTATATATTTTGCCCCGACTTTTTTGTACCAATTCTCCCTTTCGTTCAAAAAGCTCTCCCACCGTGACAAACGTAAAGCCCTGCTTTTGCAATTCAGGAATAATGGTATTCAGTGCTTCCACCGTATGATCATTTCCTTCAAAATCATGGAGAAGAACAATGGCTCCATCCACAGCCTGATTTAACACGCTGTCGATTCTCTCTTTTGCAGAAACCTCTGAAACCCAGTCATCAGATGCCTGTCCGCAGATAAAAGGCATATCAATCACTTCATACATCAAATCGTTGACATCTATGTAGGGCGGGCGGAAAAAAACAGGTTTCTTTCCAGTGACCTCTTCAATTTTTGCAGTGGTTTTATCTATTTCCTCCCGGATTTCGTCTTCCGTCAGCTGATCCATATGCAGATGCTGCCAGGAGTGATTGTTAATTTCACAGCCCAATTCCAATTCCCTTTGAATAACCGGGATTGTCTCTTCCGTAATCTGCTGTCCTATCAGGAAAAAGGATGCTTTTACATGATGCCTTTCCAATAAATCCAAAACTTCCAGGGATGTTGTCGTATTCGGACCATCATCAAAGGTCAGTGCGATTATTTTTTCACTCATTTACTTTCCTCCTTAAAGGGTTTGTATGGTTAAAAGGTTCAGTTTATTGTTTAGGCCATGTATAACACCAAAACGGCAATCCAATAGTAACCAGATAAGCCGCTGTTATAGTACCCGGCATAACCTGAATATCCTGTTATTAAGAAGATATATCCGAACCAGCGGTCACAAATCATTTTTGAATTATGCTGTTGTTCTTTCCCTTTTCTTTCCTGCGTTGCTTGTTCTGCATGGTATTTCTATGGTTCACCCAATTCAGATAGACTGATTTGAAATATTGCCGCTAATTCTGTAAGGTTTTTGGCCGTAGGCTCACTTTGGTCTGTTTCCCACTTTGAAACAGCCTGCCTGCTGACATCTAATTGCTTGGCAACGTACTCTTGCGATAATTTCAATTCTTTTCTTTTGGCGCTGATCTTTTCTCCTAATGACATATTGCTCGCCTCCTTTGATCTGATTCTATTAAAAATCGCTGTTGCACGCCACCAACTATGCGTCAACCATCAGTTGCTTTAACCAATGTTATTCAAAATATCCATTCAAATAATCAGCCGTGTCCTCACTCACTTCAAAAGTCATATCGAACCCGCCGATTTCAAAACTGATGTAAGCTCCATTGTATAGGGTAATGGTAGCAATATCATATAGTGTTCCATCGGTGTCCGTCTGCCCCAGTTTGATTGTTTCCTCTTGTGATAATCCAAAAGAACCAATTTCAGACACTTTATCTGGCAGCGTTTTTAATTCCCATTGGTCTAAATCCAGCGTCGAAACAAAATCTTCTATTTCCTCTGTATCAGTAATTGTATCAATAACTTCCGATGTATCAGAAGAGATAACAGCTATTTCCTGTGCCTTTGAAATATCATCTCCATAATCGGAAGCATTTGTATTTTCGTTGGCTTGACAGCCACAAAGAAGTGTCAGTATTGCCACTAATGTAATCAATATCTTTTTCATAATATCCTCACTTTCCTTTTTGGCGATAGACTTCATTCATAATCAAGAGCCGATAGGCACGAACAAGGCCAGACATATAAATACATAAAAATGTTCCAATTCCTGCAACAACCATTCCCGAAGCTAAAGCAATCGCATCTGCAAAGAGTAATTCTGCCGGAACAGTTAAAGGGAAAAATAGAAAGCCCAATGCAATTAAGGCAATTCCGATTAAGTTAAATAGTTGAAGGAATTTCTTTTTCTCTGCGTATGCCGTATTTAATTCCGCCTTTACAGTCTTGTCAAACAGCAGTGGTTCCTTCCAGAGTTTTCTATATGGATTATCTGTTAATTTGACAGAGAACAAGAGAACAATTCCTGCAATCAATATCAGCATAAATAGGAGCATGGAAATATCTGATAGCATAAATGAAAGTGCAAGGCTTCCAACCATAATACCTACGGCAATCGCAATTTTAAGATACTTCCTCTTTTGATATAAAAGGAAACCATCTGCCATTTCCCGGCTTACATATATTCCTTGCTCCGCAGCGGATTCCGGTGCCTGTGTACCTTCCTCATTCAATAAATAGTCAAGTGTCACATTAAAGATTTTGCTCATGCGAACAATCTTGTCTGTTTCCGGATAGCCATTATCACGTTCCCATTTACTGATAGCCTGTCTGGATACACCTAACTGATAGGATAATTCCTCCTGTGACAGTCCGGCTTCTTTTCGCAGCTTTTGTATTTTTTCCCCAAAGGTCATATCAGTGTCCTCCTTTCGCTACCAGCATACGATTTTTACCGATAGCATACCACCAAAATACGGTTGCAACTACGCAACGGCGGGTTGCAACCGCAGATTCCGTCTGGATTGTGTTTTTCCTTTCCGCTTTTATATACATCTACTTAGCCATGAGCTGCTTCATTCCCTGTGACTTTGCTCCTGGGTTATCATTTCCGTATCCTTCCATAAGGTTGGTTGCTCCCCAGATTCCAAGTCCTGCTCCAAGTGCCACTACTAATGTCTGCAGTGTTCCTACTGCGCTAGTAAAAAATGCCATAATTCATTTCCTCCTTATAAAAAACCAATCTGAAATTAGTTCTTAGCCTGCTTGTCTGCAGTTCTGAAAAAATGTAACAATGCAACCGCTACAGCCAAAACAGTTGGAAATACGCAGCCTGCCAAAATTCCTGCGTGAAGATTATCACTTGCTCTCTGTGTCACAATTCCAACAAGACCAGGTCCAATGGAGCCTCCCAAATCACCCGCCATGGCAAGCATTGCAAACATGGCTGTTCCACCCCTTGGAATCTTTTGGGAAGAAATACTGATTGTTCCGGGCCACATAATGCCTACTGAGAAACCACAGACAACACATCCAATCAGACCCATAAGCGGATTGGATGAAATGGCTGCTAAAAGATAGCAGACCAGACATAAAACGCCACAGCCAATCATGTATTTCATCAGATTAATCTTCTCCCCATATTTTCCATAGATGGTTCGGCTGATACCCATCATAATGGCAAAGAGACACGGTCCCACAAGATCACCGACAGTCTTTGTTAATCCCAGCGCCGACTCTGCATACGCAGATGCCCACTGTGCCATGGAAAGCTCAGAAGCACCGGCACAGACCATCAACACAATCATAATCCAGAAAAGAGGCTTTTTCATCAGCTTTCTCAGCCCAAGTCCCTCGCCCTCTTCCACCAGATGTTCAATCGGACAGGTCATGAAATTATAGACATTGTACAATGGGACAATTGCCCAGATGCAGGCAATATAACGCCAGTTCTCAATTCCGAATACTGCAAAAAACAGTGTGGAAAAAACAATTACTCCAACCGAGCCCCAGCAGTAAAAGGAATGAAGCAGACTCATGACAGATTCCTTATGCTCAAATGGACACGCCTCCACAATGGGACTACAGAGCACCTCAATCAGCCCGCTTCCAGTTGCATAAATTATAACACTGATCATAATTCCAATAAATGGATTCGGTAAAATTCCGGGCAAAAATGCCAGACAAACAAGTCCTGCTGCCGAAAAAATTTCTGATGCCACGATACATTTCCGATAGCCTATTTTGTCCACTGTTTTGGCACAGAAGACATCAACAACCAGCTGGGTAAAAAAGAAAACCGTTGAGATCAGTGCAACCTTACCAAGGGGGATTCCAAAGCTTTTATGGAACGTTAAAAATAGTAAGGGTGCAAAATTCGCTGTGATTGCCTGGGTGATAAAACCAAGATAACACGCCAGTAATGTTTTTTTGTAATTCTTCATTTGTTTCATTTTTGTTCTCCTCTATTACAATATGTGATATTGGGGTTTCATGGCGTCAAAGGTGCAATAGTACTGAAATCCCAGCTCTTTCAATTCCTTTTTGGCAGCCTCAATAGAAGCTCCTAATCGTTCCGGATCATGACTGTCTGATCCGATGGTAACAATTTTTCCACCCAGCTTTTTATATAATTTTAAAACATCTTGAGAAGGGGTAAAGCCGCTCATTCCATACTGAGACGCAGAGGTATTTACTTCTATTCCCTTTCCGTCTGTAATAACCTGTTTCAAAATTTCTTCAATGATATCAGAAACCTTTTCAAAGGGATAAATACCGTGCTTATCATAGCGGTTAATTAAATCTAAATGCCCAAGTACACTATAATTTTTATATTTTTTAATTACTGCCAGAATTTCCTGATAATATCTCTCATTATATTGTTTCTGTGTTTTTCCAAATTGAAAATCCTGGCTCCAAAACTCCTGGTCATCCACCTGATGACAGGACAAAATAACAAAGTCTAGATCATATTCTGAAAAGAGCTTTTCAAATAATGGAATCGTATGCTGCTGCACTCCAAACTCCAATCCCTTTTTTAAAACAATTTTTCCCTGATATTGTTGGGAAAGTTTTTCTATCTCCTGAAAATACAGAGGAAAATTTACATTTAATACTCTTCCTTCCAGTTCAGCCTGACTCTTTCCCATAGGATCAATTTTGATGCCATAATCCACATGATCTGTAAAACAAATTTCCTCAAACCCACGATATATCGCATCCTTAACAATATCCTCCATAGGATAATCACTGTCGTCACTATAATAGGAATGTACATGATAATCACAAAGCATAAACTCATCTCCTTTACACATTGTATTATATTATCATCTTTTATATAAATCATTGTATATATAAGGATATTTATTGTATTATATGGTAAAGACGAAGGAGATTTTCTATGAGTAAAGTGAAGAATGAGACAAATGCAAATGACTTGAAAACCGGCACCATAAAAAATAACAGCTTCATAGCAACCGACGAGAGTATGAGGGAAACCATAAATCATGGAAATCTGGATTATCCTTTTGCCTATTATCTGGAAGATGTATGGGCATTTGATCTTCACTGTGTAGACTGGCATTGGCACCCGGAATTGGAATTTGTCTATGTCCAGAGCGGGACCATGTGTGTTTTCATTGGTTCTGAGAAATTTACAATAGGTCCCAACACCGGCCTGTTTATCAACACCCGCGTGATACATCGTTTTGAGTCCGAGAAAAGTGCTGTCATCCCCAATATTGTTTTTTCTCCAAAGCTATTGGCGGCTGAAGACAGTTTGATTTACCAAAAATATATAGCACCCATCCTTTCCGCAAGCGCTCCGTATCAAATCTATACTACCGACATTCCATGGCAGAAACGCATCCTTGATGTATTGAAGCAGTTATTTGCACTTCAGCATGAACCGAAGGTAAACGAACTGAAAACAACAGAGCTGCTGCTGTGTTTATGGAATCTTATTTTTGAAAATACTGCTATCTGTAATTCTGGTGAAAAAGAAAAACCCGAAGCAGGAAAACAGGCCCAGCTTCAGGTTATGATGCAGTATATTCAAAATAATTATCAAAATGCAATTACACTCGACGACATTGCAGCCTCGGTTCTGATAAGTAAAAGTGGAGCTCTCAAACTGTTTGCCCGTTTTCTCCATACTTCACCGGTTGCATATCTTGTAAGATACCGCTTACAACGCGCTGCCAATCTGCTTGTTTCCACCGAGAAGACAATTGTTGTCATCGCTCAGGAAACCGGCTTCAGCGATTCGGCTTATTTTTGCCGGAAATTTAAAGAACTGTATCAGCTGACACCAACAGAATATCGAAGGCAGCAGATATAAAAGTCCTCTATGCCTATGTTACTATTCTGTTGCTACTTATTACTGTTACTACTTTTTCCTTTTTTATTTTTATTTTGCTCTTCCTTATACGTGCGAATGGTATCCTCTATGGTTGTATAATCTCTTTCAAAGAGCTCTTCACAGATTTGCTTTTGAAGCAGCTCCCTGGGAACCTTCTCAAGGATCTTTTCAATGACAAATTTCTTACTTTTCTCTTTGTACCTTGCCATATGATTAATTTCCTGAAGATGGGCAAGCTCTGGTCTCCAGAGAATCCCCAGCTTCCGTTTCCACTTTGCATCGGTTATCTTTTTGGGTTCCTCCGGTTTTCGAAGCAGATAAAAGTCTGCTCCCCCTTCTGTTTCCTCCACTGTGATAATGCCCCAGAAATCCGGGACATGCTCTTCAATATGCTTTCCATGGGAGCTTCCCACAACCACATAATTATAGTCATAATACAGGTTGTAATTGCGAACCTGTCCTGCCAGGCGCACATAGGTATCCGCATCGCTTTTGATTTCAATGCCAAAGAGCGCATCCTCTGTTATCATCACCACATCAGCTCTGGCTCTTCCGGTTCTCTTTTCCTCCAGAATCCGCACCTTTCCATATTCTTCTTCCAAAAAATCAAAGAGTGGTTCTCTGATATCTTTATCGTATAGCAACCATATCCTCCAAAATCTGCTTCAAAGCGTAGAGCCACATATTACAGACATCATCTTTTATATCAAAGCTAAAAAACAACGACTAAAAGCATCTTAAACTGTTCTTTTCCATAAACTGCATGAGGATGTTTTGCCGGCATAACAATGGATTCTCCCTCATGAAGCTCAAATTCTTCACCATCAATAGTAATCCTTCCAATACCATCCAGGCAGGTAACAAATGCATCTCCGCCTGATTCGTGTGTACTGATTTCCTCATCTTTATCAAAAGCAAAAAGAGTAATGCTTACTGCATCATTCTGTGCCAGCGTTTTGCTTACAACCTGTCCCTTCTGATAAGAAACCTCATTTTTTAAAGTTACAACTTCCGCCATGTTTATATTTTTCATAGTTTTCTCCCTTCATTCTGCAAAAGAAAAATCTTTCGATCCAAGCCACCTGCATAGCCCGTTAATTTGCCGCCGGCCCCTATGACTCGATGGCAGGGAATAATGATTCCAATTGGATTATGACCCACAGCGCCGCCAACAGCCTGAGCTGACATTTTTGCTTTCCCCGTTTTTGCAGCCATCTGTTTGTCAATTTCCCCATAGGTCATTGTCTCTCCAAAGGGAATTGTCAGCATAATCTCGCCGACACTTTTGCTAAAGTCAGATCCTGCCGGTTTAAGCTTAGGTGTAAATCCGGGATCTTTTCCCTCAAAATAGAGCTTTAACCATCGCCTGGTTTCTTTAAATACAGGTAAGGAGGTCTGCCCTGTTTTATTCAAATCCTCCAAAAGCTGTTTCTGCCGAGCCGAATTTTCCTGGTCTGCATGAGGCATTTCACCCTGAAAATTAAGTCCGGTTAAATTTTCCCCATCGCTTTCCAATTTCAGCAATCCAATTGGAGAATTCACATATTCTGTAAATTGCATATTCTGTACCATATCGCAATTATCGCTCTTCTTTTAAAAACAGACCAATCAAAACCGTCGTTCCCTTTCCAATTTCAGATTCAATGGAAATGGAATGACCTATTTTTTCAAGTATCATTTTACTTAAGTACAAGCCTATTCCCGTAGAACGCTTGTCCGAATGGCCATTATAGCCCGTATAGCCCTTTTCAAATACCCTTGGAATATCCTCTTCACGGATTCCGATCCCATGGTCAGCAATCTGAATATAACACCATTCATCCCTGTTTATTACATCTATGGAAATGGCTGTCTCCTTTGAATATTTAATGGCATTGGACAAAATCTGCTCCACTACAAAGCCCAGCCATTTTTCGTCAGAAACCGCTTTCTGATTTGTGCCTGCATAATTTAATGGTATCTTTTTTCGAATCATTACCTTTGCATACTTGCGTATGACTTCGCGAATTACCTTATCCAAAGACACCTTTTTAAAGACAAAATCATTTCCCGGTGCCTGGATACGCTGAAATTGCAGTGCCATATTTACATACTGTTCAATCCGGAAAAGCTCATCCTCCAGCTCATACAGATATGCAAACTCAGCCTCCGATTCCAGCTCCGCCCTCTTCATCTGCAAAAGAAGCTGCATGGCCGCAATGGGTGTCTTAATCTGATGTACCCACATGGCGTAATATTCCTGCATTTCCTGCTGCTTTCTCTGAAGCTCTCCAATGGTAAGCTTTCGATCAATTCCTATATTCTCCACAATATCATGAAAGCCTTCTTCTATGGCATCTGCTGCATCCGGAATTTCCATCTGATCGGAAACTGCCTGTCTGGCAATCATACGAAGCTGTTTTACTCTCTTTTTATAGGAGAAAAAGTCCACTGTTCCAATTACCACAACCAGAAAGCCTTCCAGAACCAGCAGATAAACCTCATCCTGAAAACGAATTCCCACCAGATAGAGAAACAGCTCCTGAACACAGATTACCAAAAAAGAAACCGTAATCCACAAAAGATTACGTTTCAGATAGCTTTTCCACAAACTCATCCGATTCGATACCCGATTCCTTTCCTGGTGAGGATAAACTCTTCCAAACCAATGGAGGCAAGCTTCTTTCTAAGACGATTCACATTGACAGATAAGGTATTTTCATCCACATAGGAATCACTTTCCCAAAGCTTTGTCATCAGAGTATCACGGGAAACAATTTTTTCTTTATTCTCAAAAAGTGTCTGCAGAATTTTCAGCTCATTTTTGCTAAGCTCCAGTCGTTCCTCCTGAAAGCTGACTGTGCCTTCTGTCAGATTCAGCATGACACCCTTATGCTCCAGCACACTGCTGCTGCCGGCAAAATCGTAGCTTCTCCGAAGAAGTGCCTGTATTTTTACCGTCAAAACATCCAGATCAAATGGCTTGGGGATAAAATCATCTCCGCCCATATTGACGGCCATGACAATATTCATATTATCTGCCGCAGAGGATAAAAAGATGATGGGAAGCTTTGAAAGCTTACGCATCTCACTACACCAGTGATATCCGTTGTAAAAGGGAAGCTTGATATCCATCAGTACAAGCTGGGGATCAAACTTGACAAACTCAGCCAGAACATTTCCAAAATCTTCTACGAGGCAAACCTCATAATCCCATTTTTCCAAATGCTGTTTTACTGTTTTTGCAATGATTTCATCATCTTCTACTACAAAAATACGATACATAAATGCGCCGCCTTGGATTCCTTAACTCTAATTGAAATATTTATAGTATTTTTCGCTTACTTCATCCTGACAGATGATTCCCAAAACACCGGGACCCGTGTGGGCTCCAATTGCACAGCCAACCCTGGAAACAAGCACGTCCTTTACATGATATTTCTCTTTCAAAAGCTCAGCTACCTTATCTGCGCTCTCTTTTTCCATACCATAGACGATTCCAACTGTCTGTTGATCCAAATCTCTGCCGTGATTTCCAATCAATTCAACAATTCTATGTATTGCCTTATTCCATCCACGCACCTTTTCCTGTGCTGCAAGGGAACCATTTTCATCAATACCGATTACCGGCTTGATATCCAGCATGGTACCTGCAACTGCAGAAGTACGGCTGAGTCTTCCGCCCTTATAAAGAAATTCCAGCGTACGTACTGTGAATTCCAGCGTGGAATGGTCACAGAAATACTGTGCTGCCTCTATTATTTCTTCTCTGGAAGCACCGTTTTTTTGCATTCTCAGCAGATTATAAACCACCAGACCAAAGCCTAAGGAAGCACTTTTTGAATCAATAATGGTAATTTTAAAATCCGGATATTCCTCAATCAGCTCTTCCTTTGCCAGCGTTGCAGCATTAAAGGTACCTGCAATCCCTGTGGAGAAGCAGATATAAAGAACCTCATCCCCCGCCTTTGCATAAGGCTCAAAGTTTGTGCGGAACATAAACTGATTGACATGATAGGTTTTGATATCCTTTCCCTCTGCCTGAATTCTGTAAAAATCATCCGGAAACAGGTTCTGTCCATCAAAATAATCGGTTCCTTCTAATACAACAGGTGTGGGTATCACATGCAGATCAAACTCATCAATTACAGATTTTGGTACATCTGATGCCGAATCGGTAATAATTTTAAATGCCATATATTTTTCCTCTCAACTTCCCCGTAGGATTCCTACTGTTTTTTGCCCAGAGGACTGGTTTCCTCCACCAGCCATCTCTTTTCCTCTTCACATGAAAGATATGGATATATTTTATCACAAACCTGTCGATGATAAGAGTTTAAAATCACTATTTCCATATCATTTAATAAAGAAACGTCAATTGCTTCTCTATCAAATGGTACAAAGGTCAGCGGACGAAAACCATTAAAACCATTTTCTTCCTCCACACACTCAATGAGATTTTCCAGACGAATCCCATATTGTCCTGCAAGATAAAGCCCCGGCTCATCCGAAGTAATCATGCCCGGCTCCATGGCTACCGTGTCCGGTTTCCCTTTTCCCTTAAAGCTGCGGAAGGCATTGGGACCCTCATGAACACTTAATAAAAATCCGACACCATGCCCTGTTCCATGATTAAAATCCAGTCCCTCTTTCCACAAAGGCTCTCTGGCAAGCACATCCAGCGAACCACCACATATACCCTTTGGAAAACGCGCTGCCATCAGGTTGAGATTCCCCTTCAAAACCAGTGTGTAATGCTTTTTCTCCTCGTCTGAAGGGTTCTCTCCCAAAGAGATTGTTCTGGTAATATCTGTCGTTCCGCAATCATAATGACCGCCGGTATCAACAAGCAAAAAGCTTTCCGCTTTGAGCATTACATCACTTTCCCCTGTTGCACTGTAATGCACGATGGCTCCATGCTCCTTAAAGGCAACAATTGGATCAAAGCTTGGGCCGATGTAGCCTGGCTGCTCTCTGCGAAAGCCTTCCAGAATATCCGCAGCACTCATTTCTGTCAAATGCTCTGCTTCAAAATTTCTTCTGTGAGACTTCAAATAATATAGAAATCTTGTTACCGCAGCTCCGTCCCGTATATGAGCTTTTCTCATATTGGAAAGCTCTGTCTCATTTTTCACTGCCTTCAGATACAGCGTTGGATTTTTTCCATTTTTGATTTCATTATGCTTTAAAAGCAGCTGAATCAGAGAATAATTTACACTTTCATAATCAGCCAGAATAGTGGCTTCTCTTATATTTTTTGCATAGGTATAAATGTCATAATAGCTCTGCAGCCTTATTCCATCCTGCTCTAAAGCCCTGATAAGCTCCAATGGAAATGCCCTGGAATCAGCAAACAGAATCCCTTCCTTTTCTGTGAGATAAAGGTAGGACAGCACAACCGGATTACAATGAATATCTGCACCACGGATGTTTAACAGCCAGGCAATATCCTCCAGAGACGTCAGTATATGTGCATCTGCCTCTATTTGCTTCATTGTCTCACGAACCATGGCAAGCTTTTCTCTTCTGCTCACCCCGCACTGCTCCGGGGAAAGCTCCCAGACAGGATGAAACTCCAATTGTGGTCTGTCCTTCCATACAAGCTCCACCAGATCCAGCTCATCGCGGATGGAAATATGCTTTTCCTGGAGACTTTTTCCCATATTATTTACAAAATTATAGTTGACGCAGCGGCCGTCAAGCCCTAAAACCTCATCATAATCAAGCTTTTCCAAAATAATTTCATCCACAGATAAAACGCCGGGCTCACCCATTTTCATAAGTGTGATGCCGCTTCCCTTAAGCTGAGCCTCCGCCTGTAGAAAATATCTTCCATCTGTCCATAAAAAAGCCTCGCTTGAGGTTACCAGCAAAACACCTGCAGACCCTGTGAATCCGGAGAGATATTCCCGGCCTTTAAAATAATCACTCACATACTCCGAGCCATGAAAATCATCTGTGGGAATATAGCAGGCATTAATTCCCTCCCGCTCCATTTCTGCCCGGAGCAGGCTGAGCCTTTCTTTTATGGACATTACATTTCCCTCTTTCCAATTTATTTACAATAAATGAACCTTTTCCATTAATCTGACCAGCCTGGTTCCCTTTGGCATCGCCAGCAGGTCCGCCCTGTTTAACACCCCAAACTTCATGATGCAGACGCCGTAAACGACCGCACCTACAATAACACTCACCGGGAGGACAACTACATTCATGGCAAGAACCTTATACAGGCCATAATAAACCAAGTAGACCACCACTCCCATCAGCACAGCCGCAACACCCGGAAGTACAAAGGTCTTCATGACCCTCTCTCTGTAGCCCAAAAATTTTCTCACAGAAATTCCATTGAGAATACACATCAGCAGAGAATAAACATTGGTTGCGATAACCAGTGCATACAGATTCATATTCGTAAAGAAGAGACAGATGACAAGTACAGCTGTCTGAACCAAAAGTGCTACTGCTGCGTTAATTACCGGTTGATTTACTTTTCCAATTCCCTGTAAAACAGCATTTGTTAATGTAGAAAGGGAATAGAAAATGACCGTAAGACTCAGGGTACACAAAAGTGCTGCTGCCAAATCAAGATTTGTCTGTCCCGGGAATAAAAAGCTGACCACCGGTTTGGCCAATACTCCAATACCAACTGCTGCAGGAATAGCTATGAGCATGGTCGTCAGAATGGCCGTATGTATTTTTGCCTTTGTTCCCTTTTTATCGCCCTGGGCAAATTTTCCGGAAATACTTGGAATCATTGCTGCCGACATGGCTGAGGCAATAGCAACAGGAATATTGGAGATAACCACAGCTTTTCCTGAATAGACTCCGTACCAGGAGGCAATCTGTGCCACGTCCTCACCCTTGACCAGCTTCAGTATTTTGGTATAAATTGTCTGGTCCAGGGAGGTATTAAAATTATAGATAAAAGTGCTTAGAATAAAGGGAGTAACCAGTGCAAATATCACCTTGAAGATTTCACCGTAGCTTAGCACCTCTCTATGACGATCCCTTGCCACACGCTTTAAAATCAGCTTTCGATTGATGCCGTAGAAAAGGCACATAATAGCCAGAGCGATTAAAACGCCCGCACCTGTTCCAAGTGCACTTCCCATTGCTCCGTAAACAGCCTGGGTTGTGATATCCCTGTCAATAACAGCCTGTTTTAAAAGATATGCAGCAAGCAGAGAAATAACAGCATTCAATATCTGTTCAATAATCTGGGAAATGGAGGTCTGAATCATGGTCCGGTGTGCCTGGAAATATCCTCGGAGTACACCTAAGAGTCCGGAAAAGAAAATAGTCGGTGCAAACACATGCAGAACAGTAATGGCATTGCTTTCCACCAGAATCCCGGCACCGAAGAAAGCGAACAGACTGGCAAAGCCGCCAATCACAATAACATAAATAAAAGCACAGTGAAAAATCCTGTGTGCATTGCGGTATTCCTTAAGCGCCAGCTTACCTGCAATGACCTTGGAAATTGCCGAGGGAATGGAGTAAGAACTGATCAGCAGAATAATGGTATAAATATTATATGCCGATCCGTAGTATCCATTTCCTTCATCGCCTATAATTGCCGCTAAAGGACTTCTATATAAAATTCCAATAATTCTGCAGATAATCCCGGCCATAGCCAGAATTCCGGCCTGCATGACAAATCCGTCTTTTTTCTCCGCCATTTTTTCTCCCTGTTTCCATAAAGAAATAATCAACTGTCTTCTTAAAGAGCCAGATCCTTAATCACTTCCCCGGCAATGATAAGACCAACTACGGAAGGGACAAAGGCAATGCTGCCGGGTACTGCCTTTCCATTTTCAAAAGCCTGTGTTTTGGCCGGTTCTTCCTTTGAATAGACCACCTTGCAATGCTCTACATTTCTCTTTTTCAGCTCACGGCGCATGACCTTTGCCAGCGGACAGACACTGGTCTTATATATATCAGCCACCTCAAAACGGGTCGGGTCCAGTTTATTTCCGGCCCCCATACTGCTGATTACCGGTTTTCCCGCCTGCTTTGCCATCATAATCAGATCTATTTTGGCGGTCACCGTATCCACCGCGTCCACAATGTAATCGTAGGATGAAAAATCAAATTCATCCCTTGTATCAGGAAGGTAAAAGCAATTGTGAAGTTCCACCACCGTATCCGGATGAATATCTGCAATACGCTCCCTCATAACCTCTGTTTTATATTTTCCAATTGTGGAATGCAGCGCAATAATCTGTCTGTTGATGTTAGACTCACTGACAACATCCTTGTCGATGAGCACAAGCTTACCGACTCCGCTTCTTGCCAGAGCCTCGACCACATAGCCGCCAACTCCGCCAACTCCAAAAACCGCTACTGTTGCATTCTTTAATTTTTCAACGCCCTCTTCTCCAATGAGAAAAGAAGTCCGAACCAGCTGTTCTTCCATTTTCTGTTCCCTGCCTATTCTTCCTTCTTCTTATGATTCTTCCTTCTTTTTACGATAATACATCAGGTATTCCACTTCACCCAAATCCTCGTGAACACTCTCTTCCTTCTTTAAAAGTCCACGATTTTCGTAAAAAGTAACCGCACCATAATTATTTTCAAAAACATGAAGGGTAAAGAAATCATACCTTTCCTTCACATAATTTAACAGCTTCGTTCCAATACCCATTCCCCTGTATTTCCGATCTACAAAAAGCCCTGCAATATAGCCTTCATCGATTCCCACAAAGCCGGCAACATAACCGTCCGCCTCATAAACATAAACCTCTGCATCCGGAAGTGTTCGTTTCACATAATTAAAATTTCTGTCCCAAAAGGACACATCGATAAAATCATGCGCCTCCAGATTTCCTTCATACCAGATATGCATGACTCTGTTTAAATCAAACTCATTGAACCTTCTTATGATGTCCATCGGCACGTTCTCCCTTTCCAACCATCCATGGGAAAAAGCGATTGATGATTAAAATGACCAAAGCTTCCACACCTGTTACCAGACAGAAAATTTCGACACAGAATTTCACATTGCCATTATAATTTACCATCCCCTTGTTAAAATGCATGACCACAATCGTAGAGGCATACATGAGATAGGTATCTACATGAGTCATCATAACAATCAGGGAGTTTTTTCCATAAAACTGCAAAAGCCTTAAAACCGGAAAAGCTGCTGCCTTTCTGATTCCACAGCTTATTAAGATTATGCCTGCACTTCCCAACAGAGCTGCCATAAAATAAAGCAGTTCATTGCCAAGCACCATAAAATGGAGATCAACACCTCCATTTTTTTTACTCAAAAACCATGTTGCGGCCAGACAGAGAATTCCTGCTGTCAGGGAAATCCAGTCATGCTTTCTGATTTTTTCATAAAAGTGCCAGCCATAGAAGCCTGCGCCAATTAAAAAGGTCACCAGACCAATTCGAATCAAAACCTGGGCAAAATACATAACATAGCTGATCCAGACCCTGTCTCCATAATAAATGCAAAGCTGGCTCAAATATCTGTTAAGCACGCAGGAAATAATCAGCCACACAAAGAGAATGAGCGGCGTCAGCTTGTGATGAAACATTTTTCTCACTGCGATAAACGCAATCTCACCGGCAAATAATGCTGCTAAAAACCATAAAACGCTCATGCCATAAAAAATGACCGTCAGATAAATATTCTGTTTCACAAGCTCTAAGGTAATGGAGCTTCCGATACGGTAGGCTTCATATTGTGCAACCAGAAAGATCAAACTGAAAATAAAATAAGGCTGCAAAATAGAGTGAGTTTTTTTCACAAATGTTTTTGCAAGACTCTTCTGCTCAGCTTTTCCGATATAGAGCAGCACTCCCGCCATAACAAAAAAAAGCGGAATGTGAAAAGCCACAATAAAATTGCGTAAATCTTCGCTGATATACTGAATATGTCCCACTATGACAAGTAAAATACCTATGCCCTTGGCAAGATCCAGCTCTACGGCTCTCGTCTTTTCCATTCTGCTTCCCTTCTGTTTCTTTTTTTATCATTATAAGCTAAAGTACTTTTTCTGACAACCTAAGTGAACAAAGGCTGACAGTGGAAATCCAACCACGTTATTATAATCTCCCTCGATTCCTTTTACCAAAACGGCACCTGTTCCCTGGATACCGTAGGAGCCAGCCTTATCCATGGGTTCACCGGTTGCAACATAGGCCAGTGCCTCCTCCCTGGTAAAGGGATACATCTCAACCCGGGTCTCCTCATAAAAGCTCATTCCCTTATCCTCTATGATGGAGCCCTGCTCATCCACAAAGATACCCTTTACTCCCGTAAAAACACTGTGCTTCTTTCCGGAAAGACTCATAAGCATGGAAACCGCATCCTCCTCGGATTTTGGTTTACCCAGAATAGCACCCTCTGATGCAACAATGGTATCTGCTCCTACAATGAGAAATTTCTGATTTTTTCCCTGTCCCTTATTGATCTCATCAAACCACCCTAAAAATGCACCAGCCACCGCATCTGCCTTACAGGCTGCAAGCTCAAGCACAATTTCTTCCGGTTTTTCCTTCGTAATAATTTCCTTTGCATCGGAAACCATCACATCAAATTCCAGCCCCGCCTGTTTCCATAATTCTTTTCTTCTCGGAGATCCCGAGCCCAAAATCAGATTTATATTCTGTTTCATTTCCTGCCCCTGTACCTTCCACATAATATTCAACAAAAAAAGAACCAGCAAGATAGGTATCAAGCCAGCCCTTTTCAATCGAAGCGACGTGATTTGAACACGCGACCTCTGCGTCCCGAACGCAGCGCTCTACCAAACTGAGCCACGCTTCGAAAAAAATTGTTCCATGTCCCTTTCGGGCACATAATATAATATACAACACAAGATTTTTTCTTTCAACAAATTTTTAAATTTTTCTGAAATAAAATTTAAAAATTCTGTAAATTTTTCTATTGCAGTATTTGTTTTACTCTGCTACATTATGACTGGGCACACAATATTATTATTAAATAAGAAAGGATATGTTATAAAATGGAAACATATTTAATACTTCGTGATTTGGCGATTATTCTTTTATCCGCTAAAATCTGCGGTGTAATTGCCAGAAAATTAAAAGCCCCCCAAGTTGTTGGACAGATTCTTGCCGGACTTATTATTGGCCCCTGCTTTTTGGGCCTGGTACAGCAGTCCGATTTCATATCTCAGATGGCAGAAGTCGGCGTAATTTTAGTTATGTTCTCTGCCGGACTGGAAACAGACTTAGGAGACCTTGTGAAAACCGGACCAAAGGCATTTGCCATTGCCTGCGCCGGTGTATTTCTTCCGTTTGTTCTCGGTGCACTTTTATACTTTGGATTCTACGGCTTTGAAGGTGTAGGAAGCGACAATTTCTATGCTGCCATGTCCATCGGTGCTATTATGACAGCCACCTCCGTCAGCATTACCGTTGCGGCACTACAGGAGCTTGGCAAGCTGAAGGGAACTGTGGGTACTACTATTTTAAGTGCCGCTATTATCGATGATGTCATCGGAATTATTGTCTTAACCTTTGTAATCGGCTTCAAGAGCCCGGATGCAAGTCCTCTGATGGTCATTGTCAAAACAGTCATCTTCTTTATTATTGCCGGTGTTGGCGGTGTTCTGGCTTACAAATTATTCCAGAAGCTGGATGAGAAATATCCTCACACAAGACGAATTCCAATTTTTGGATTTGTACTCTGCTTTGGTCTGGCATATATTGCAGAAAAATATTTCGGAATTGCAGACATCACAGGCGCTTATGTAGCCGGTATTATTCTGTGCTCCTTAAAGGATGCGGAATACATTAATAACAAGACAAATATCAGTACCTATATGATCTTTGCTCCCATATTCTTTGCAGGTATCGGTTTAAAAACCTCCTTTTCAGGAGTAAACGCAAAGCTGCTGATTTTCTGCATCGCCTTTGTACTGATTGCACTAATTGCAAAAGTAATAGGCTGCGGGCTTATGGCAAAGGTATGTCGCTTTAACTGGCAGGACTCCCTCAAAATCGGTGTCGGCATGATGACCCGTGGTGAGGTTGCTCTGATTGTAGCCCAGAAATGCTTATCAGCAGGAATGATTACCTCAGAATACTTTACTGCCGTAATTCTATTGATTATCTGCTCCTCAGTTGCTACACCAATTTTGTTAAAGGTTCTATTTGCCAGAGATAAGGAAAAAGCTGCTGCATAATTAATTTTATACAAAAAAAGGAAGGTACAGCCCATGAAAAATACTTTTATTACCACAGTCAAAAGCGAACTGAAAGAGGCCTTTGAACAAGTAAAAGCATTTTTGAAGTGGGCTGTACTTTCTTTAATTACAGGTCTTGTTGTTGGAGCCTTCTCCACTGCATTTTCCTGGTGTATGACTAAGGCGACTGCCTTTCGAATGGAACATTTCATCATTATTCCGTTTCTTCCCCTTGCCGGTCTTGTGATTGTATTTCTATATCACATTTTTCACATGGACAAGGATAAAGGAACCAACAAGGTTATTTCTACGGTCAATGCAGATGAAGATGATGACGGAAATGGAATTCCTTTCCAAATGGCACCGCTTATTTTTATTTCCACTGTTCTAACCCATCTGTTTGGCGGTTCCGCAGGACGTGAAGGAGCCGCTCTTCAATTAGGCGGAAGTCTGGGCCATAAAATCGGAGACCTTTTTCATTTACAGAGCGACGATAAAAAAATCATTACCATGAGTGGCATGAGCGCTGCTTTTTCTGCACTTTTTGGAACCCCCATGGCCGCCGCAATCTTCCCCATGGAAATGGTCTGCATTGGAAGCATGAATTATTTTGCTCTTGTTCCCTGTGTACTGGCTTCCCTGGCTGCCTCACACTTTGCTGCATCCATGGGCATCAGTCCGGAGGCCTTTACCATTTTGGAGATTCCCGATTTCACAATTCCCAATGCCACAAAAATTCTTTTACTGGGAGCACTCTGTGGATTCGTAAGTATTCTGTTCTGTAAATCTCTGCACCAGGCAGGACACCTTTACAGTAAATATATTAAAAATCCATATATCCGCATTTTTGCCGCCGGCTGCATCATTGTGCTTCTCACTCTGATTGTTGGCAATACGGATTACAATGGTGCGGGAATTCCTGTAATTGAAAGAGCAATGGAGGGTGAAGTTTTTCCGCTGGCCTTCCTGCTGAAAATTATTTTTACAGCTCTGACACTTGGTGCCGGATATAAGGGCGGAGAAATTGTTCCATCCTTCTTTATCGGAGCAACCTTCGGATGCCTGCTGGGTCAAATCCTTGGCATCTCACCTTCCATGTGTGCGGCCATTGGCCTTGTCGCTGTATTCTGTGGTGCAACCAACTGCCCGATTTCTTCCATTCTGATTGCATTTGAATTATTCGGTTTTGGCGGAGTTCCCTATTTCCTCATTGCCATTTCCGTTTCCTACATGCTCTCCGGATATTCAAGCCTGTATCACAACCAGCTAATCCGTTTCTCAAAAACAAAGGCAATCGAGGTTAATATCAGCGGAAAATAGTATTTGCATATACTATTTTTCTCTGGAAATGACATACTTACAGATTGGATTACCCATGGAGGAAAACTTTTCCTCATACTCTGTCATAATATTTCCCTCATTCATTTTTGCATCATGATGTAAGTCATAGGTAACCTGCTCTGCTTTCCATCCTGCCAGTGGCAGCTGTTCTATGGCAAAATCAAAGAGTCCGCGATTATCTGTTTTAAACTCCAGTTTTCCATCCTTTTTTAAAATCTGATCGTATCTTGCCAAAAATTCTTTGGAGGGAAGTCTTCTCTTTGCGTGGCGGTCCTTGGGCCAGGGATCAGAAAAATTTAAATATATCTTATCTATTTCCCCTTCTCCAAATACCTCCTGAATCTCCCCTGCATCCATACAGATAAATTTGATGTTCGTCAATTCCTTTTCTTCCATCTTCTGAAGAGCACGAAGTAAAACACTGGAATATCTTTCAATACCTATATAATTTATATCCGGATTAGCTTCTGCTAACTGCAACAGAAATTTTCCTTTTCCCATGCCTATCTCAATCTGCAAAGGCAAGTCTGATGGAAATAACGAATTGAATTTTCCTCTATGCTCCTTTGGATTCTGAATGACATAGGGACTCCTTGCAATCATTTCCTCTGATCCGGTAATATTTCGAAGCCTCATTACATTTTCTCCTTTATATACTTTGTTTTTTCGCTTTTTTAGTGTATCATAGAATTTGGTTTTATCAAATTTGTAAGGGAGAATTCTATGCATCACAATTTAATCAAAAAAATCGGAATGCTTGGTCTTGCAGCCTTTTTTTCTCTGACCGCCATTCTGTCTGACCCGCTTTTGGTACATGCTGAGGTTGATTACCTTGCGGAAGCGGAAGCCAGAAAAACCTTACCAATCGATAGCAATTCCATTGCAAACTGGCCACAGGGACCGGAAGTATCCGCCGAAGGTGCCATTTTAATGGAAGCAAATACAGGAACTGTTCTCTATGCAAAGAACATAGACGAAAAACTTTATCCCGCAAGTACTACCAAGATTTTAACATCTTTGGTAGCAATTGAAAATTCCTCTTTGGACGATACTGTTACTTTTTCCACCAATGCCGTTTACAGCATAGAAAAGGACTCCTCCAATATGGGAATGGATGCAGGTCAGTCCATTACAATGGAACAGTGTCTCTACGGCATACTGGTTTATTCTGCCAATGAAACCTGTAACGCTGTTGCAGAGCATATTGCTGGTGATATGGATTCCTACGTGGCACTTATGAACAAAAAAGCTGCTGACCTTGGATGTACAAACTCTCATTTTGTCACCACCAACGGACTACATGATGAAAATCATTATACCACACCAAAAGATTTAGCCACCATAGCCTGTGCCTTTTTTAATAATGAAACTCTGGCTAAAATGGCAGGAACCAATCATTACTATATCGGACCAACCTCAACTCAGCCGGACGACATTGATCTTTGGACGCACAATAAGCTGACCGCCGGAACCTATCCTTATGAAGGATATATCGGAGGCAAAACCGGTTTCACCAGCCAGTCTAGACAGACGCTTGTCTCCTGTGCAGAACGGGATGGAATTAAATTAGTCTGTGTAGTCATGAAGGAAGAATCCCCAAGCCAGTTTCTCGATACGATTTCCTTATTCGATTATGGTTTTGACAATTTTCAAAGAGTTAATGTAGCCGAAAATGAATCCCAATATACCATATCCGATTCTGATCTGTTTCACACAGACAGCGATATCTTTTTCAGCTCAGACCCAATTATTGAGATTAATTCAGCCGATTATGTCATTATTCCCAATACGATTTCATTTTCGGATCTGTCATCTTCCCTAAGCTATGCGGATGAAACATCAGCCTCGGACAGCTCCAGACTTGCAACCATCAATTACTCCTACCAGGATGTTCCTGTGGGAACCGCCTCCATTACCTTGACCGGAACCAGTAATGTTACTGATAATTTTAATTCAGAAGAGGAGACTGCCTCTGATATATCTGAAAAAGCACCCGGCAATGTTATTTTTATCAATGTTTTAAAGGTAATCGGAATCATAGTTGCTATTTTACTTTTCATTATACTGGCTATTTTCTGTTTTGCTTTCTTTAAAAATTATCATTTTGCCAGACGCAGAAGATCCCGTTTAAAAAGAAAGAAGCGTAGAAAATCTAAGGATTTGGATTTTTATCATGATTTTAAGATGTAAAAGCCTTTTTTAAAGTTTATGATATAAAAGCTTTTATCTAAAAAGGATGTCTCCTAAATGGAGGCATCCTTTTTATTTTGGAATCTGGATAAAATTTCATCCGCCTGCTCTTTGCTAATCTGCTTCATTGTCTTAACAACATACACTTTTCCGCTTTCAGACTTTCTAAGTCTTATTTTTCCCTTAATATATCCATGCTTCATACAATAGGATACACAATAATAATGCTTATTGTTCAGAGTAAACCATCTCACCCTTTTGTGGACAGGCATCTTGCAGAGATAACAGCCACAATAATTTACGTCCTTATCAGCCAGAGCTTTTACCCTGTTATCAAATTCTCTGGAAATATACTTATAATAATCATCAAAATATACCTTGATTTCATCTTTTTTATTTTCCGGGAGATGATAGGTATCATAGGAATATCTTTTTAAAAATTGCGGTTTCAAACAGGACATGACCTTCGCTGTATAATATGCATCTGCAAAAGCTCTATGAAAAGGAATATCCTTGTTTATTTTGCAATAATCAACTGCATACTCCAGCGTATGCTGACTTTTTTTTCCTTCAAACTGTAAAGCAAAAATTTTCTGAATGTCTAAAAATTGAATTGGACCATCAGAAAGAGGCTGCATCTTATAAAACTTCATATTTCTCTGAAGCTCAATCAAATCCAGATTTCCCCAGGTACAAAAAATATAATCCTCTCCGCACCATTTTTTGAAATCCCGCATAACAGGGGTAAAATATCTTGCACTCTGAAGCTCTTTCGTATTCAAATGCACAATATTTCCCGTAATACGATTCAAGTATCGATAGACCCTTGGCTTTACCAGTTCACTGAAACGATCTATCTCCTTAAAATCTGAGTTCAGCTTCACAGCACCTATCTCAATAATTTCAAAGGGCATTCTTTCATTGGTATTCTTTTTTCCATTTGAGGATTGATTCCATTCCAAATCAAATACAATATAATTCATAGATTTTCCTATTAAAAAGCAATGTACCGCAGGCTCACGCGAACGGTACATCCTTACTGATTACTAAAATGTTACTTGAGATTATTTATATTATAGCGTGTATGACGCCTTATGTCGATATTTTTTCATTCAAGTTAGCAATCCTCATTATTTATTTATGATGCATTAAGGACGCACGCAAAAATGTACTCTTGTCTCATCATATCTGTCTTGCTGTTTTTCAACCTTCACAGGATATCCACATGGAATAATTGCAAACGCTTCCAATTCATCGGATATGGAGATCACATCTGCTACCGCCTGCATTCGTTCTGCCAGTGGTGCAATCCCCAGCCACACTGCACCCAATCCTAAATGATCAGCTTCCAATAAGAGATTCTCCACGGAAGCACTGAGATCTATATGCGCATAGTCCGACAATGAGCATTTTTTTCGATAACAGGCTACAAATGCCAGTGGTGCATTTTTTGTGCAGCCCGCATAAGGACTGGTTTTTGACAGCTCCTCCAATTTCTCCGCATCTGTTACTACATAATACTCCCATGGTTGTTGATTTGCAGCCGAGGGTGCTGCCATTGCCGCACGAAGCATTTTCTCTATTTTATCTGATTCCACTTCCTGTTCTGTGTACTGCCTAATACTCGTTCTATGAAAAATACTGTCCATTTATTGATCCTCTCGAGAATATTCTTATTATTTCATTATTTCCTTTGCAAACTGTGTTACTTGATCTAAGTCTTTTGCATCTGGTTTTCCCTTATGCATCATCTTAAATTCACCTCTGCAATAGAAATTCCGCTCATCAACTTGGATTCCGGTATCTGTCAGCAGTTTTTTCAATGCCGGAAATGCCCGCTCAGACATGGCTGATGTAGAGAAAACCACAACTCTTTTTATCTTTTTCGGGTCCAAAGTCTTTATGTATTTTTTCACCTGGCTGTCAATTCCTCCCCAGTAGACCGATGCTCCAAGGAACAGTATGTCTGTCCCATTATCTACTGAATTTGGAATACTCATCGCTTCACATCCAACAATTTTAGCTATTTGTTCTGCTAACTTCTTTGTGTTTCCAGATTTTGATAAATACCTTACAGCAACATTCATATCCATCTTTCCTCCATTTATTTTTTCTACTGCGTATTCGTAAATACTCATGACTGTTTTTAATTTTGTTAAATCTAATTGTATACAATGTTTATATGTTGAATTTATCACACTATATTATGTTTTGTCAATATAATTTTTTATATCTTGCTCTTCCTGTTCCACTCAAGAATTGCATTGCAGTATTTGCTATACTCCGCTTCAACATCATCATATGCTTCCAGTGCAGCATCAATATTTTGATCTCTTAGCTCCTCCAGCATGTCTATCGTTGCATCGTAAAGTGAAAAATTAAATTTCGGTGTGTTACTCCAAAAAATACCAAATCCGGAATTTACTCTTGCACATAGTTCTTGATATGATATTTCATGGTTATCTATCTGTCAGAAAGGATTGACCATGACTAATCAACAAAATCAAATACATAACCAAAAACATTTGACTCTTTCTGATAAAACATATATAGAGCAGGAACTCCAATAAGGAAGTACTTTCTCCTATATTGCTCAAACACTATATAAGGATCCTACTACTATATCCAAAGAAGTCCGACTGCATCGCGTCTTTACTGAATACGATAAATATCGTTCAAAATGCAGAGGTTGCATGTATTACGGTGACTGTACTGAACATCATGTGTGTGGTTTTGAAAAATGTAAATATGCATGTCGTTATTGCTACAAAAAAGATCTTACACCTTACTGTGTTTTTTATAAGCCCTGGAAATGTGACAAACCTTCGAAAGCTCCTTACGTTTGTAATGCCTGCAGTCGCTTTCATACCTGCAAACTTGATAAATATCACTATCTTGCTATAAAAGCCCAATTTCAATACTATAGATTCAACTGTTCATAAATACTAGTTCACTCTTTTCTCATAGTCTGAACTTCCTAAGATTATCCTACTCACTGGAAGTTAAAAGTTAAAAAGATTGCATTGTTAAAACGCTCCATTGCGATAATCCGGAATACAACAAATATTCAGGAGTAGTTCCTAAACTCCGATCATATCCTGTTATGGCGTAGATTACAAAAAGAATTCACATTTGAAGAAAGAAAAGAGTTTATCTAATCTGTGGAGAAAAGGCAGAAAATAAACTTGCAAAAGCTCAGGAGTTAGGGGTTAAGGTACTCTATGAACATCAATTCTTAGATATGCTTTCCGCATAAGAAATGAGTGAAGCTGTCCATTACAGGCAGCTTCTTTTTATTTATTTTCAAATCGATTCACATAATTTTCTATTTCTGAAACATTATCAATATCAACGATTGCCCAAAATACTCTCTTCAGATTTTTTCCTTTTAGAATCTGAGGTGGAATTGCGGAATAACTGGAGAATTCCTGAACAAGTCCCTCTCTGACTTTTTTTATCATCTGCCCTTTTTCTTTTCCGGAATACTTACTAAAGCTCAGTCTTTCTTCCATATTTAGGGCTTGCTGAAGAATCTCAGAACTTTTATCACTTAACAAAACCTCATACAGCAATTTAATCCATGCTGCTCCACAAGCAACATTTTGTGGTGAATAGTCAAATTTACTGTTTAGATACAGTGAATTGAAATCATTGATATTCTTTTTCAGCTCCATATCTTCACCGCTATCTGCCATTTCATAACGATATAGCTGCCTTTTTACATCCGCTACTACTTCGGATATATCATATGTATCGGCCGAACGATCTTTCCACTCTTCTTCTGCTCTTTCAAGATATTTGTGCTTTATAACTTCAAAATTTAACTCTCCAAGGCAATGCTTTGACAACATCATAATATCATAGAATTGCTTAACCTGTTCATCTAA
>CAZUCI010000012.1:47622-52727 GCA_964619485.1 uncultured Lachnospiraceae bacterium
AATATCAACACTTGTTCTCTGTACTTCAATGGGAAGATAAAACTGCGTTGCTGCTCCACCTTTTAAAACAATTCTGTCACCAAGAATTTTCTGAATCTGAAGAAACAGTTCTAAATCCCAAAGAAACAATTCCATTCTTCCCATATTTTTAAATCCATATTCATGCATTCTTTTCAGAAATGTTTCTCTTTTAAATGCAGTTTCATCATGAAATAGTTTATCGTTCAATATTTAAACCTCTCTTTTAAGTATTTCTACGAATTTTTGTGCTTCCTGTGTAATGTACTTTGACTCTACAATATAACGAATATCATATTGAATACTTCTTTTAGCAGCAATGGTAATTATACTTTTTTTATCTATAATTCCAAGTCTTACAACGTTCTCATAAATGCGAACTAGTTCTTGAATTGGAAGAGGAAATCCATTACGTGTTACCGAATAATACAAATCCACAAATGCTTTTTCCATGGATGCCACATTTTCCTCAGCATCTTCAAAATTTTCTGTCTGATACAATACTACCTGTTGTATTTCTTTTCCTGTCAGCACATGACTTTCATACATTTCTTTAACCTGTGCTGGCATTAATACTTCCATATTATGTTCAGACAGAACATCTACTATTTCCTCTTTTGTATTCTTATCTATAAATAAAAGGCATGGATACTGTTCCGGCACATGCTGCATATATTTCTGTAATACATCCAACCCGGAAATATAATAATCAAATCCAGTTTCGTCTAATAGTTCTGAAATTTTAGTCGCTGCATCTGATAATATCACTGATTTTTTTCCATACCATTCATTAAATGCATAGACTCCATTCCTCACTCTTTTCAAATATCCGGCATCTACCATCTTAGACATATTCCAGTACAGTGATGATTTTTTCATCTCTGGAAACAGCTCCTGAATATCATCTACATAAAAGGTTACCTGATCACCCAGTTTTTCTTTGATTCTCATGTATTTTTCTTCTAATGCTGTCATATTGCACCTTCTTTCTATGGAAAGTATAACATAATAGAATTTTATATTCAATAAAATACTAGCAAATTTCATATTTGCTAGTATTTCTTTTATATTTTGTTTTTTTACAAAAAATAAGTATAAAAACGGTATTTTCAAAGAAATACATGTAAATTTTGTATTTGCTAATATTTCTTTAAATTAAACTTTAGAGTGATATAACTCTATCCACTCATCCAATGTCAATGGTTCATAATCTGAATACTTGCAGAAACAGTTTATCATATTACATGGTATATGCTGCTCCACGCCCTGTGCATTTTTCGTCACTGTATTCCTGGTAATCTCCTGAAACTGCTCCAATAATCTCTGATCCTGGGTATCATGAACATGACCATAGAGCATATAGGTCCTGGGATTTCCATTCTCATCCAACCTGTACTGGCCGTTGTAACACATGATGGGATAATGGCATAGGACAACCTTTCGTTTATTATCAGAAAGCTCTTCATAGGGCTTAATCCATTTGAATCTGCCTGCATCCATCTCCTTGTTGGTCAGAAATCTGTCATGGTTTCCCTGAATCAGATATAATCTCCCATTCAGACGCTTCAGTAAATCATTGGTTTCCTCCGCATTGCCCCAGGATAAATCTCCAATGATTATCACATCATCATTCTTTCTGACCTTACCATTCCATTTTGCAATCATGTATTCATCCATTTCTTCCACGTTCTGAAAGCCACGATAATCCATACGATCATTCATTGCTGCGTGAAAGAAATGCAAATCTGCTATATAATATCTCAAACTGTCACTTCCATTCTTTTTCAGAATTGATACCCTCTTTACATGCTCAATTCTTTAAGCTGTGAACTCTCCATTGCATCAAACAATACAATTATCTGTTTAATATTGTACCGTATAATGTAATTATAGTCATTATTCTTTTATATGTCTATCATATTTTAAAGAAACGGAAACTAGGATTTGAAAGTAACTCAGGGCGATACTGATCATGCACAGATTGATATGATAACCGATATGTACACTCACATCTTGGATGAAGACAGAAAAAAAGCACCGAAAACCTACTGTTTTCAATGCTTTCGAACGTTGGTGAGGTGACTTGAACACCCGATCTTCCGCTTAGGAGCACGAGTCGGTGCTGAAATTCGCTGTCATCCGGAGAGAATAATTGTTAAGAAAAGCATTGATTTTACTAGCTTTTCTGTCATTCTCAGTTAAGATAAGAAAATAGAAATTCGTCCTGGAAAACCTCTTTTGGGTGGCAACTGGGTGGAAATACCACCCTGAGGGCATAACCATTGCGTTCCATGGTGTTCGGAGATATGGCTATCATTCACATAATTCATTCAGTAATGATAACTCTATTTTCTTATTAGATTACATATATTATAACGTGTATGGAGTCGGATGTCGATAACTTTTTGACCATCATAATCATGTATATACCAATATTATCCTGCATTACCATACCTGTCACAAGATTGTATCACTTTAGCAGATACGCTCTTTTATTTACACTTTTAATATAGAAAAAACACTTGCATCTTTCCATCACTTCATCTGTATATTGATGACATTTCCTGTATACTATTTTGTGCCCATTGTCTTGGCTAATGACGTGAGCAGCGCAGCCATATCCGGGTTCGCTAGAACCTTCATCAGCAACTCTGAATCTACTCCTTCTGGTACAGCTACTGTATTCTTGATTTGTTCCTGATCTCTCATATCTGGATTGCCATTCTTCCCACTGTAAAAAGCATCCTCCATCAGCTCTGCATTCTTCCTTCGGTCTTCGTCAATGATGTGTCCGTATACTTCTGTTACCATATCAGCCTGTGAATGACCTGAATCTCCTTGGACTGCTTTTATGTCGCCACCACTTAGCTTCAATTTATAGGTAACGCTGGTATGTCTGATACTATGAAAAACCACCTTTGGCAATCCCAGTTTATCAATAATCTTATTCATCTCACATCTCAGATAGCTGTCTCCGATGGGAAGTCCGAATGTCGTGGCCATTACCAGGTTATAGTTCTGATATTCTGAGCCAAGTGCCTCAATGATCTCATCCTGCTCCTTCTTCAATTCGATCAGAAGCAATGCCACCGATTTTGGAATAAACACTTTTCGTATACTGCTCTCCGTTTTGGGAGTTTTAAGAACCCGCACTGTCTTATTATCCTTTTTAATGGTAGGAAAGATTAATATGACATCCTTTGATCTTAATTCGTCTATTGCTTGTCTTGACACACGTTCTACTTCTTTATTGATACTGATACAGGTCCTATTTTCTCTGATTGCCTCTTCTGATATATCCACACAATCCCATGTCAGCCCCAGTACTTCCCCAAGTCGAAGTGTCGCTGTAAAGCTAAGATGAAATGCCACCTTCAACCACTTATTTTCACAAGCCTCTAATGCCTGCATCAACATCTCTGCTGTCCAGATTGCTCTTTTCTCTTTTTTATGCTTGGGAACTGTAGCATCCTCTGCCGGATTCTTCTCCATCATATTCCATTTCTTTGCCTGTCTGAAACAGCTTCTGAGAATCTTATGAATCTCATTGACCGTGGCTGTGGATATGGTGCCTGTTCCATCCAGATTCCGCGTACTCTTTATCGCCGGCGTATCTAACAGGGTCTGATAGTACTTTTCAAGAAAGCGCGTATCTATCTTATTGATCTTGGTCTCCCCGATTGTGGGAATAATATAATTATTGATAGTTGCTAAATTCCCATCATAAGTTGTAAGTGCCCATTTATCATGACCATATATTTTTACATATTCCATCAAAAGCTCCCCTAATGTAGCACAGTTGGGAACTTCGAATTTGCCTACGGACATCTTGTATTCGATCTCTTTCAACCGCTTATTTGCCTCTGCATGGGTATGATACGTCTCGGATTTCTGATGCACTGTGCCATCATCATCCGTCACTTTATATACAACACTGATATTTTTCCCTCGTTTTCTAATGAATGCCATCTCATACCACTCCTTCCTGATATTGCTTTAACCACTGTAAAAATTCATTGCGATTGATACGAAGGACTCTCCCTGCACCTTTACATGGGAATCTCTCTAACTGAGTCCACTTCGTTATCGTTGCTGTAGTTACTCCTGCAAGAGCTGCAGCTTCCTGTCTTGAAATATATTCTTTGGTTTCAACTACACCCTTTTTTATAGGCACTTCTTTATCCAATTCCTTTTTCACCTGATATACATTCTGTACATTCAGGAACTGTTGAAAGCTCTTCTTTGAAATCCATTTTTTATTTTCAAACACCCTGATTTCAAAAATCTCCTTATACTTACTGGCTCTTGTAATGATGGAGAGCTTTTCTCTGGTAATCCCCAAGAGTTCCGCTGCTTCAAATAGTGGTATGTGCTTCTCTTCCAATTCTGTGATTGTTGGCATCTTTCCCACTTTCTGATACATAATCTGATTCTCATACCATCGTTCAAATATCTCCATCGGTATACGCTTCGTAAAATCAACCGTAATTGTTTCCAAGTTCTCTTCCTTCCATATCCCATAAATATTAGAAGAATGGATTCCCAACAGATTTGCTGCATCCTGAAAGGAATAGGATGTTTTTAGTAGTTCTGCTCCCGGTTCCTCCCCGGTAACCTTTTTATGCTTCACTTGGTTTGCATACCATTTTTCGAAGCTCGCAATATCAACTCTCATGACTCCATCAATAATTTTCGTCTCAAAGAAGTTTCTATGGACAAGCCAGTAGCTTTCCGTCTTCTTCACTCCAAGAAGTCTGCGCATTTCCGACACGGACATTGTATTTTTTAATATAGGATCTTTAGTTGCCTGAAACTGCTCTAATTTCGTTCTGATCTCCTGAACATCAACTGTATTCTCCACTCTCTGCCACCTCCTTTTGCTCACTATACCATAGGGACCTTCATATGCTTTAGAAGGCAAATCTATGCATTTTCCATATTTTTATCCAGCCATTCATCAAAGCTTCTCTTTGAAATGCGATACTTCGTGCCAATCTGGATCCATCTGAATTCGTTCTTCTTTAGTAAGTCGTATACTGTAGGTCTGCTGATTCCAAGGATTACCTGCAGTTCCTTTACGGAATAAC
>CAZUCI010000013.1:0-8112 GCA_964619485.1 uncultured Lachnospiraceae bacterium
GGGTACGACCATAAACGATCTGTAAGAATAACTCTCTCATAGCTGTATTGATAGCATCACATACAAGGTCAGTATTTAATGCTTCCATTACTGTAAGACCTGGTAAAATCTCAGATGCCATAGCAGCGGAATGAGTCATACCGGAACATCCGATAGTCTCAACCAATGCTTCCTGAATGATACCTTCTTTAACATTCAGAGTCAGCTTGCAGGCACCCTGCTGAGGTGCACACCAGCCAATACCGTGTGTTAAACCGGAAATATCTTCAACTTTTTTTGCCTTAACCCATTTTGCTTCTTCTGGGATAGCAGCACAGCCATGATGAACGCCCTGTGCAACTGTACACATTTCTTCCACTTCTTTTGAATAAATCATGTGAAATCTCCTTTCAATTATGTAGAAATATATCATAACAAAATGATTCTCATTTTGTTAGATTCACCTTTGACATTTTCTCATACTTTGCATAAAAAATCCAGTCATTTATACAAAGTACGACAACTTTTTACAAAAAATACAGAGAAGTACTCCTCTTTACCGGAATGCTCTTCCTGCTTTATCCTGATTAAACCATCTGTGAAACAACACCCTCTTTTTTATATATGGAGTTCTCATCCACCCAGCCTCTGACAGAATTAAGGGGATAAATTCTGGTGTTTCTTCCGATGATTGTTCCCGGATTCAGAACACTGTTGCAGCCAACCTGAACATTGTCACCTACAATCGCACCAATTTTACGCATTCCCGTTTCAATTTCTCCCAGCGGAAATCTGATTACAATATTCTTCTTATCATTCTTGATGTTTGAAGTAATCGCACCTGCACCTAAATGGGCTTTAAAGCCAAGAACACTGTCCCCCACATAATTAAAATGTGGAACCTCGACCTCATCAAACAGAATACTGTTTTTAATCTCACAGGAATTCCCCACAACAGCACCCTTACCTACAATGGCGTTTCCTCTGATAAAGGCACACTGGCGGATCTGGGCATTTTCATCGATAATGCATGGACCTGTAATGCTTGCACTTGCTGCTACTGTCGCAGATTTTGCAATCCAAACATTTTCGCCCACCTGGTCAAACACGTCTTTGGAAAGCATTGGTCCCAGCTGCAGAATAAAGGATTCGATTCTTGGGAGCACCTCCCACGGATACTCAATTCCATCAAATAAGAACTGTGCCATTGTTTTGTTTACATCAAAATACTTGTCAATTTTAAACATCTCAAACATGATTCATCTCTCCTTCATTTGGTTTTTGTTCATAGTACTCTTTGTTTAACTGGTTAAATAATTCCTGGTCAATCGTTGCACTGCCACCATAAGATGTACTTATTCCAGGATTCTGTGTCAAGACATCCTCAAAAACAAATTTCAGACCCTTTACTTTTCCGTTTTCATCCTTGTCCAATGTCAGTTTTGCATCAAATGGCTTATTACTCTTCGACATAAATCCCTGAATCAGGGAGGTGGTACCATTTGTAAGCAGTTCCCTGATTGCTGCCTCAGTCAAAGTTTTTGAAGCAATTTTTCCAATTGAGAATCTGCAGCTGTCAGGATTATCTTTACTGTAATTGGAGCATCCAAAGCCAAAGGGTGTTTTTACAATCTTTCCACCACAATTTGGACAGACAACACCTGATACAGCCTTTGCCTCAACCTCATCAAAATTAAAGACAACGGCAGCGGCTCCCTCCTTTTTTTCAAGTGCAAGACAGGCATCAAATTTCTTTCCTGTCTTTGACTTAAAGCCCCGGATTGTTTTTGTTTTCCCCTGGGTCAGCAGCTCAGTCATCTGCGAAGCATTCAACGCTTTTCCTGCAATCTTTCCAACAGCAAATTTACAGCTGTTTTCATCTGCTGAAGAATAATTTGAACATCGATAGCCAAAGCCTGTCACCAGAATATCGCCACCGCAGTTTGGACATTTCACAGCCTTTAGCTTCTCAGGCTCCACATTGGTAAAATCAAAGGAAATACCAAGTCTTTCATCCTCCTGCTTTGATAAAACCAGCGCCGCGGAAAACTTTTTCTTATTTTTTGATACAAACCCGGATAAAACCTCTGTTTTTCCGTTTGTGATAAGGCTTCTAAGCTCCTCCTCAGACAGGGAGCGGCTCGCAATCTTTGAAATGGAAAAATAACATAAGCTCCGGTCTTCTTTACATTTTTGACAAATGAATCCATAACCGGTTTTCTCTATGGGTGCTCCGCATACGGGACAGGAAAGATTCTCCACAAGCTCAATGGGATTTTTTGAAAAATCAAATTGCACCTCTGCCTTTCCATCCTCTGTATGGACAAGCTTTAATGCAGCTTTAAATGCATTCTTTTTACTGCCGACAAAACCATCGATTACCCTTGTTTCTCCATTTAAAATCAAAGACTTAAAATCCTCTTCTTCTATATGTACTCCGGCAATATTTCCAACATTGAACTGGCATGGTTTTTCCTTATCCCAGTAATTGCTGCATCCATATCCAAAGGATGTTGTTGTAAGCTCGCCTCCACAAACGGGACAGGGAATTCCGAGCTTTCTCCTTGTAACCACACCCTTAGACTCCCTGCCGGTAAAGGGATTGAGGACATTGACCAGGGCTTCTGTCAAATCCCTCTCCTTCATTGCTTCGGTCTCTCTTTTTATATAGGCTTCCATTTTCCGGCGATACTCATCAGCATCTATTGTACCGTTTGAAATACCCTCCAGGCCTTTTTCCCAATTGGCAGTCATTTCCGGGTTTAACAGGGATGAAACCGTCATTTTTACAACTTCATAAATCATCTCTCCCAGCTTCTCTGGGGTGATAATCTGACTTTTTTTATTTAAATTCAAATAGCCGATATGAATAAGCTTGTCAATGATTCCGGCTCTTGTTGCAGAGGTCCCGATTCCCGTATTTTTAATCTGTGCACGTAAATCCTCATCCTCAATGAGATTTCCTGCATTTTCCATGGCAAGAATCAAGGTTCCTGAGGTATATCTCTTGGGAGGCGACGTCTTACCCTCCTTTAGTTCAAAGCCCTTTACCTCAATTTCATCGTCTTTTTTTATCTGATCTGACAGCTGTAAAAGCTTCTTCCTGTTGTTGACATTGTCTTCATCATTCTGATTTTGCGAGGGCACTCCAGAAATCTGCATATAGCCTTCTTCCTTAAGAATTTTTGCAGATGTATAAAACAGCTCCTCCTCTATCCCGATGGTCAGCTTTAACTGCAAATATACGGCTGGCGGATAAAAAATACTTAAGAATCTTTTCACAATCAGGTTATAAACATTTTTATGTAGAGGTGACAGCCTCGATAATTCACCAGTCTGTCCTGTTGGTATGATTGCATAATGGTCTGTTACCTTGGAGTCATCTGTATACTGTGTCTTTTCCAGTCCCACATACAGCTTTTCCTCTAATATTTTATCCACAAAGGGCTGTAAATCCTGATAGCCTTTCAGCTTATAAAGATTTTTGTAAATTTCCTTTGCAATAGCTGACGTCAAAACTCTGGCATCTGTTCTGGGATAGGTGGTTAATTTCTTTTCATACAGGTCCTGTGCCACCTGAAGCGTTTCATTTGGACTGATTTTAAAAATTTTTGAGCACTCTGCCTGCAGTTCTGCAAGGTTATAAAGAAGAGGCGCCTTCTTCTTTACATTGCTTTTTTCAATGGAACGGACAGTTGCCTTTTTCCCATCAAGAGAATCAATAAACTGCCTGGCATCTTCCGATTTTTTGAAACCATTTTCCTTGTAAAGCAAAGGACTGTCAAAATATTTTGACTTTTCGTTTACCTTCCACTCAGCACCGATTTCCTGTTCACCGAATATACCCTGAATCCTGAAAAAAGGAGTTTCAACAAAATGACGGATTTCACGCTCTCTTGTAACAACCATGCCAAGCACACAGGTCATAACACGGCCAACAGCTATGGCCGAATAGGATTTGGTTGCTGCTGCATCATTGACCAGCCTCCCATATTTCACGGACAATGCTCTGGAAAAATTAATCCCCAGGGAATAGTCTTCTATAGATCGCATAATTCCGGATTTTCCAAGATTTGCATAATCAGACATAAGCTTTGCTTCTCTGAGACCACGCAGAATTTCGTCGTCTGTCTGAGAATCAATCCAGACACGGCGTTCTTCCATGCCTGGCCTTACCCCGCCATACATACGAATATTTTCTTCAATCGTCTGACCTTCTTTTCCAGAATCACCGGCCCAGTAAACAACATCTATATCTTCTCTATGTAAAAATGTATTTACGATTTCGTACTGTTCCTTAACATTTTTGATTACTCCATATAAATATTGATCCGGTAAAAAAGGAAGATCCTCAATATTCCATCTTTTGAACTTAACATCATAGGCTTCCGGATAAAGCATTTCAACCAGGTGACCCACACACCATGTAATGACAAATCCTTCGTTCTCTATATAGCCATTACGAGAGCCATTCACCTTTAAGACTCTGGCAAAATCTCTGGCAACAGAGGGTTTCTCTGTTATAATCAATTTTTTACTCACTGACTATATCCTTTCCAAACAATTTAAAAGACCGATAAGACATCTTTCAATGTAATCAAATGAATATTCTTTTTCATTCTCGCTTCCAGCACAAGCTTCTCATCAAATCCCCGCAGAGAAAACAGAAAAATATCCTTCGTGACAAGCTGTGCATCTTCAATTGCAAGTAGCAGCTCCTCATAATCTGCAAAAGTAAGCATACCTCTGTGGAAAATACATTTCGCGACATCGAAATACTGCTGATCCATTGTATAAACCAGGTCTATGGACGCTCGTTTCCCGACCCATTTTCCAATCGCAGTATGTGATGTGGACCATTTTCCGGTCAGAAGCAGATATTCCCTGCATATATCTGGGAAAAAGAACTCACAGTACTGCATCAGTTTTCCTCTGACAAATCTTTTATAAAAATCATCGGGAGATATCACATTTAATATAGATGCCTTTTCATAAAGAAAAATGTATTTAAAGCGGGTCAGCGAATCCGTCACCTCATAAATACCCTTTTGCGAATTTTCTCTGCCTGCACACTCAACAGAATAAACCTTTTGAATCAGAGAAAGCTCAATTAAGGTTTTCAGATACACGCTGATTTTCGCTCTGGAAAAACCGGTATCAGTGTGAAGCTGATTCAGCTTGGTGTGTCCGTTTGCCATATAATAGAGCAGTGTTTCATAAACGCCCGATTCCCTGATTGTTCCGGAGGTATCCTTGAAGTCAGTCAGCCTGAGATAGCTGTCGTGTGCAAGAAGTGTTTTCTCAATAATTTCATCCACGCTCTGCTTTAGATCAATCTGATTCCACAGTCCAGGCCTGCCACCTAAGAGACAATACAAAACAAAGAGATTTTCTCTGTCAAAGGCCTGATAAAGTGTACAGATATCCTGAAAGGACAGCTCTCTGCATTTATAAAAGGACTGAATCTGTATTGCGGCTTTGCCGATGCTTTTCACAAGAGAGGATTCCACCCAGGAGGGCTGTGAGGAAACCAGAACAACAAGAATCTCATTTTCCTTCATAAAATGAAGCACCTGCTCCAGCCAGCTCTGGCTGTTTTTTGCCAGATTTTGAAATTCATCCATAATGAGAATCCCTTTGGGTTGACCTATTTTTGTTTTCAGATGGCTCATTTCCTCATCCAGACGTTCTTCCTGCATGGACAGGCAGCCACTGTGTGTCAGGAAATAGGAAAAAGGCCTGTTACGGCAGAAATCCAGCAAAAAAGATGTTTTTCCAAGGAATCTTTTCCCATAAAAAACAATCAGCTGGCTGCCAGGCCTCTCATATAATTCCTGCAAAAATGCATATTCATTTTCTCGACCAAAAAACATAACCGCTACCCCATAACAATTATTGAATATTCTCCCCTAGAATACATTATTTGCTGATAATAAGCTTTCCAGTTCCTCCTCCGGCATTGGCTTGCCAAGTAAAAAGCCCTGAATATTATCACAGTTAATTTTTTTCAGATAATCAAACTGCTCTTTTGTTTCCACGCCCTCAGCCACAGTTTCAAAGCCAAGCTTTTTCACCATGGAAACAATGGACTCTGTGATTACCTGAGTGCTTTCATCCTGTATAACTGTATCAATAAATGATTTGTCTATTTTTAAGGTATCAATTGGAAGTCCCTTCAAATAGGAAAGGGAAGAATATCCTGTTCCAAAATCATCCAGGGAAATTTTCACACCATAATCCTTTAAGGTATGAAGCTTATTTACAACCTGATCAAAATCATCAATTAAGACGCTCTCTGTGATTTCCAGTTCAATATCCTTTGGGTCAACTCTGTATTTTTCCAGAATACGCAAAAGACCGCTTACAAAATCAGCTCTCTTATACTGTAAAGCCGAAATATTAAGAGAGAGAACGATGGTACAATTAAATTTTTTGCGCCATTGTGCATAAGAACGAATGCCTTCCTCCAACACCCAGGCTCCAATGGGAATAATCATTCCGTTTTTTTCAGCGACAGGAATAAAGCATCCCGGACTGATCAGCTTCCCGGATTCATCGCGCCATCGGATCAGTGCTTCCACACCACGCAGCTTCTGTGTCTTTGAATCATATTGAGGCTGATAATATAGAACAAAACGATTCATATCCACAGCTTCCTTCAGCTTGTTCTCCATATTGATATTATCAATAAAATCCTGAAAAATAGGTGCTTCAAAATAACGGATTGTATTTGGTCCATGCTCCTTTGCTCTAAACATGACAATCTCAGAGCAGTTAATGAGTTCCAGACTGCTGTGTGCCGCCTCTGGGAATTCAGCCACACCAACACAGAAGGTAATATAAACCTCCTGTCCGCCAATCAGCTTAAATGGGTCCTCCACTCTTTTCTGCAGCTGATTGAAAATTGATTCACAATTATGCTCCCCTATGGGATTTTTTACTGCCAGATAATAGGTGTCATCCGTCACATGTGCAACAATGGTCTGATCATCCATAAAACCCTTTAATATCAGTCCAAAGGCCTGAATCAGATCATCGCCAGCCACAAGTCCAAGTCCATCATTGATCTTTTTAAAATTGTCAATGTCGATGCACATAACGGCAATCGTCTCGCCCTTCTGCTTCGCATCGCGTGTCCATTCGCTGAGAATCCGGACAAAATAATTACGATTATATAAACCGGTAAGCATATCAAAGTATGCCATATACCTTAATTCTTCATTTTGTTTTTTACTTTGGGTAACATCAATCAAACGAATAATTTTATGATGTGGTTTGCCGTCTTCCTTATACCACACCGTTGATTCAAACTGAATCCAGATTTTTGCATCCGTCATATAGCATTCCATCGTCTTGCTCTGTGCACCGCTTCTCTCCGGGAAAAGAGTCTCCTGTAGAAGCTTTGCTGTCTGGGCAGGAACCGTTTCTATAATTCTGGCAATTTCTCTTGGAATGTCAATGGTAAAGTCAAAATAATGATTCCAGTTTCCAAGCGTTCTCACTTCATTCTGAACAAAATCAACATATAAAAAAGCGTTTTGAGAAGTAGAACAAATCAGCTGATACATTTTTTCTTTATCGCTAAGCTGTTTATTACGTGCTGTCAGCATATCGATTTGAAACTGATAATCTTCCATTGTCCTACTCCTCTCTTTGTTTTAGTATTTCCTTAAAATTATTTTTTATTTATATATCCTTTAGCCTTTAATAATTCTGCACATAATACCGCTCCACCTGCAGCTCCTCTGACTGTATTGTGGGATAATCCGACAAACTTATAATCGTAGATGGTATCTTCTCTTAATCTGCCAATGGAAATTCCCATTCCATTCTCATAATTTACATCAGCCTTAACCTGAGGTCTGTTATCCTCTTCCATATACTGAATAAACTGTTTTGGTGCAGACGGAAGCTCTAATTCCTGAGGTAATCCCTTAAAGGAAACCAGCTTCTCAATCAGCTGTTCCTTGGTAGGATTCTTTTTGAATTTAACAAATACAGCTGCTGTATGTCCGTTGAGAACAGGAACACGGATACACTGTGTTGTGATCTTTGGTCCTTCTGCTTTCACGATTTTATCGCCTTCAATTTTACCCCAGATACGAAGCGGTTCCTGTTCGCTCTTTTCTTCTT
>CAZUCI010000013.1:8122-8494 GCA_964619485.1 uncultured Lachnospiraceae bacterium
TTGCAGGCACGATAACTCCGCCTTCTACTTTCCCATAAATTCTAAGAGGCTCTTTTTCGCTCTTTTCCTCTTCGCCGCCAATATATGGAATTACATTTTCAACCATTTCCGGCCAGTCCTTAAATGTCTTTCCTGCTCCGGAAATCGCCTGATAGGTTGTTGCAATGACTTCATAGGGTTCAAACTCTCTCCATGCAAATAAAACTGGGGCATAGCTTTGAATAGAACAGTTTGGTTTAACAGCAACAAAACCTCTTGTGGTTCCAAGACGCTTTTTCTGTGCTTCAATTACCTCAAGATGTTCAGGGTTAATCTCCGGAATAATCATTGGGACATCCGGTGTCCATCTATGAGCTGAGTTGTTGGAAACAA
>CAZUCI010000013.1:8504-14519 GCA_964619485.1 uncultured Lachnospiraceae bacterium
CTTTGCATAGGCATCCTCAATGGCTCTGATTTCTTCTTTTTTCATATCAACAGCACAGAAAACAAAATCAACCTCAGCAGCAACATGCTCTACCTCGTTTACATTTTTAACAACAATATTTTTAACTGCTTCGGGCATTGGTGTATCCATTTTCCATCTGCCTCCAACAGCCTCCTCATAGGTTTTTCCAGCAGAACGTGGGCTTGCAGCAATTGTTGTCACCTCAAACCATGGGTGATTTTCCAACAGAGAAATAAATCTCTGACCTACCATACCAGTTCCACCTAAGATACCAACTCTCAATTTTTCGCTCATCTTTTTCATTCTCCTCACTCGTTTTATATTAATAAAGCTTATTAAATCACATCATTTTGCAGATATTCTTTTTCCATTGCAATTACTTCCTTCATGGCTTCTATGCCGGGAGCACCAATGGTAAGTCTCTTTTTCACACAGGTCTCAAGACTGACTGCATCATATATATCCGGTTCAAAAACCTCGCTGATTTCCTTCAGCTCCTCCATGCTCATATCCATGATTGCTTTATTTTTATCAATACAGGTTAGAACAAGCTTACCAATAATTCCATGTGCATCACGGAATGGGACACCATGATTTACCAGATAATCTGCAGCGTCCGTTGCGTTTGTAAATCCGTTCATTGCACTCTTTTCCATCACATCCTTACGGAATTTCATAGTGGAAATCATGCCGTTAAAAAGACTTAAGCAGCCCTTTACTGTGTCAATAGCATCAAAGGTCAGCTCCTTATCTTCCTGCATATCCTTGTTATAGGCAAGTGGAATTCCCTTCAAAACAGTAAGCATACTGATTAAGGCACCATAGACACGACCGGTTTTTCCACGGACAAGCTCTGCAATATCTGGATTCTTTTTCTGAGGCATAATGCTGCTTCCTGTGGAATATGCATCATCTATTTCCACAAAACGATATTCATTGGAATTCCAGATAATTATTTCTTCGCTGAATCTGCTCAAATGCATCATAATTGTCGAGAACGCACTTAACATTTCAATTACATAATCTCTGTCTGCAACGGAATCCATACTGTTTAGGGTAGGACCTTCAAATCCAAGCAGAGATGCTGTATATGCCCTGTCAAGCGGATAGGTGGTTCCCGCCAGTGCTCCTGAGCCCAATGGACAGTAATTCATACGGTGATAAATATCCTTCAGGCGAAGCCTGTCCCTCTTAAACATTTCAAAATAGGCTCCAAAATGATGTGCAAGCGTAACAGGCTGTGCCTTTTGCATATGTGTAAAGCCAGGCATATAGGTATCTGTATTTTCTTCCATGATTTTTAAAATCGTGGTTAAAAGCTCTTTTAAAATTTCATCTGTATTCACAATCTCGGAGCGGACATAAAGCTTCATGTCCAAAGCAACCTGATCGTTTCTGCTGCGGCCGGTGTGAAGCTTCTTCCCTGCATCTCCGATTCGGTCAATCAGATTTGCCTCCACAAAGCTGTGAATATCTTCATATTTATCTGTAATAGCCAGCTTGCCCTGATCTACATCTTCACGGATTCCAGTGAGGCCCTTTACAATGGCATCCTTCTCTTCTCCGGTTAATATTCCCTGTTTATGCAGCATTACAACATGTGCTATGCTGCCCTCTATATCCTGATGAAAAAATTTCTGATCAAAGGATATGGAAGCATTGAACCGATAAACCAGTTCATCTGTATCCTTTGTAAAACGTCCTCCCCAAAGCTGAGCCATGTTATCATCCTCCATACGTTAAAACTAAATTTGATAATATCATAAGAAGGTGGTTTTTTCAAGGAAGAAACACCCAAAAACACCGCACAAACTTATTTTTACAACATAACCTAGTAAAAAAGGCGGAGAATATTTATGGAAACATGCATCAGGCTTGACCACGTATCCTTTTCCTATCATCGACCAGATGGAGAGCTTCAGGCACTCTCTGATATCTCCTTCTCAATTGAACGTGGCAGCTTTGTTTCTTTAGTTGGTCCAAGCGGATGTGGAAAATCAACTATTCTATCTATTCTGGCCGGTCTGCTCAAAAATGAAGGCGGTCAGATTACACAATCAAATGATCTTCAATATGGATATATGTTTCAGCAGGATCTGCTGCTCCCCTATGCAACCATCTGGGAAAATGTCTGTCTCGGTCCTGCTATTCATCATTCACTTAACGCAAAATCAAGACAATATATCCATTCATTAATATATAAATATGGTCTGCAGCAGTTCTTAAATCAGAAGCCTGCCGAGCTCTCCGGAGGTATGCGCCAACGGGCAGCTCTCATTCGTACGCTTGCCCTCAATCCCGAGGTGCTGCTTCTAGACGAGCCATTCAGTGCCCTTGATTACCAGACGCGTTTACTTGTCGCTGACGATATTGGAAAAATTATCAGGCAGGAAAAAAAGACTGCCCTGCTTGTTACCCATGACCTGTCAGAAGCCATCAGCCTGTCCGATAAGATTGTCATTTTGTCCGGCAGACCTGCAACCGTTAAAAAAATAATGGATATTGATATCCCGGGAAAAGAGCTTGGTTCACTCTGTGTGCGGGATCATCCTAAGTTTGGGGAATATTTTCATCTTTTATGGAAGGAGATGAATCGTGAATATGAGTGAAAATCAAATGGAATATTTAAATAATCTGAAGAAAAAGACACGCATGATTATTGCCCTGCGCCTGCTTGTTCTGCTTTGTTTTATTCTTCTTTGGGAGACTGCCTCCGCATGTAACCTTATTGATGCCTTCTTTTTCAGCTCTCCATCGAGAATCATAAAGTGCATTTTTAACATGATTCAAAACGGGGCCTTCTTTGAGCATGTCGGTGCGACACTTTTAGAGACAGTGGCCAGCTTCTTTTTTGTTATGCTGATATCACTGTTAATTGCGTCTATCCTGTGGTTTTCCAAATCTCTGGCTTCCATTTTTGAACCAACCCTGGTTATTTTAAACAGCCTGCCAAAATCTGCACTTGCCCCTTTGTTTATTGTCTGGCTGGGAACCGGAACAAAAACCATTATTGTGGCCGGTGTTTCCGTTGCCGTTTTCGGCTCCATTATCAGTATTTACACACAGTTTCATCAGACAAATCCAGAGATGGAAAAACTGATTCTGACACTTGGAGGCAACCGTTTTGATATCTACCGCAGAATTACACTGCCATCAGCAATTCCCACCCTGATTAACCTGACCAAGGTTAACATTGGTCTTTCACTGGTAGGCGTCATTATCGGGGAATTTCTTGCTGCGAGACGCGGACTGGGATATTTGATTATATATGGGACACAGGTATTTCAGTTGGATATGGTCATGAGCTCCATTCTGATTCTTTGTCTGATTGCTTACGCACTTTATCTTGGTATTCAGAAAATTGAGGCGCGTATTTTGTAAACAATGTGATTCACACTTTTTAAGACATCATATTATAAGAAAAAACATCCTCTTTTCATTTAAAGAGGATGTTTTAAAAATATATCATTCAGTAAGCTGAAAAAGGGACTCGAACCCTCGACCCCTTCATTACGAATGAAGTGCTCTACCAACTGAGCTATTTCAGCAAGTTCATTACCAAATGATATTATAACTAAAGATTTCATTTTCCGCAATAGAAACTTCAAAACATATGAACTATAACTGTTTATTGTGTGAGTCTATTTCCCCATATGCACATCCATCTGAGGATACGGAATGGAAATTCCCTCTTCATCAAAGGCAAATTTGATATTTTCCAGCAGTTCTCCTCGAAGAGTCCAGTAATCCCCTGTCAGTACATAGCACTTTACACTTAACACTACAGCACTGTCTGCCAAATCATCAACAACAACAATCTCATCCTTTTCATGTAAAACAAGCGGATTACTGTTTAGCAGCTTCATGGCAATCTGTTTTGCTTTTTTTAAATCCGCATCATAGGAAATTCCAACCGAAAGATCCAGCCTTCGGAAGCTTGCTGTTGTATAATTTACAATACTGTTGTTTGCCAGCGTTCCATTTGGCAAAATAACCATTTTTCCATCTACCGTAAGGAGCTTTGTGTAAAAGATCTGAATTTCAACAACAGTTCCTTCATTTCCCTTGGAGTCCTCTCTGATATAATCACCTACGCGAAACGGCTTTAAAAGCAGCAGCAGAACACCCCCTGCAAAATTGGAAAGACTGCCCTGCAATGCAAGACCAACAGCGACACCTGCAGAACCAACTACAGCAACGACACTGGCTGCATCAAGACCAAAGCCACTGGCAATCAAAAAACCAAGAATAACATACAGCACAACACGGACAAAGGAATCCAGAAACTGAATCACGCCTTTATCTGCGTTTGCCTTTGTCAGAGATTTTTTGAGAATCTTCCGGATAATTTTAATGCATTCCAGTCCGATTAATAAAACAATGACAGCCAGAAGAACTCTTGTTCCAAAATTCAGTGCCTTTGATGGAAGCTCCTCCAAAAACTTTTTCATTACTCCAAGCTCTTTTTTAACTTCCTCTGGAGATGCATCCTGTAATGTTAACATTTCAATTAAAAAGCCCATACCCATTTTTTCCTGCTCTTTCCATCATTTTATGATTCTTTATCCAGATATTTGCTCTCTGTAATTATTTTTTTCGTTTCCTCTTCCAGCTCTCTGGCCTTCAGCTCCAATGCCTGTGCTTTTTTAGCCTCCTCCATTGCAAATCTCAGTGCTTCCTTTGCTGCAAGGTCAGCCTCCTCGGCTTTCCTTCTTGCTTCAGCGGCAATTCTCTTTGCCTCGGTCTCCGCTTCTAACGCCTCATCTCTTTTGGCAATCTCAATCTTTTTTTGTCTGGCTATCTCTTTTTTCTTTTCAATATCTGCCTTTTCCTTTGCTGTATATGGAGCATAAGAAAAAGCAGTCACACTCAAGGCAGGAAGCTGAAAACGAATGGAATCCTCCCGTCCGTCACACTCCTCCTCACCACTGCAGATTACCCTGCTGTTTGTAAGATTATTTCCACCAAACTGCTTTGCATCGGAATTCAGGATTTCCTTATACTTTCCTGCAAAAGGAACTCCCACAAGATAATCCTCATAATTATTCCCGGAAAAATTGCATGCAACAAGCAATGTATCCTTTTCATTTTTGGTCTTTCGAAGAAATACGATAACATTTTCACTGGCTGATATATTATTAATCCACTCAAATCCCTCCGGTGAGTCATCAAGCTCATATAGTGCACTGTGTTCTTTATAAAAATCATTCAGTGTCTGAACATACTGATTTAACTGCTTATGCTCATCATGCTCCAAAAGGTTCCATTGAACGGAACGGCTTTCTGACCACTCATCAAATTCTCCCAGATCCTGCCCCATAAATAAGAGCTTCTTTCCGGGATGAAGCATCATAAATCCATATGCAGCCCTCAGATTGGCAAATTTTGCAGCTCTGTCCCCCGGCATTTTTCCAAGCATGGAGGATTTTCCATGAACTACCTCATCATGAGATAATACCAGAATGAATTTTTCGCTGTATGCGTAAATCATACTAAAGGTAAGCTCATCATGCTTACCTGCACGAAACAGAGGATCACATTTCATGTAATCAAGAAAGTCATTCATCCAGCCCATATTCCACTTAAAGTCAAAACCAAGGTGATCTTCCTTGACAGAACCGGTTACATTTGGCCATGCTGTTGATTCTTCGGCAATCATCATAACCCCCGGATAGAATTTTTTCATCAGGCTGTTCAGATGCTTCAGAAATTCCACTGCTTCCAGATTCTCTTTGCCTCCGTAAATATTAGGAAGCCACTCTCCTTCATTTTTGCCGTAATCCAGATACAGCATGGAAGCAACAGCATCCATTCGGATACCATCGGCATGAAATTCCTTAACCCAGTACATGGCATTGGCAATCAGGTAGTTTGCCACCTCCGGCCTTCCATAATTAAAAATCAGGGTTCCCCAGTGCGGATGCTCTGCCCTTCTTGGATCTGAATCCTCGTAGAGGCAGCTTCCATCAAATTTGGCAAGTCCCGGTTCATCCT
>CAZUCI010000013.1:14529-48043 GCA_964619485.1 uncultured Lachnospiraceae bacterium
AGCCGGAACCCAGTCCAGAATAACACCGATATTATTTTTATGCATTTCATCCATAAAAAAGCGGAAATCCTCAGGGGTTCCATAACGTGATGTTGGTGCATAATATCCAATTACCTGATATCCCCAGGACTCATCCAGGGGATGCTCCATAACAGGCATCAGTTCGATATGGGTATATCCCATCTTTTTGACATAATCAATTACCTTTGGTGCAAGTTCTCTATAAGTATAAAAGGAGTTCTCTTTCTCTTTTCCGGCAAAAGAGCCCAGATGCAATTCATAAATGCTCACCGGTTCTTTTCTAAAATCCTTCTCCTTCTGATTCGCAAGCCACTTTTCATCATTCCATGAAAAGCAATTCTGTTCACAGACCACAGAAGCAGTTTCTGGTCTCATCTGACCGGAAAATGCATAGGGATCGGCTTTCAAAAGGCAGGTGCCGCCTTTTACCTTTATTTCAAATTTATAGTTATCTCCAACGTTTGCCACAGGAATAAAAAGTTCAAAAATGCCAGATGCATCCAGTTTCTGCATCTGATGAATTTTGCCATTCCAGTGATTGAAATCTCCGACAACACTGACACGCATTGCGTTTGGTGCCCACACCGCAAACAGTACACCCCTGATGCCATCTCTTTCCATGGGATGAGCACCAAGAAGCTGATAAATCTCATAATGAATTCCCTTTGAGAATTTTTCAATATCCTTCGGTGTAATATAAGGTTCAAAAGAATAAGGATCATAGAACTCCTGAATTCCACCGTCCTCCATGGTTACGGTAAAATAATACCCCTTTGTGGAAACCGTCTTCGGAATCAGAACTGCAAAAAAACCACCCTCATCCGCCATCTCCATCTCATAGGTTTTGTTTTTGGTATGTAAGACTGCCTTAGCTGCCTCCGGATAAAAGCATTGTACAAGATTTCCTCCCGACACGGCATGAATCCCAAGGATTTTTCCAGGGTTAGCTTCCTCTGCATATACAACAGCCTCAATCTCCGGCCAGTCCATTAATTTATATAATTTTTTATTCATCTATTCTACCCCTCTTGTGATATCGTGAATAAAGAGCCCGCTTCGAAGCTTTGGCTCAAACCATGTGGATTTTGGTGGCATAAGCCTGCCCTCGTCTGCTACTGCGAACAGCTCTTCTATGCTGGTTGGAAACATGGAAAATGCACACCCAGAGGATTCACCGACACGCTGTTCCAGCTCCTTGAGCCCACGGATTCCACCAACAAATTCAATACGTTTATCTGTTTTCGGATCACTGATTCCAAGGATTTTATCTAAAACACAGGTCTGCAGTACAGATACGTCCAGACCCTCCACAGCGTCTGAGCTCTGAAATTCCTCCTTAAGCCTTAAGCAATACCATTTTTTATCAAGATACAGGCCAAATTCACCCTTCCTTTGCGGATGATATGCCTCTGTACCAATCTCTATTCTATCAAATATGCTATCCAGCTTACCTAAGAATTCCTCATAGCTGTTACCATTTAAGTCCTTGATGACCCGATTATAATCCAGAATCTTTAATTCACGATCCTGAAAAAGAACGGATAAAAAGAAGTTATATGCTTCATCTTTGGAATCAGCCGGGAATTCACTTCTTCTTTTCATTGCGACCTTCACTGCGGAAGCACAGCGATGATGCCCGTCCGCAATATAAATCTGCTTCATAGCCAAAAAAGCATCGGAAATCTCCAAAATCTGCTCTTCCCGATTTATGATCCATACACGGTGTCCGATGCCATCCTCCGAAACGAAATCGTAAAGAGGCTCTTTTTTCTTTACCAGCTCCATAATAGAATGCAGCTTTTCATTATAACGATATGCAAGAAAAATCGGTCCGGTCTGTGCATTGGTGGTATCCACATGACGGATACGGTCAATTTCCTTGTCTTCCCTTGTATTTTCATGACGCTTAATCACCTGGGAATTATAATCATCCACGCTGCAGCAGGCAACTATCCCTGTCTGGCTTCTTCCATTCATCGTCAGCTCATATAAATAATAGCAGGGTTTTTCTTCCTTGACCAAACGGCCATCCTGAACCATGGACCACAACAGCTCTCTGGCTTTATCATAGACACAGTCAGCATAGGTATCTACAGAATCATCAAACTGAGTCTCAGCACGGTCAATATTTAAAAAAGAATCCGGTTGTCCCTTCACCACTTCCTTTGCTTCCTGCCTGCTGTAAACATCATAAGGCAATGCCGCAATCCTCTGTGCCATTCCCACTGCAGGTCTTATTGCACAAAAAGGTCTAATATCTGCCATAGTTTTCCTCCAAATACAAAATATAATTTTATTTTACCAAATCCATCATTCTAAAACAAGGGATTGTTTTTTGACACAGCCGCTTTTCCGTGATAAAATCATGTGCGAAGATAAGCCTTTATCTATCGATTAACATGCATTCGTATGTGAACTGTTTCATCACAGACGAATGCAAAAGAGAGGAAGATAAAAATGACAGAACAGGACAAAGAATTTTTAGACAGAATCACCAGCTATGCAAATGATGTCTGTGCAGACATCGATCCCCAGAAAACACAGATCAGTGTTCAGCTGGAACGGTTAATGCCTATTATGAAAGACCTTGCCAAAGAATACAACTCTACTCCGGAGGAAATTTTCATCAAATATATGGATTTAGCAACGGAAGCAATGGCCAAAACAGAAGAAAAATTACAGGATACATTAAAAAATATGCCAGGCGGCGGAACAGATCCAATGCAGTTTAGCGTCAACTAAATCACAGAAAACCTTCATACAAAAAGAGCCACATAAATGCGGCTCTTTTTTATATTCTTTTTGTATGCCTGTCACCGGTCCGCGGCGCAGACAGCTTCAATTTTGCGGCTGTTTTTCAGCTATCTTTACAGCTTTATTTTACTACACGTACTCTGAATACTCCATCAATAGACTGAAGCTTTGCAGCTACCTCTTCTGTAGCCTTTGCTTCAATGTCAAACATGGAAACAGCAAAATCTCCTCTTGATTTGTTGCTCATATCAGAGATATTAATGTTCATATCACCAAAGCAGCCTGCCAGCTTTGTAATCATATTGGCAATATTATTGTGGAATACAGCTACACGGCCCTCTTTCACACAAACACCCATGTCAAGTGCAGGATAATTAACACTGTTTTTAATATTACCATTTTCCAGATAATCGACCATTTCCTTTACACCCATCATAGCACAGTTATCCTCAGACTCCTCTGTGGATGCTCCAATATGAGGTGTTACAATACAGCCAGGTTTTCCAACAGTTGTTGTATTTGGGAAATCTGTTACGTATTTACGAATCTTACCAGCTTCAATTCCTGCGAGCACATCTGCTTCATTACAAAGAATATCTCTTGCAAAGTTTAAGATTACCACTCCATCTTTCATTTTAGAGATAGCCTCTGCATTGATCATTCCCTTTGTTGAATCAAGTGCCGGTACATGAACAGTGATAAAATCACACTCTGCATAAATATCATCAACATTTAATACATGCTTTACATCACGGCTTAAATTCCATGCAGCATCAACGGATAAATAGGGATCATATCCGTATACTTCCATTCCCAGATGCTTTGCTGCGTTTGCAACCTTGACACCGATGGCTCCAAGACCGATAATACCAAGCTTTTTGCCCATAATTTCAGAACCGGCAAATTTTTTCTTTTCCTTTTCGGTTGCTTTGGCAACATCAGCATTTTCACCCTGTGTTTTTACCCAGTCAATTCCACCGGTAATATCACGGCAGGCCAAAAGCATACCGCAGATTACAAGCTCTTTTACAGCATTGGAATTAGCGCCAGGAGTATTAAATACCACAATACCCTTTTTGGCACAGTCCTCCAGCGGAATATTATTAACACCGGCTCCTGCTCTGACAACAGACAAAAGCTTATCAGAAAATTCCATGGAATGCATATCTGCACTTCTTACCATAATGCCATCTGCTGCATTTACATCATCTGTCCTGGTGAATCCTTCACCAAATTTATCAAGTCCTACCTGAGCGATAGGGTTCATACAATAATACTGAAACACGTCTTTGCCCTTCTTTCTATTGGTTCACGCAGGTTATGCGTTCTCTTCTTCAAATTTTTTCATAAAAGCAACCAGCTTTTCAACACCTTCTTTTGGCATAGCGTTGTAGATGGATGCACGCATACCACCAACTGTTCTATGGCCTTTCAGATTAACAAAGCCTGCCTCTGTTGCTGCCTTCACGAATTTGGCATCCAAATCGGTGTCACCTGTTACAAATGGAACGTTCATCAGGGAACGGTCTTCTTTTACAACAGTGCCTCTGAACATTTTGCTCTGATCTAAGAAATCATAGAGAATTTTTGCTTTCTCTTCATTTCTTTCCTTCATAACAGACAGGCCGCCCATCTTCTTCAACCATTTAAATACCTTGCCACATATGTAGATATTGTAGCATGGAGGTGTATTGTATAAAGACTCTGCATCGGCATGAATCTTATAGCGCAGCATGGTAGGAGTTCCCGGCAGTACATCCTCTGTAATCAGGTCTTCTCTGATAATACAGATTACCATTCCTGCAGGACCTACGTTCTTCTGAACGCCGCCATAAATCATTGCATATTTGCTGACATCCACCGGTTCAGATAAGAAACAGGAGGAAACATCAGCCACAAGGTTAACACCCTTTGTATTTGGAAGTGTATGGTACTTTGTTCCATAAATGGTATTATTCTCACAAATATAAACATAATCAAGATCAGAAGGAATATCCAAATTACTGCAGTCCGGAATATAGGAAAAAGTCTTGTCAGCACTGGATGCAAGCTCAATTGCTTCCCCGTACATTTTGCCTTCCTGGAATGCTTTCTTAGCCCACTGGCCTGTCACAATATAGCCTGCTTTTTTATTTTTCATCAGGTTCATTGGAATCATTGCAAACTGCTGACTTGCACCACCCTGTAAAAATAAAACCTTATAATTATCAGGAATGTTCATCAGTTCTCTTATATCAGCCTCTGCCTCTTTGATGATATTGTCGTAAACCTTAGATCGGTGGCTCATCTCCATTACGGACATTCCACTTCCCTGGTAATCTAACATTTCATCTGCAGCTTCTTTTAATACTTCTTCAGGTAAAACTGCCGGACCTGCTGAAAAATTATAAACTCTGGACACTTTTTTGTCCCTCCTCTAAATAAAATACTAAATTTCATTTTACCTTTCTATCTTTTTGAAGTCAATAACAAATTATTTTCCCATCATTTTTTCTTCTAATAGAACATAATTACCGGAGTTCCTACCTCCACCATATCGTATAGCTGGCTCACTGCCTTAGTCGGTGTATTTATACACCCATGGGAACCGTTTCTTTTATAAATTGTTCCACCAAAGCTGCCTCTCCAGCTGGCATCATGGATTCCGATATTTCCATATACCGCCATCCAGTAGGATACCGGTGTCTGATAGTCTTCTCCCCTCAAAACGCGGTTTCTCTGCTTAAAATATACATAACAGACTCTCTGGGGTGTTCCACGTGACAGGCTTGTGTTGCCGGTCACTACATCAGTCTGTACAACAATCTGACCATTTTTATAATAGTACATTTTCTGATTGGTCATATCAACCTCAATATAGGTAGTTCCAATATCAGAAGCTCCAGTTCCAAAGCCTCTTTGTGAATACAGAGCATCTGCTTTGGTGCTCTTCCCACCCATGACTGCTTCCATCAAAAAATCCGTTTCCTGCTTCTGATCCAGCTTATATCCATAGGTTCCCTTCTCAATCACAACAGTTCCACCCCTTGTCGGCGAAAAAGTCCAGGGACCTCCGGCAGTATCATGCTTTTTGGAAAGACCGAAAACATATTCTTCTACTTTTTCCTGATTCAGACAGGGCGCGTCTGAATCATCCAGCAAAATGGTGCCCTCTTCATCGGTTGCAATCCATTCACTGATTTCCTTTCTGTCCAGAGTTTCTTCCCCGTCATAAAAGGATAGAACGATACTCGTGTCAAGTATCGGCTCAAGCTTTTTCCACAGGGAAAGAGTCTCCTTCATAGCCCTGTTGTATTCCACCACCGTGTAACAGTTTTCACTTTCAAGATTTATTTCCGTTTTTCCGTCTTTTAAAGCAAGGCCTATTTTATCTGCAGCCAGCTTCTGATCTAACAGATTCCTGGTATCATCCTTTAAATAATAGCCATCCTTATCCTTGCAGATTTCCACCTCAATATGCTCAGGGTCCGAAAGATTTTTCATAAAGTCCAGCTTCAAAAGATACTGATTCAGCTTTTCGGAATCAAAGCTGCCCTTCGGCTCCAGATAAAATTGATTTGTGGTGCCATAAACCAGGGAAGCAAGCCAGGAAAAGGGGTCCTGCTTTTTTAAAATCTGCTTCAGCTCCTCCTCATAGGAATAGGCATAATCAAATTGGTCCACTGCAAGCTCATACCGATTGCCTTCTCTGTCTATAATGCAAAAAGAAGGCTTCTGGGTTTTTTCAAGGAGCATTTCATTCAATTCATCCGGTGTTTTACCGGCTGCATAATTGTGATTGATCACCATTCCATTTCGAAAGGTTCCCGCATAATATGCCACAAGGGCAAAATATACGGTAGCACAAATCAGAATTGGTGTAAAAACAATGATGCAGCTGATAATAATCAGTTTTTTCTTCATTCATTGCCCAACTTTTATCTTTGGTTAATTCTTATTCAGATCATCCTCATCAAATACTTCACTTATGGGTTTTCCAGGCGAAACCATTGGAAATACCTTATCATCCTCTTCGATAACAACCTCAATCAGAGCAGGTTCCCCGCACGCGATAGCTTCCCTGATAGCAGGAAGTGCTTCCTCTCTTGTTGTAACACGAAAAGCCTTACATCCAAGTGCCTCGGCAACCTTACAGTAGTCAACCTTATCGTTGAGAATGGTCTGAGAATAACGATGTCCGTAAAACAGGGTCTGCCATTGTCTTACCATGCCAAGAACCTGATTGTTAATCACAACCTCAACAATTGGAATGTTATAACGGCTGGCTGTTGCAAGCTCCTGCATATTCATACGGAAGCAGCCGTCACCGGCGATGTTTACAACGGTTTTGTCCGGCATTCCCACCTTGGCACCGATACATGCACCAAGACCATAGCCCATGGTACCCAGACCACCGGAGGATAAAAATGTTCTTGGCTCAGAATATTGATAAAACTGAGCTGCCCACATCTGATGCTGCCCTACATCTGTGGTGATAATTGCCTTTCCGTCTGTCGCTTTGTCAATCTGTTCAATAAAATAAGGACAGGTCAGCTGGCTTTCACTATATTTTAAAGGATATTTTTCTTTATATGCTCTGATATGCTCTGTCCACTCAGAATTGTCTTTTTTAGAAAGCTTCTCATTCAGCTTTTCTAAAATTTCTTTCAAATCGCCCACAATGGAGGCATCCGTTTTAATATTTTTATTTACCTCTGCTGCATCAATATCAATATGTATGATTTTTGCATTTTCAGCGAATTTCTTTGGATTGCCGATTACACGGTCTGAAAATCGGGCTCCCAATGCGATAAGCAGATCACATTCTGACACACCCAGATTGGATGCTTTGGTTCCATGCATACCAATCATGCCTGTATATAACGGGTCATGGCCATCAAAAGCACCCTTTCCCATAAGAGAATCACATACTGGTGCATCAATTTTATGAGCCAGCTCTCTTACCTGCTCTGCCGCTCCTGATAAAATTGCACCACCACCCACATACATGAATGGCTTCTTAGCTCCCTCAATAAGCTCTATAACCGTGTCAATGTCAGCCTGCGTATATTTGCCAGGTTTTTCAATTGCTCTTGGTACAGCCGGTTCAAACTCCGTTGTATTAGCAGTCACATCCTTGGTAATATCTACAAGTACAGGTCCCGGTCTTCCACTCTGAGCAATATAAAAAGCCTTACGCAGGGTTTCAGCCAGTTTGGTTACATCCTTTACAATATAGCCATGCTTGGTAATTGGCATGGTCACACCGGCGATATCTACCTCCTGAAAGGAATCATTTCCAAGGGCCGGCAGCGTTACATTTGCTGTGATTGCAACAATTGGAATAGAATCCATATAGGCTGTCGCAATACCAGTGACAAGATTGGTCGCCCCTGGTCCGCTGGTTGCCATACACACACCAACTCTTCCCGTTGCCCTCGCATATCCATCTGCAGCATGCGCTGCACCCTGCTCGTGGGATGTCAGCACATGGCGAATCTCATCACTGTGTTTATACAGTGCGTCATATACATTTAAAATAGTTCCTCCCGGATACCCAAAAACTGTATCCACCCCTTGTTCTTTCAAACATTCAATTACAATTTCTGATCCTGTTAACTGCATCGCTCTAACCCCTCATTTTTTATTTCTTGATTTCCAGAATTGCGCCTCTGTTTCCACTGGTTACCATCTCTCTGTAGCGTGACAGATAACCGCTGGTTACCTTTGGCTCTCTTGGCTGCCATTTTGCTTTTCTCTGCTCTAATTCTTCCTCTGAAACCTTTAATTCCAGCTTTGTTTCAGGGATGTTAATACTGATCAAATCGCCTTCTTCCACAAGGGCAATTGGTCCACCGACAGCAGCTTCCGGTGAAACATGACCGATGGATGCACCACGGGATGCTCCTGAGAAACGACCATCTGTAATCAATGCAACACTGGATCCCAGTCCCATGCCTGCAATAGCAGAGGTAGGATTTAGCATCTCTCTCATTCCAGGACCGCCCTTTGGTCCTTCATAACGGATAACAACAACATCTCCGGCGACAATTTTGCCGGTTGTGATGGCTGTAATCGCATCCTCTTCACAATCAAATACTCTGGCTGGACCTTCGTGAACCATCATTTCAGGAACAACAGCGGAACGCTTTACAACACTTCCATCCGGAGCAAGATTACCCTTTAATACAGCAAGCCCGCCTGTCTTACTATATGGATTGGATAATGGTCTGATTACCTCTTCATTTTTATTTACAGCATTCTTGATGTTTTCACCTACTGTTTTACCTGTGACTGTCATACAGTCTGTATGTAAAAGTCCAAGCTCTGTCAGCTCCTTCATGACAGCATACACACCACCGGCCTCATTGAGATCCTCCATATAGGTTGGACCAGCTGGTGCAAGATGACAGAGATTAGGGGTTTTCTCACTGATTTCATTGGCAAAGGCAATATCAAAATCATAGCCAATTTCATGAGCAATTGCCGGAAGATGAAGCATACTGTTTGTGGAGCAGCCCAAAGCCATATCCACTGTCAAAGCATTTAATACAGCATCCTTGGTCATGATATCTCTTGGGCAGATGTTTTTGCGATACATTTCCATAACAGCCATACCAGCGTGCTTTGCAAGCTTAATACGCTCAGAATATACAGCCGGAATGGTACCATTGCCCTGAAGTCCCATACCGAGTGCTTCTGTCAGACAGTTCATGGAATTTGCAGTATACATTCCAGAGCAGGAGCCGCAGGTTGGACATACTTTTTCTTCAAATTCTCTTACATCCTCCTCAGTCATGGTACCCGCTGCATGAGCACCAACCGCCTCGAACATGGAGGAAAGGCTTCTCTTTTGTCCATGAACATGACCGGCTAACATTGGTCCACCGGAAACAAATACAGTTGGTATATTGACTCTGGCTGCCGCCATCAAAAGACCAGGAACATTTTTATCACAGTTAGGAACCATAACAAGTGCATCAAACTGATGTGCAAGCGCCATACACTCTGTGGAGTCAGCAATCAGGTCTCTTGTTACAAGGGAATACTTCATTCCCACATGTCCCATGGCAATTCCATCACAGACAGCGATGGCCGGAAAAACAACCGGAACTCCACCGGCCTCGGCAACACCAAGCTTCACTGCGTTTACGATTTTATCCAGATTCATATGACCAGGTACAATTTCATTGTAGGAGCTGACAATACCAACCAATGGCTTATCCATCTCTTCTGCCGTAAAGCCCAGCGCATTAAACAGGGATCTGTGTGGTGCCTGCTGCATTCCCTTTTTTACATTATCACTTTTCATTGTATAATCTCCTTTTCTATGGCTTTTAATTTATTCCTTCACAGATTAAATCGCCCATTTTTGCAGTTCCAACCTGTGTAACCTTTTCTTTTCCCTCTTCATCCTGAGGCATGATGTCTATGGTTCTGTAGCCATCCTTTAAAACCTGCTTGACAGCCCTTTCAATCGCCTCTGCTTCTTTGTCAAGATCAAAGGTATAGCGCAGCATCATGGCAGCGCTGAGGATGGTTGCGATTGGATTGGCAATTCCTTTGCCTGCAATATCAGGTGCTGAGCCGCCGCTTGGCTCATAGAGACCAAATTTAGTATCATTGAGGCTTGCGGAAGAAAGCATTCCGATGGAACCGGTTACCATGCTTGCCTCATCAGATAAAATATCACCAAACATATTCTCGGTTAAAATGACATCGAACTGTTTTGGGTCCTTGACCAGCTGCATTGCACAATTGTCAACCAGCATATGCTCCAGTGTAACATCGGGATAGTCCTTTGCGACCTCTTCCACAACCTTTCTCCAAAGTCTGGAGGAATCAAGTACATTCGCCTTGTCAACACTGGTTACTTTTTTGCGTCTTTTCTGTGCAATTTCAAATCCCTTAATCGCAATCCGTCTGATTTCACTTTCTGAGTAGGTAAGTGTATCAACAGCCTTTGTCTCGCCATTTTCTTCAAAGGTCTTCCGTTCTCCGAAATATAAACCTCCTGTCAGCTCTCGCATAATCATCATGTCAAACCCTTTTGCACTGATTTCTTCCTTCAGTGGGCAGGCAGCGGAAAGCTCATCATAAAGAACGGCCGGTCTTAAATTTGCGAACAGGTTTAATGCCTTTCTAATCTTTAAAAGTCCTGCCTCCGGTCTGTTCTGTGGTGGAAGCTTATACCATGGGGAGGTCTGTGTATTTCCTCCAATTGATCCCATTAAGACTGCATCTGCAGCTTTCGCCTTATCTATTGCTTCATCCGTCAATGGTATTCCATGCACTTCAATCGAAGCGCCACCCATTAAAATATCCTCAAACATCATCTGATGTCCAAAAGTCTTTCCAACCTTACAAAGAACCTTTTTCGCCTCCGCAACAATTTCAGGTCCAATCCCGTCTCCCGGAATACATACAATATTCAAATTCATTTTTTCCAATCCTTTCTTGTACGGACTATTTTTATAGTCTCATAAATTCATCATATAGTAAAGTATTAGAAATATCAACAAATTTCATATCAGAGCGCCTTATTATAATCTACAGGAATGTTTGGCATAAACAAGGGTTATTCAAGCTGCCGCATCAGAAACAAAAAAGCTCTCTTCCATAACGGAAAAGAGCTCATCTCATACAAATTACAGCAACTATTTGGCTGGTGTTTCAGCACCCGGTTTTTCAATCTGTGCAATTGCTGTCTTATTCATTGGAATACGACAGTTTTTGTTATTTCCAAACTCTACGATTACGGTATCATCGGAAATATCAATTACCATTCCATAAAAACCACTTGATGTCATTACACTATCACCAATTTCCATGGTAGATAACATAGACTGCACTTTATTCTGCTCTTTTTTCTGTGGACGAATGAACATAAAATAAATTAATGCTGCAAAGAAAACGACATAAATGACAATGCCAACGATTCCGCCTGTTGAAGCTGAAGCTGATTCACTTAATAAAATACCCATAATGGACCTCCAAAATTTTCTACCCATAATGCTTTCTGTACAGAAAACCGCAAGCACCATAAGCAACTAAAAAGAATCATACACAAATAACACAAGTAATTCAAGTATTTTTCTTAAAATCAAACAAATTTCATATTTTTTTCATAATCCTAATCCTGACCATGTTCCATGGAATAAAGCATTTCCTTCTTAAATGAAGCAAATCGGTTTTCATCCAGTGCAAGACGAATATCCTCCATCAGATGATTATAAAAATACAGATTATGAAGAACGCATAACCGCATACCAAGCATCTCCTTTGCCTTTAACAGATGTCTGATGTAAGCTCTGGTATATCTGCGGCAGGCAGGACAATTGCACCCCTCCTCAATAGGTCTGTCATCGGTTTCAAATTTGGCATTCAGCAGATTGATTTTCCCAAATTTGGTATACAGATGTGCATGACGTCCATTTCTGGTTGGGTAAACGCAGTCAAAGAAATCAATACCACGTTCTACTCCCTCCAAAATATTGGCTGGTGTTCCAACGCCCATGAGATAGGTTGGCTTTTTTTCCGGCAAATAGGGCACAACCTCATCCAGAATATGATACATCTGTTCATGGCTTTCCCCGACCGCAAGGCCTCCGACCGCGTAGCCCGGAAGATCAAATTCACTGATTATCTTTGCATGCTCAATACGAATATCAGGATAAATTGCCCCCTGATTAATTCCAAACAAAAGTTGATTCCTGTTAATGGTGTCCTCCAGAGTATTCAGTCTGGTCATTTCTGTCTTACAGCGCTCCAGCCATCTGGTTGTCCGCTCCACAGATTTTTGCACATAATCTCTGTCCGCCAGTGCCGGTGCACACTCGTCGAAGGCCATGGCAATGGTTGACGCAAGGTTGGACTGAATCTGCATACTTTCCTCAGGACCCATGAAAATTTTATGTCCATCTATATGAGAATGAAAGGTTACCCCCTCTTCCTTAATACTTCTAAGCCCTGCAAGTGAAAAGACCTGAAATCCACCGGAATCGGTTAGAATCGGTTTATTCCAGCTCATAAACTTATGAAGTCCCCCCATTTTTTTCACTACCTCATCTCCCGGTCTGACATGAAGATGATACGTGTTGGAAAGCTCAACCTGAGTCCCTATCTGCTCCAGATCCTCTGTGGAAACTGCCCCCTTAATGGCAGCTACCGTTCCAACATTCATAAAAACAGGTGTTTCAATCGTTCCATGAACTGTATGAAACCGCCCTCTCTTTGCTCTTCCTTCTTTTTTCAACAATTCATACATAAAATAAAATCTCCTAAAGTAATTATTTTTCCAGGGAATTGACAAACTCCTCCAGGGTGATTTCTTCCTGGGTAATCACCTTCGCCGCCTCAGCTCCCACATAACGAAAATGCCAGGGTTCATATTCAATTCCGGTTATATACTCTTTTCCTTTGGGATAACGCAAAATAAAGCCATACTCCCAGCTGTGCTTTGCAAGCCATTTTCCAGCCTCTGTATCGCCAAATCCCTCATTTAAAGAAGAATAGGAGTCACAGATAATATCAAGTGCGAGACCGATCTGATGCTCTGAAGCCCCTGGAACTGTAACCGCCTGTGCTGTGACCTCATAGGCCTCCATATAGGTCATTCCCTGCTTCATATATGCCTTCACCTTACGATTAAACAATACCACCTGACGATTCATATCTCGATAGGGAGAACAGATAACCAGGTTCACACCGTCACCTTTCGCCGCCTTCAGCATTTTAAAAAGATCCGGAATAATACGCTCATCACATTTCATGGCTCCCTTAATCGTCCCAAGCTTAAAGCTGTAATCATCCGGAATGGAATGCTGCTTATTGATCAGTACAAGACGCCAGTCGTCCTTGGAAAGTGTTTTTTCAGAACCCAGATCCTCTGCCTTCATAAGCGAATTATCAGAAAGAATATCCTCTGCAGAAAGCTTCTCATCCTCGGAGACAAATTCCAGCTCCGTATTTTCATATCCCTCCATGACATCGGTATCTTCCAATACAATATAATCATCTTTTCCTGTTGATGAAAAGATGGAACCTTCAACCGCTTCTTTTCCATAAACAGTCTTCACAAAAAAATCCCAGTTCACAGAACTGTTACAAAGAAAACTCAAGCACAGTAAACACAAACAAAAGAATTTCATCCATTTCATTGCAATTTCTCCATTAGTCGTTTAATCATATCATGATTCTTTCATTTTGTCAGTTTGCATTTTAACATTTTCCCCTCACTTGCCACTTTTGCACAAATCCTATATAATATTTGAAAACTAAAAGAAAAATATAGAAATGAGGCTGACTATGGCAGGATCATTATTTGGCAAAAATTTTACAATACAGACCTTTGGAGAATCTCACGGCGCAGGAATAGGCGTGATTGTTGATGGCGTTCCATCCAATCTTCCCTTATCAGAGGAGGATATTCAAATTTATCTGGACAGACGAAAACCCGGAAATTCACGTTATGCAACCAAGCGCGCCGAGTCCGACACAGTGGAAATTCTTTCAGGAATCTTTGAAGGGAAAACCACAGGAACTCCAATTGCAATGCTGGTTCGAAACACCTCACAGCGCTCTGGTGATTACAGTGAGATTGCCTCCTTCTATCGCCCGGGACATGCCGATTTCACCTTTGATGCCAAATATGGTTTCAGAGATTATCGCGGCGGCGGACGCTCCTCAGGACGTGAAACCATCGGACGTGTTGCCGGTGGTGCTGTCGCTCTGAAAATACTGAAGGAATTAGGCATCAACGTCATGGCATACACCAAATCAATTGGACCGGTATCCATCTCCTATGATCATTTTGATGCAGAAAATATTCTAACCACGCCAACCGCGATGCCGGATGAAACAGCGTCAAAAGAAGCCGAAGCCTTTTTACAAAAATGTATGGCAGAAACTGATTCTGCAGGTGGTGTAATCGAATGCTGCATCTCCGGTCTCCCCGCCGGCATCGGTGAACCGGTTTTTGATAAAATTGATGCAAGACTTTCCGCTGCAGTAATGTCCATTGGAGCCGTTAAAGCCTTTGAAATCGGTGACGGAATCTTATCCGCTTCCTGCAAGGGCTCTGAAAACAATGACAGCTTTCAGTTCAAAGACGGAAAAATTGAAAAGCTTACCAACCATTCCGGTGGTACACTTGGTGGTATCAGCGACGGTAGTCCACTGGTTCTGCGCGCCTATGTCAAGCCCACTCCTTCTATCTTTAAAACGCAGCAGACTGTAAATAAGAATCATGAAAATATTGAAATTAATATCAAGGGTCGACACGACCCAATTATTGTTCCACGCGCTGTTGTAGTAGTGGAGGCAATGGCCGGACTTACAGTTCTTGATCTGCTCATGGATCAGACACATGCACGAATGGAAAATCTGCACCGCATTTTTAACTGATTTACGTTAAAAGTGCGGTGCAGATATCTACTCCTGTTCCTCCAGCTTATGAAAAATAATGCAGTTCGGACTGTCAATTTTAATTTCCTTCCCATTCATAACAAGAAGCCCCTTCGTTGTATCCACGGAAAAAAAGGTCATGGTATTTGACTCATGATTCAAAGAAACCAGATGCTTGTTATCCGGGAAAAGTGCTGCATCCTTAGGATATTCCCCACTGATAGGCAGACAGAAAATCTTCTGGAGCTGACCATCCTTATGATTGATTTTAAAAAGAATGACACTGTTGTCTCCTGCTGTCGAGCTGACCAGATAGTTTTCATCCTCGGAAAAGTTCAGGGCACTGGCAGCAGAACCGCCTGCGTGATAATCATTCAGGGTTGGATACGTTCCCGTTTTGGTGAATTCAGGATTATCGTTAATTTCTTCATACTTATATACGTCAATATAATTTTTAATTTCATGGACAATATATACAAATTTACCATCCTTTGTCATCTTAATATGACGTGGTGCCGATTCCATTTCACTTCTGACAATATCAACCATTTTCAGCTTTCCGGTTGCGTGATCCAGACGATATACATTAATATGGTCCATCCCAAGATCTGCCGCCATCAGATATTTGTTATCTCTGGTCATTTTTACGCAGTTCACATGGGGACGGAAATTTCGCTCTGCAATGCTTCCCATTCCCTTTAGATATATTTCTTCGGTTATGTCCCCGATTCCACCATCCTCATTCAGTCTGAGAACTGTGATTTTACCATCGTGGTAGCCTGCTACAAAAAGATAGCGATCCGAATAATCTGTGGAAAGATAACAGCCTCTCATACCATTGATGGTGCCACGGTTAATCACCTTTAAGCCACCGTTTTCATCTATTCCATAGGCCTCAACACCGAAATCGGTAATGGAATACAGATACTTGGAATTGTGGGAAATTGTCAGATAGGAGGAGTTTGTGATTTCAACCTCATCCTTCTCTTTAAACTGCCCATTTTTCATGTCCACATCATAGATTTTTATTCCATGATTGTCGTTCATTGTATAAGTCGATACATATGCAACATATTTTTCTTTTTTCATTTCCAGACACTCCTGTCTTAAGCTTCAGTTTTATTTATTATAACAAAGTTACCTTTTCTTGTTAAGCGCTTTTACAAGATATTTCCCCTTTCGTCTTACGAGTTTTACAGTTATAATACTCTCATGAAAAGAATCATTCTCTATACCATCAATATTGCCGAAGAAGGCATGTCCATACAGCAATATCTGAAAACAAAGGGTTTTTCATCCAAAAACCTGATTTTTTTTAAAAAGCAGCCGGAAAGTATCCTGCAAAACGGTGTCTGGGTATATCTCAATTCCATACTGCACACCGGCGACCGTTTAACTGTTACCATCGACGAAGAAGACTCCTCAGACATTGCCCCCGTTGCACTGCCAATCTCCGTTTTTTATGAGGATGAGGATCTGATTGTCATTAATAAGGCGGCAGGAATGCCTACCATTCCATCTTTAAATCATCATAATGATACACTTGGCAATGCGCTTCTTTTCTACTTTCAAAGTAAAAATATTTCTTTTACATACAGACCTGTAAATCGTCTGGACAAAAACACCTCCGGTCTTGTTCTCATTGCAAAGCACGCTGTCAGTGCCTCCATTTTGCAGGGACAGCTGTTAAACAAAGAACTGAAGAAATCCTATTACGCCATTGTATCCGGCGTTCTTCCATGCCAGTCAGGAACCATCAAACTGCCCATTGGCCGCTGCGATTCCTCTCTCATTACACGCTGTGTTGATCAAGAGCATGGCGAGGAGGCTGTGACACATTACAGGGTACTTTCACAGAAAAAAAACTACGCCCTGGTCTCTATCACCTTAGAAACCGGACGCACACATCAGATTCGTGTTCATTTTTCAGCAATTGGACATCCACTTGCAGGTGATGATTTATATGGAGGTGACACAACCCTTCTAAAACGCCATGCCCTCCACGCCTGCTCCCTTTCCATCAGACAGCCGATCAACGGAAATCCCTTGGATTTTTATGTACCACTTCCAGAAGATTTGGAAACCTTTTGGAAGCGTCAGGAATACTAACCCTCCATTTTTTACAGGAAAATCACTTATTTATCTCACAGCCGCAGCTGTCTCCCTCCCGGTCTCTTGCAAAAGCAGGAATCGGACATCTTGGATGGCAGTCATCATCATTTGATTCTTTGCAGCCTCCTCTGTTGTTACAGCCGCAGCCGCCTCTGCTGTCATCTCTGTCCCGCTCTCTTCCACGTCCGTTACAGCCAATTCCGTTATCATTTCCACAGAGGCATAACAATAAAATAATCCATATACAATTCATAGTTTTTCACTCCTTTATACTGTAACTTATGCAGTCACAGCTAAAAAGTGCAAATGCTATTTCTTTAAGATCACGTGCTTAATATAGGAAAAGGTCTCCTTCTCGCCTTTTGTGGCAAGCATTCTAAGTAAAATGGTAAGCTGCCTTTTGGTCTTTGGATGCATCATGCAATCCTTGCCACGTTCAAAATATTCCAGAGGCTTTCTGTCAGTATAATTTTCCTTCTCATATACCTTTGAGGCAGCAATCCGGTCCATAAACATCTCTATGACATAGCGTATGGGCATTGGTGCGGGAGCCATACCTCCTTTTATTTCAATGGAGCTGTAATCAATCCAGTATTCAAAATGATGCTTGTTTCTTCCCTTATGATGAAGCCACGCTGACGAATAGCCAATGGCCTCCCGTTCGGCATTATTTGGGCTGCGATCCCCCTGAAAACAGTTTGCCCCGACCCAGAATTCTGATGGCATATATTTTGAGAGATCATGGGTTATGCCCTGATAATACAGGCCAACAGAAAAACATCCTTTCATAACTAAGTATTTGTGATAGGTAATGGTTAAAAAATGTTTCAATGCTTTCATTCTTTTTTAGTCTTCTTTCCTGTCAAAAGCACAACAGATCTCGCCTCTACAGCAATCTGATACTGCTTCTTTTCTTTATCATATACTAACTCTTTTTTCACGTCCGGCTCCTGTGTATCCATGACAACTGACCATTCCATTTCTTTCGGGAGCTTTGGAAGTGCAAAAACATGTACCATCCAGTGTGTATTATATGCCACAAAGAAGAAGTCGTCTTCCTTTCCTGCTCTTACCGCATACTTTCCACAATACATGATTCCAAAATGTCTGTTATAATTCTGCAGCTGTGGATACCACGCCATTTCTCCGTGGTAAGATAAATCCGGATAGCCGCAGGACATATAATCCATCTGTCGAAGCTCTGAATCCATATGAAGAATTGGATGATTCCTTCTGAGGGCAATCATCTCCTTCACAAACAAAAACTGCTCCTTCTCCCTGGACAGTCTGTCCCAGTTCAGCCAGTTTGTTTTATTATCCTGACAATAGGGGTTATTGTTTCCGTCACAGGTGTGGGCAAATTCATCTCCAGCCAGAATGGCCGGTGTTCCCTGAGAAAACAACAGCATCATGAATGCATTACGAATCTGTTTCTTTCGCAGCTGCACAATCTGCTTTTTCCTTGTTTTTCCTTCAAATCCGCAGTTCCAGCTGTAATTGTATTCACTGCCATCCCGGTTGTCCTCGCCATTTGCCTCGTTATGCTTGCGGTCATAGGATACAAGATCATAAAGAGAAAAGCCCTGATAGGTCGTGATTTCATTGATAACAGCATATTCCCGTGGGTTGCGTTTAAAAAGCTCAGCAACCTTTATAAGCATATCCTCATCACTTTTCAGGAACTTGCGTACGTCATAGCGAAAGGCGTCATTGGAAAGCGCAAGATTATGAGAAATCTGCTCACTGCTTTTAACATATTCAGGGGAAATATCATGCTCAAAAATCAGTTTTGTGCAGCGCAAAAACGGATCAGTGATCAAAAGCTCCACCGGGATAGCTTTTCCCATAAGGCGGAATCCGTCCACGTGATATTTTTCCACCCAGAAACGACAGACATCCAGAACAAAGCCCGGTCGTACCTTCTCGTCAAAATAGAGCTTCATAATAAATTCCAGCCCATTTTCATGAAGTGCCTTAATCATATCCTTGCACTCCAGGTCTGCATATTCTGAGTGTGCATAGGCATTCTTTGGTGCAAAATAATATGCTTTGGAAAAGCCCCAGTAATTAACCTTTGTCTCCCAGGTTTTCTGTGTTTCATCCATAAAGGGAGCAAGCTTTTCATCCATCTTTTTATAGGCCGGATTTGTAATGACATCCTCAAACTCATAGACAGGCATACATTCTACCGCTGTCACCCCCAGCTCCTTCAGGTAAGAAATTTTTTCCTTAAGCCCCAAAAAGGTTCCTCTTCCGGAGACATTGGAGGATGCATGCTTCGTAAAGCCCCGCACATGAAGCTTGTAGATGATACTGTCCGAGTAGGAAATACCAAGTGGTTTATCCTCTCCCCAGTCAAAGGTATCCGGCCTGATTACCCCAAGAAGCTGCTCCTTTCTTACCACTCCAAACTTCTTTGAAGCATTGGTCAAAGGCACATAGGGATCAAGAAAACGCTCCCCATCTCTGTAAAAACAGTACTGAAAGCTTTCCTCTCTGATATTTTCCACCATAATACAATATAAAGCACCTGTTTTATCCTCCGGCAAAAAAGGGATTTTCACTCTCTCATGTTTCAAAAATAAAATAATGCCCTGCTCTTTTTCGCCTTCCACATCCGAAACCACAGAAAGACCATTTTGCAGCATATGAACACCCATATGATACAAATGGCCCTTTTTTATTTGTAAATCCTTTATCTTTCTGCTTGTGTCCATTGGGTTCTCCTGTCAGTAAAGGTTATCATTCAGATAAAAATACAAAATAAGTATACCACACCCCTGGCACAAAGAAAAGAAAGCACATTACAAAATCATGCCCGGCAGTACGTCCTTCACCTGTCGATGAATGATAATATCAGCACTCTTGTCCAGATAATGAACATGCTTGCTGATTAAAATCAGATTATCTCCCTGATAATGATTCAATGCAAAGCAGACCATGGGATCATAAAAGTTTGTTCCAAGTACAATCAGTGCCTCTGCATTTTGGCAGGCGGAAGCAGCCTCCGTCATCACATCATTACGAATCATTTCACCAAACAGACGTATCCCCGGACGAATAACACCCTGACATTCATCACAGACAGGCACGCCCCGGGAATGCAGAATATAATCCATGTCAAAATGCTTCCCGCACTTTGTACACCAGTTATTATTCCTGTTTCCGTAAATCTCAATCACATGATGAATTCCTATTTTCTTTTCCAGCCCGTGAGTATTTTGTGTAATACATGCATACAATTTTCCATCATCATCCAGCTTTTTTAAAGCCCGGTAGGTATCATTTGGTTCACAGGTATCCTGCAGATACTCATCCTTATAATACTTGAAAAAGTTCTCTGTTCTTGCGCTGTAAAAGCCGGAAGACATAATCTCCTCCGGACTTCGATGATAGGTATCTTCAATCCGGTAAATAACCTCATTATTCAGATAATTTAAAGCACCGCACTCCATGACCGTTCCGATTCCAAGCAACGCTACCACCTTGTCACAGGATTTTAAAATATCTCTGGCCCGTTCGATGCTGTCCGCTTCTGTTAACATTTCCTTCATCCCCTTTTTCTTCCCCTTTTGTTTATTTTAATTTGATTATGCTTTTATGTCAAATAATTTGTCGCATTATATAAGTTATTCAGCTAAATTGTCTAACTTTTTCTGTGTGCTATACTTTTAAACATCAACATGCTATGATGAAAAAAAAGAAAGGATCGGGATTTATTCCCCAAGGGACACACTATGGCAAACCCAAATGAGATTGAAGAAATTGAAGGCGAAGAAATGACCGTTACCCTGGAGCTTGATGATGGCAGAACAGTTGAATGTGCAATTATTACCATTTTTGATGTTGGAAAAGAAAGCTATATTGCTTTAATGCCGTTAGATGAAAATGGAGAAAACGAAGATGGTACTTTCTGGTTCTATGGTTACAGGGAAGATGAAGCTGATCCCAATAAAGAGCCGCAGCTTCGTTCGATTGTGGATGATGATGAATTAGAGCGTGTGGAAGATGCTTTTGATGAATATTTAGACGAATGTGAATTTGATGAAATTGTATCTGAGGAAGAAAACGGGGATGAGGCCTAGGCTTCATCCTCATCCTTTTTTGCAATAATCTCTGCTAAAAACGGGGAAATCACATCCTTTTCATTGGCATGGTCTTTTTCAATATAGAGTAGATGAAGCAGTCTTTTTGCCCTGGTCATTGCAACATAGAACATTCGGCGCTCCTCTTCAATCTCATCCTCATCAAGCATTCTCCCATGAGGAACCTTTCCCCGATTCAGCTCCGGCAAAAATACCTGATCAAATTCCAGTCCCTTCGCTCCGTGAAAGGTCATAACACTGATTTGCAAATTACTTTTTTCCAGCGTCTCATATTTCCTGTTAATATCCTGCAGATCTTCATGAGTCCTTGCGTATCTTAGTATCTGTTCAAAATATTGTGTGCTCTTTTTTATTGCTTCCTCTGTTTTCAGTTCCTCGGTAAGAAACCCTTCATATCCCATACCCTTCCATATAAAATGCAATGCTCCATACAAATCAAGCTTTTTTAGCATGTTAAACTGTGCTTCCAGAAGTTTCACCCGTTCTGCAATCCAGGGTTTATCCTGAAGACGTTTTTGCAAAAGCTTAAGGTCAACCTTCTCCTCGGCTACAAGACTCCGTTTAATATAACGAACCGGTCGATTCATAATTTTAAGGAAATCACTTCTGTTTTTGTTTTGTGCAAATCGCATATAAGCCTTCAGGTCTTCCAGAATCATCTCATTGTTATCTTCTCTTTTTTCCACAAGTCCTATGACATCTATTCCCTTTTTCCTGAAATACTGAATATAAAAGGAGGCCTGGCTGTTGGTCCTGACCAGTAAAGCATGTGTGCTGTCCTTATGACTTTCTATTTGCCGGCAGATATAGTCTGCCATTTTGTCTTTTCCATCAAAGGCATGTATCAAAACAGGCTCCTCCCATTCCTGTGCTGCAACAAGCTGTTTTTCAAAGCGCTTTTTATTATGGGAAATACAATCCGAGGCTTTTTTTACAATGTCCCTACTGCATCTGTAGTTTTTGAAAAGCTCCACTTTCTCAGCCTTAAAATCATCTAAAAATGCTTCCATAAACCTTGGATTAGACCCCCGAAAGCCATAAATTGACTGATCATCATCTCCCACAGCCATAATATTGCCGTCCGATACAAGCATTTGAATGGTTTCATACTGCACCTGATTAATATCCTGAAATTCGTCAATCAGAATATGAGAAAACCTGCTCTTCCAAAAGCTTTGAAATGAAGCCGACTCTTTCAAACAGGTTCGACAGCACAGAAGCATATCATCAAAATCAATCCAGCTGTTTTCCTTAAGCCAGCTGTCATAATCAGTAATCAGCCTTATGATTTGTTCTGGTTTCATTCCCGGTAAAAAGGCAGTCAGCTTTGCTTCCAGACCTTCTCTCTCTGTCAGCTCAGATATTGTGTTTTTATAAAAAGATATGGCTTTTCCTGCACTTTCCAATGCCATTTGGGCATCTCGCTCTTCCCTGAAAACCTCCTTTAAATACATAAGGATACACGCATTTTTTTGTTTTTCATTTACTAATTTTACATTTTGATAATTGGGGATTTTCTTCAGAATAGAAAAGAATATGGAATGAAAGGTTCCAAACTGAACATATGCACAGTCTTTTTCCAGTGAAATGGCTCTTGCGCGCATTTCCAATGCAGCAGCTTTTGTAAAGGTAATTACTAAAATTTTGGATGGTGGAATTTTTTTCTCTCGAATGAGAAATTGAATGCGATGTGTGATGACAAAGGTTTTGCCAGATCCGGGGCCTGCAATGACAAGCATTGGCCCCGATTCATGGTGTATGGCCCGTTCCTGGGCCTCATTTTTAATTTGATCAGGCATTTTCCAGTAACGAAATACCCTTCTTAATTCTGGCAATGGATTCTTCCTTGCCAATAATTTCCATAATTTCTGTAGCACCGGCAGGTGTCATCTGCTTGCCGGAAACTGCAGTACGGACTGGCCAGAGAACATAACCGTTTTTGCAGCCCTCTTCTGCGACAAAATCACTTAAGAGCTTGTAAAGTGCATCATTGGAATAGTCCTCATGTGCCTCCAGCAATGGCAGTACCTTCTTTAATACCTCCAATGAAGTCTCTGTGTTTGTCTTCATCTTTTTATGTGTATACATTGCAATATCATATTCCGGCAATGCTTCAAAAAAATCTATTAATGCAGGAATATCCGGAAATACCTCAATTCTGGATTTTACCATCTCGGCAATTTTCTGATAGTCATATGCATGATGAATGGTCTCTTTGATATAAGGAAGCGCCTTCTCATAGTATGCTTCAAAATCCATCGCTTTGATATATTCGCCGTTCATCCATTTTAATTTTCCATAATCAAATACCGCCGGTGATTTGGACATATGATGATAATCAAATGCTTTTACCAGCTCCGGTAAAGAAAAAATCTCCTGATTGTCGGCCGGGCTCCATCCTAACAGTGCGACAAAATTGACAACTGCTTCAGCCAGAAAGCCCTGCTCCTCCAGATCCTCAAAGGAAGAATGTCCACAACGCTTGGAAAGCTTATGATGCTCTTCATCTGTGATCAATGGGCAATGAACGTAAACCGGCACTTCCCATCCAAAGGCCTCATACAGACGATTATATTTAGGTGAGGAAGAAAGATATTCATTTCCACGTACAACATGAGTGATTCCCATCAAATGGTCATCCACAACGTTTGCAAAATTGTAGGTTGGAAAACCGTCTGATTTAATTAAAATCATGTCGTCCAGCTCATCATTGTTAACAGTAATATCGCCATAAATATCGTCATGGAAGGTAGTTGTTCCCTCATTTGGAATATTCTGTCTGATGACATAGGGAATCCCCGATGCAAGCTTAGCTTCCACTTCCTCTTTGGAAAGAGAAAGACAATGCTTATCATATACATTGATTTCCTTCGTTTCCCCATTCTCCAGCTGAATGGTCTTAACACACTCCTTTAAACGCTCTTCATCACAGAAACAGTAATATGCTTCACCCTTATCCACTAATTTTCTGGCATACTCAAGATAAAGTCCCTGTGCCTGACGTTCACTTTGCACATAGGGTCCAAAGCCCTTATCCTTATCAGGTCCTTCATCATGGAGAAGACCTGTCTTTTCCATAGTACGATTAATAATATCAACTGCGCCTTCTACTTCACGCTCCTGATCTGTATCCTCAATACGGAGAATGAAATCCCCATCCTCATGCTTTGCAATTAGATATGCATATAATGCTGTTCTTAAATTACCCACATGCATCCTTCCTGTTGGACTGGGTGCAAATCTGGTTCTTACTTTACTCACTACTCTATTTCCTCCTGTTTCATCGAATCCATCGATGGGATTTTATTTTCAGCCTGCGCCTTAAATGCGTTCACTGCCTTTGCAGCAGTCGGAACAGCGATATTGGTTCCGGCACCGGCTACACAGCCACCGGGACAGGCCATTCCTTCAATCAGGCAGCCGTTCTTTTTGCCAACCTTTGCAAGCATAAGCATTTTTTTACATTCCGTTAAGCTCTCTGCGTGCTCAATATTCACTTCTACATCCGGATAATATTCTCTGATGCATTCTTCTATGGCGCTTGCCACGCCGCCGGCCACACCATATCCACGACCTGCGCCCGTTGCATCCTCCATTTTATCTGCCTCGGAAATTTCGTCAAGAAGGAGGTCTTTTGCCTCAAACATTCCTGCAAGCTCCTCAAAGGTAATAACAAAATCAACATCTGAACGGACAGTTCGTCTGGACGCCTCCAGCTTTTTGGAAGCGCAGGGTCCTATAAATACAATCTCACAATCCGGGTGCTCTTTTTTAATCACTCTTGCCGTAGCAACCATAGGTGTCAGCTCATTGGAAATACTGCCAATGGTCTCAGGGAAAAACTTTTTGGCGAGCATTGACCAGGATGGGCAACAGCTGGTAAGCAAAAATGGAAGCTCCCCTGTGGCAACCTTTTCCACATAATGATGAGCCTCTGCCATAGCGCCCATATCTGCACCAATTGCAGTTTCATAAACATCATAAAAGCCAAGCTCTTTCAAGGCTGTTTTAAATTTATCAGGTGAAACACCGGCACCAAACTGTCCGACAAAAGCAGGGGCAACCTGGGCAATGATCTTTCTGCCTGACTGAATCGCACGAATCAGTTGAAAAATCTGTGATTTATCAGCAATGGCACCAAAAGGACAATTAACCATACACTGTCCGCAGGATACACAGAGCTCATTATCAATACATGCTCGTCCATATTTATCGTTTTTAATGGCATTTACACCACACGCAGCTGCACATGGTCTGACCTGATGTGAAATTGCATCATACGGGCAGATAGATTTACATTTTCCACATCTGATACACTTTTCCTGATCAATATAGGAGTGGCCATCCACCATGCTGATTGCGCCTCTTGGGCAGACCTCCATACATGGGTGAGCCGTACAACCCATACAGCGATTTGTGACACGGTAATCATTTTCCGGGCACTTATTACATGCAGATGGAATTACCTGCATAAGCGGTGGTTCGTAATATTTTTCCGCAATATTACTCTCTTCTACACCTGAAGAAACATGAACCGGTGCATCCTCCGGTCGAAGAGACATTCCCATTGCAAGTCGCATACGCTCCCTGGTAATTGCTCTCTCTCTATAAATATCATCCCGGTAATCCGGGTCTACACTATCTACGATCTTATAAGGCAGTGCTTCCATATCATCGGACAAATTTGTTGAATTATATGCCAGATTCGCTACTTCCTTAAAAATGCGCTTTCTGGACTTACGTACTTCAGTATCAATTCCTCTCATTCGATGCCTCCATATTATGTACTCGTCAGTCGATTCTATTTTGACATAAACAGTCTTGGAAATCAAGTGTTGCAACGCAACAATTGTAAATGTACGTTCTAATAAACAAAGAAAAAGACCAGGCAAAAATGCCTGGTCGTAAAAACCATATTTAGAAAATGCTGACAAGCTTTTTCTTCTCTGCTATGTACTCTTCCTCGCTTAAAATACCATTATCGCGAAGAACCTTGAGTTTCTTGATCTTTGTTTCAAATTCTGATAAATCATCAGCCATTCCAGACAAAGCCACAGTATCATAATTCTGTCCGCCTGTTGTTGTGCTGGTAACAGATGAACTGCTTGGAGCGCTGGTAATCGGAGCACTTGTAATCGGTGCGCTGGTAATAACAGGAGCACCTGTCTGAGCTTTCGCAAGACCCTTTTGCTGACGAATACGCTCTGTCAGAGAAGCAGCTTTTGTTTTTCCATCGTTGATTGCAACGGCCAGACCATTCATATCCTCTAATCCCGGAACATAAATATATCTGGTAAATTTGGTGGTTGGATTCTCAATAACAACCATCATTGTCTTTTTCCCCTGGAAATTAGTCTCCTCAATACTTCTCACATTTAAAAGATAATGTGAGACATTATCTATTCTTGTATTCAATCCCTTTGGATTGTCACACATTGGAAGACGACCGCTGATTCGAAGATTTGAAATAGATACTCTTAAATCCTCGCTTTTTTTAATAATCATGCCCTCCTTGAAGGTCCATTCCTTCTGGAATAAAATTTTCTCAAGTCTGATACACTGATTACAAACTTCACCAGCAGATTCGCCGCCACAAATTAAACATTTCATATGATTCACTCCCTATATCAATATTGTATAATTCTACTCAATACAATTTAACTTCTACATAATATTATAGTGAGTTAATAATTTTTTGTAAACCACAAACATTCACGAAAAGATATCGGTTAAATTGTTTAGTATTCCTTATTTATATTTTCATTATGTAAATCGTATCACACCAACATGATTTTTGCAACAAAATTGACTAAAAACTTGTGCAAATTGTTACCTGAAACTTTAATTTTGCACAAATTTTTTGCACATTTTTCAACATTTCATATTATATGCATAAACTAAATTAAATAGAACAACTGAGAGGTAACCTATGAATGACTATCATTTTTTAGACTGTCCTGCCGCCTTTCCTCCCGGAATGGCATATGTCCCCTGGCAGACAATGGAAAATGTTTACGAAAATCTGGAAGAAGCCTTTAAAATAGGCACTATCTTTCCGGAGCTTAATAAGCCTTTTGAAGGAAGGAGATGTTGTAAATAATGTATTATGCTGCTGCAAAAAACAATATGGGAAATGAAATACAAAATACGAACAGAAGCAAATTGCTGCTTCATATTTCTACCATTGATTTTGCTATTATAGATTTGACAGAATACCTTGATACACACCCGGATGATGTCAATGCTGTCTCCTATGTAAAGCAATATATTTCCATTAAAAAGAGACTGATGAAGGAATATGCCGACCGTTTTGGTCCGCTTACTCTCTCCTGTGTAATTGACAACGACTGCAAAGAATGGATTTGGGCAAAAATGCCACTTCCATGGGAAGGAGGCTGTGAATAAATGTGGAATTATGAAAAAAGACTACAATACCCTGTTCATATCAAAAACACCAATGCAAAAATGGCTAAAATAATTATCAGCCAGTACGGCGGTCCTGATGGTGAGCTGGCGGCTTCCCTCCGCTATCTTTCCCAGCGGTATACCATTCCATACAGAGAAGTATCCGGATTATTAACAGATATTGGAACCGAAGAGCTGGCTCACTTTGAGATGATTGGTGCCATTGTATATCAGCTGACTAAAAATCTCTCCATGGAAGAAATTGAAGCGCAGGGCTTTGCTCCCTACTATGTGGATCATACCCTGGCATTGTGGCCACAGGCTGCAGGCGGAATCCCTTTTAATGCCTGCGAATTTCAGTCCAAGGGGGATACCATAACAGATTTAATGGAGAATCTTGCAGCTGAGCAGAAAGCCAGAACAACCTATGACAATATCCTGCGCGCTGTGGATGACCCTGATGTATGTGCCCCTATCCGTTTCCTTAGAGAACGTGAAATCGTCCACTTTCAGCGTTTCGGTGAAGCACTGCGCATGGTTCAGGAAAAGCTTGACCCGGTTAATTTCTACCAGTGTAATCCCCAGTTTGACAAATGTACCACCAGTGGCAAAAAATGCAATTAATCATAAAAAAGGCTGTTGCAAATCAACAGCCTCCTACATAAACAATGAAATGAAGCAGCTTTATCTTCCGTCGCCAATAAAGAACAGGGCGATTGTACCAGGACCGGAATGTGCTCCAATGGTCGGTCCCACATAATTGATTAAAAAGCTTTCGATTCCAAATCTTTTCTGAACCTCATCAGCAACAAGCTGTGCATCCTCCAGACTGTCCCCATGGCTGATAAAAACACAGTCATTTTCTCTCAGATGATTTCCCATCTTCTGTTCCATCAGATTCACCAGCTCCATCAGGGATTTTTTTCTGCCTCTGATCTTACCAATGTTAATTAAATGTCCCTCATCATCAACATGAAGAATTGGTTTAATATTGGCAAGTGTACCCACAAAGGCTGTTGCCCGGCTTACACGTCCACCTCTGTATAAATGATTCAGATCATCTACTGTAAAGACATGTACAAAGCTTCTGAAGTTTTCATCCAGATAATCAGCCGTCTCATCGAGCCCTCTTCCTTCATCGCGCATCTTTACAGCCGCATGAACCATCAGTCCCTCTCCTAAAGAGGCTGCTCTGCTGTCCACGACACGGATTTTCACGTCAGGATGCTCCTCCATCACCTCTTTGGCCGCAACCGCTGTACTGTTGTAGGTACCGCTTAAGCCTGATGAAAAAGAGACACACAGGATTTCCTTTTGCTCCACACATTGCTCCTCCAGAAGCATTCTGGCTTCCTCAATATTTACCTGCGCCGTTGTCGGCATGCTTCCAGCACGCATTCTTGCATAAAATTCTTTTTCATCCATAGGATGATTCCAGTCATATGTTTTGCCTTCAATTGTATAAGCCAGGGAAAGCACTTCCAAGTCATGCTTTTCCAAATAATCCTTTGGTAAATCAGATCCTGTATCAGTAATGATTTTAAATGAGCCCATTCCATATCTCCTTCGTTTCTCGTTATATAATCTGTATTTTACCATTTTTTTGCAGTATATTCAACGAAAACAGGGCACAGTAAAACGAAAAAAGCATCACATAATCATTACTGTCTTGATTCCGGAAGTCTTTTTCTGAGAAACCGCTTGCTCACCTGCTGCAGATTAAAGGGCAGGAGGGGATAAAGATAGCTCTGACCGGATATTGTCTTATTAAAAATAATAGACAGGGCAAGCACCAGTATTCCAGCTATATAGCCATAAATGCCAAATATCGCTGTCAAAATCAGATTGATAATTCTCATAAATTTCAAAGCATAGGAAAGCTCGTAGCTTGCCTGTGTGTAATTGGCAATGGCAACAAATGCCATATAGAGCATGACCTCAGAGTTAAACCATCCACTGTTGACAGAAAACTCACCCAATACCAGCGCGGCCATGACACTGAGGGGGGTACTGAGCATATTGGGCGTGTTCACTGCGGCAAGCCTCAGGCCGTCAATCGCCAGCTCCAGAATAAGGAACTGCCAGATAAGTGGAATGTTAACGGCATCCTTTACACGGATAAAATCAAGCCATTCCGGCAGATACGTATCAGGGCTCTGCATCAAAAGTAAAAAGGTTGGTGTAAGAAAGTAGGTTAAAAGTGCAATCAAAAAACGCGATAATCTGAGGTACGTGCCAGTGATAGGCGGAAAATAGTAATCATCAGCCTCTTCAATTACATCAAAAATACTGGTTGGAAGAATAATCGCCGAGGGAGAATTGTCCACCAGAATAATAATATTTCCCTCCAACACCTGAGCTGAGGCGGTATCCGGTCTCTCCGTAAATTTAAATTTTGGGAACGGATTCCACCAGGCCTTCTTATACAGACATTCTGCCAGACTCTCCTGATTCATGGTAAGAGCATCTACCTTAATTTCCCGTATTCGATTTTTAACCTTATCCAAAAGCTCCTTGTCCACACGCTGTTCCATATAGCACAGAATGATATCTGTCTTTGAGCTTTTTCCGGCATTCATTACCTCCATACGCAAATCAGCAGAGCGGATACGCCTCCTGATTAATGCACTGTTGAAAATAACCGTCTCAACAAAGCCATCCTTTGAGCCTCTTAAAACCTTGTCCTTCTCCGGCTCAGAAACTGTTCTTGCAGGATATTCCCTGGAATCAATGAGAATACACTGGTCATAACCGTCGATAAAAAGTGCAAACACACCGGACAAAATAAAATAAATAATCTGTTTCCAGTTGTTTTGCAGATCCACCTCAACATAGGGCATGAACTTTTTTGTCATTTCATGGGCATTGTCCGGCATTTCTTTGGAATCCAGGCCTATAAAATACTGCAGCATTTTTTCCATGAGCTCATCTTTACAAAAACCGTCGATGAAATACATACAGGCTTCTCTTCCACCTATGTGAATGACCCTGTATATCACATCAAAGTTTTTATCAACAGCCAGCTTTTCATTTAAATATTTCATGCTGTCAGACAGATTTTCATTCATTTTTGTTTCATAGACAGTCACTTTCTTTTCCGGCGAATTCTTTCTTAACATAAAAAACTCCTCTTTTCCAAACGTCTTAATAACAGTTTTTCAAAAAGGAGTTAAATTATACAAAAATTAATTTTTTCCGGTGCTTCCAATTCCGCCGCGGTTCTTTCCCTCCAGGGAAGATACCTCCTCAAATTCAATTTGAGGCTGATGCTTTTCTATTCTGAACTGACAGATGCGGTCATTTACTTCAATCACCGTGTCTCGAAGTGCATATGCCGGCATATAAAACCAGTCGTCCGGTCCGCAATAGCTCTCATCCACGATTCCACAATGGTTTGTCTGAATAATTCCAAAGTTTTTAAAGGTGGAGCTTCTTGGGACAATATGTGCCTCATATCCGTCAGGCAGCTGCATGCCTACTCCCAGATGAATCAGTTGAAATTCTCCTGCCTTCATCTCCACATGCTTTGCACTGCGAAGGTCAATCCAGTCAGATTTTCCATCGATGTATTTTAATCTTTCTATTTCATCATTTAAATATTGTATCTTAATTTTTTCCGTCATATTCTGACCTTTCTGTTATTTGGCATAATTTTCACAATGAAGAACCGGCACCAGGGGATCAATCTGTGTCAGAGACTGCTGTACGTCAATAACTCTCTGATTGCTGCTTCCCTTCCACAAAAGCCTGGTATCCCGAAGCTCAATCTTAAATTCTCCATCCACAAGCACATCAACAAACTTCATAAGCGGATAATGTAAAACATTTTCCCACACATCACCTGTATAAAGCCAGATGGTCTTGCCTGGAAATTTCGTTTTGATTTCTTCCATCAAATTGCGGACATCCAGCCTGTTTGCTGCATGAAGAGGATCTCCTCCTGAAAAAGTAATTCCTGATATATATGGCTTTTCGAGCTGATCAAAAAGCTCCGCTTTTGCTTTTTCATCAAAAAGCAGACCGCCATTGGGATCCCAGGTAACGGGATTCTGACACTCCTTGCAGCAATGGGTACAGCCTGCAACCCAGAGCACAACACGAAGTCCATCTCCATTGAGCATGTCATCTTTTGTTATATTGTGATATCTCATTTCGTAAAACCCCCTACATGGACTTTCTTTCTGCAATTTCCGCCATTTTGGCATCGCTCAGTCTGGTATCTCCATGAACCCTTGAGTAGGCAAGATAACCATTCATACGGTCAATTTTGGTCAGATTCTTACTTCCGCATACCGGACAAACATCCATTTCCAGCTCCTGATGACCACAATCATCACAGTAAGCCAGAGACAAATTAACGCCCTCATAAAGTCCCATGTCCATGGCGCGTCGAATCAACGTTTTGATTGCGTCCATATTGTAGTCAATCGGATATTTTACGTACTGGATCTTGCCACCGTTGGCCATTTCCCAGAAGCGATACTCCAAATTCTGTTTTTCGATTGGTGTAATGTTCTCCGTCACGTGGCAGTGAAAGCTGTTGCTGACATATTCACGGTCCGATACACCCTCGATAATTCCATATTTTGCACGGAACTGCTTTACCTGAAGTCCACAGAGATTCTCTGCCGGTGTGCCATAAATGGCATACAGATTACCGTCCTCTTCCTTGTACTCATTGATTTTTTTATTAATATGCTCCAATACCTCCAGGGCAAAAGCACCATCCTCTGCAAGGGATTTGCCATTGTACAGTTCCTGCAGTTCATTGAAGGCTGTAATTCCAAAGGAAGCGGTAGCAGTTTTTAATATAGGTTTAATCTTGTCATGAAGTCCAAGATGTCCGCCTAAAAATCCTCCCTCGCAATATGCCAGTGGATTGGTAGACGCACGCATTTCACCGAGGTAAGCGTAGGTTCTGATATGAAGCTTGCGAATCAGCTCAAGATAATAGTCAAGCACCTCATAGAAATCCTTGCTCTCCTGTCTTGCCTTAGCCAGAATCATCGGAAGATGCAGGCTGACAGCACCGATGTTGAAACGTCCAACAAAAACAGGCATATCCTGATCATCTGCCGGATGCATACCGCCTCTCTCATACCATGGAGAAAGGAACGCACGGCAGCCCATTGGGGAAATAACACGCCCATACTGCTTGTACATACTTGCAATGTAGCCCTTTCCGGTCAGACTCAGCCAGTCCGGATACATGGTTTTTGCAGAACATTTTACTCCTGCTTCAAATACATCCTCCAGCTCCTTTCCGGGGCCGTGAAGATTCTCATCATATAAAAATACAATTTTAGGGAAAAGAACAGGCTTTTTACATTCCTTCTTTCCCTGACCGCGTCTGCGGACATTTAAAAGTGTAATGGTTGCAAGCTTTGCAAATCTGCCGGTTCCAATTCCTGCTGTTACAGTAATGAAAGGATAATCACCACGGCTGCTGGCCACAGTGTTAAACTTGTATTCCCAGCCCTGGAAGCCCTGCTCAAACTCCTTGGAGACATCCTTATAAGCCTCCGCTCTGGCACTTTCCTCATCGATACCCAGACGAAGATATTTTTCCACATCCTTTTTATAAGATTTCTCTGCGTATGGCTCTAAGATTTTATCAACCTCAGGCACTGTAAATCCACCATACTGCTGGCTTGCTGCTGAAAGAACAATATCACCAATTACATCAAATGCAACATCCAGAGTTTTTGGCTCATTGTACCAGATGTTACCCA
>CAZUCI010000014.1:0-34559 GCA_964619485.1 uncultured Lachnospiraceae bacterium
TATGAAGGCGTTTTAACAGGTAAGGGATTAACATTTGGTGGCTCCTTAGCAAGAACAGAAGCTACAGGCTATGGTCTTTTATACTTAACAAAAGAAATGTTAAAATGTAATGGCAAAGACATCGCAGGAAAAACTATCGCTGTATCCGGTGCTGGTAACGTTGCAATCTATGCAATTCAGAAAGCACAGCAGTTAGGTGCAAAACCTGTTACCTGTTCTGATTCCACAGGCTGGATTTATGATCCGGAGGGAATTGATGTTGCATTATTAAAAGAGGTAAAAGAAGTTAAACGTGCTCGTTTAACAGAATATGCTGCAGCAAGACCAAGTGCAGAATATCATGAGAAGAAAAATGGTGAGCATGGTGTTTGGACAGTAAAATGTGATGTTGCTCTTCCATGTGCTACACAGAACGAATTAAACTTAGACGATGCAAAAGCATTAGTTGCTAACGGTGTATTTGCAGTAGCAGAGGGTGCTAACATGCCTACTACTTTGGAAGCTACACAGTACTTACAGCAGAATGGCGTATTATTCTGCCCTGGTAAAGCATCCAACGCCGGTGGTGTTGCTACCTCCGCATTAGAGATGAGCCAGAACTCCGAGAGATTAAGCTGGACCTTTGAAGAGGTTGATGCTAAATTACAGGGTATCATGGTAAATATCTTCCATAATCTGGATGATGCCGCTAAGAAATACGGTAAAGAGGGCGACTATGTTGCCGGTGCTAACATTGCCGGATTCTTAAAGGTTGCTGAGGCTATGAAAGCTCAGGGTATTGTATAAAGTTAAGATGGATAAATAATGAGTGCCGCATGAAACCAGAAATGGCTTTTATGCGGCATTTTTTACGGCATATCATGTGCTGCCCGCTGCGCGTGCAGGACATTGTTTGCCTTTGAAGGCCTGTGAAGTGTTTGCCCCCAAAGTGTGCAGAAAGTTGTTTTGTATGGTAAAATAAGTTGAATTCTTTTCAGAAAAGCAGGAAAGGTAAAACGGATGAAAAAACTTGTAATTGGAATTTTAGCTCATGTTGATGCAGGAAAAACAACACTTTCAGAGGCAATGCTTTATCAGTGTGGCAGTATACGCAAATTGGGGAGAGTGGATCATAAGGATGCACTTTTAGATAATTTTGATTTGGAGAGAGAACGCGGTATCACGATTTTTTCCAAACAGGCCAGAATGCAGTATGAGAACCTGGAGCTTTGCCTGCTTGACACCCCGGGGCATGTTGATTTTTCGGCAGAAATGGAGCGTGTTTTACAGGTGTTGGACTATGCAATCCTTGTGGTCAGTGGACTGGATGGCGTACAGGGACATACACAGACTGTGGCGAGACTACTGGAGGAATACCGCATCCCGACCTTTATTTTTGTAAATAAAATGGATATAGCACATAAAGAGAGAGAAGATCTGTTGATGGACATCAGGCAAAAGCTTGGTGATGGAGCCGTGGACTTTCAGAATCCGGACAGTGAGGAGTTTTTTGACCAGATTGCCATGTGTGATGAAATAGCGATGGAAGCATTTTTGAAGCATGGGACGGTGGAAAAAGACCGAATCATAGATTTGATTGCAGGAAGACGCGTTTTTCCGTGCTTCTTTGGTTCAGCACTGAAACTTTCAGGAGTGACAGAACTGCTGCGTGGACTGAAGGATTATACAAGACCAATGCAGTATTCAGGCGAATTCGGCGCCAGAATCTATAAAATTTCCCGTGACGAGCAGGGAAACAGAATTAGTTACCTTAAGGTAACTGGAGGAAGCCTGAAGGTGAAAACCTTTCTTGAAAGTGAGCAGGAGAAAATTAATCAGATCAGATTGTACTCCGGGGCAAAATTTGAGAGTGTGGACGAGGTCTTTGCCGGGGATATCTGTGCGGTCGTCGGTCTCAGTCACACCAGAAGCGGTGGAGGACTGGGGTATGAGCATGTTGGAAATGCAGCTGTGCTGGAGCCGATTTTAAGATATCAGATTCTTTTGCCGAAGGGATGTGATCCTTTCCCAATGTATCATAAATTGCTGCAGCTGGAAGAGGAAAATCCCGAGCTTCATATCAGCTGGGAGGAACAGCTGAAGGAAATCCATGTGAGTCTTATGGGAGAGATTCAGCTTGAAATATTGAAAAGAGTGATTGCAGATCGTTTTCTTGTGGATGTTTCCTTTGGAATTGGAAATATTGTTTATAAGGAGACCTTGTTGGAGCCAGTCGAGGGAGTTGGTCATTTTGAGCCTCTGAGGCATTATGCGGAGGTACATCTTCTCATGGAGCCACTGCCCCAGGGCAGCGGATTGGAATTTGCTGCAAAGGTCAGTGAAGATGAACTGAATTTGAACTGGCAGCGTTTGATTTTGACCCATCTTGCTGAGACGGAGCACAGGGGTGTTCTTACCGGCTCTGCGATTACAGATATGAGGATTACACTGGTAGCAGGAAAATCGCATTTGAAGCATACCGAGGGCGGAGATTTTCGTCAGGCAACCTATCGCGCAGTGCGACAGGGAATGAAGCGGGGCAAATCGATCCTTCTTGAGCCGGTTTATCGGTTTCATATTGTTGTTCCGGCAGAATGTGTTGGAAGAGTGATGTCTGATATGGAGCGGATGGGCGGAAGCTTTGCGGCACCGTTGCAGGAGAATGGAGAAGCCATTTTTGACGGTGTTGTTCCGGTCAGTGAGCTTGGAAATTATATGACACAGATCAGCGGCTACACCAAAGGGCGTGGGAGAATGACGCTGCAGGTGGAGGGCTACAGACCGTGCCACAATACAGAAGAGGTCATGGAACAGATTGGTTATGACAGTGAAGCTGATATTGCTCATCCCACAGGCTCAGTTTTTTGTGTCCAGGGAACCGGATTCTATGTAAACTGGGATGAGGTGGAGGAGCATATGCATCTGCCTGGCTATTTTGAAAACAGAAAGGAGCAGTCCGACAAAGCAGTCAATGTCCCACGGAAACCTCAATCCTCTCAGGCCTTTGATAAAGAGCTGGAAGAAATCATGAAGCGGGAATTTGGAGAGCGAAAAACCAGAATTTACCGTGAGACAAAGACGATTCATGCGTCGGGGGTTGACAGTGGTGAACGGTACCGCAGACAGTCACTGAAGGCTCCTGTTGAAAAGTATCTGCTGGTGGATGGTTACAATATTATTTTTGCATGGGAAGAGCTGAATGAGTTAGCAAAGGACAACCTCGATGCGGCCAGGGGAACATTGATGGATATTTTATGTAATTATCAGGGCTTTGATGATGAAAAGCTGATATTGGTTTTTGATGCCTATAAGGTAAAGGGAAACCGTGGAGAGGTTATGAAGTATCATAACATTGATGTTGTTTTTACGAAGGAAGCAGAAACGGCTGATATGTATATCGAAAAGGTGACAAAGGAAATTGGCCATAAGCACCAGGTTCGTGTAGCAACCTCGGACGGCATGGAGCAGGTTATTATTCTGGGGCATGGAGCCATGAGAATTTCAGCACGTGAATTTAAGCAGGAAGTAGATCAGAGAATAAAGGACGGGAGACAGCAATGGAATTATTAAAGAGATATCAGCAAAGGACAGAGGACACATGGGCATTGGAGGATCTGTATATCAATGATGATGCCTGGCGTGCAGACGGAATGCGTTTAGACCAGGCGATTGAGGATTTACAGAGCTTTGATGGAAAAATAACAGAGGATGCTGCAGCACTTTTGAACTGTCTGCGCTGCTACAGTGAAACCAACTGCATGTTTGAGACCTTTTACGTCTATGCAAACCAGAAATATCATCAGGACACAAAGGAACCATTATATCAGCAGTTTGCGGGGGAAGCAGAAATTAAAATGAATCTTCTTTATGCAGCTGGTTCCTTTCTTGTTCCACAGATTTTATCAATCAAGGATGAAACACTGAAGAAATTTTATGAGGAAGAGCCGGAGTTACTGGAGTACGAGGTTTTTATTCATAATATTTTACGGCAAAGAGCTCACACGCTGGATGCGGAGGGAGAGCGGATGCTGGCATCGGCCAATGAAATGGCAAAGGCTGCTTCCAATATCTATGCTATGTTTAACAACGCGGATGTGAGATTTGATGATATTAAGGATACAGATGGAAAGCTTGTGCCGCTTACCCAGGGAAGATATATCTCCTTTTTGGAGAGCCCGGACAGGAGCGTGCGAAGAAATGCATTTTCGTCTCTGTATAAAACCTATAAGCAGAATATCAACACCATAGCGGCAATGTATGATGCAAATGCCAGATCCAGTGCCTTTTTTGCAAAAGAAAGGCATTATGACAGTGCATTGGAGGCTGCTTTGGATGATTCCCAGATTCCGGTTCTGGTTTACAATAAGCTGATTGAAGCGGTTCATAACAATATGGATGCCATGTATGATTATGTGAAGCTTCGGAAGGAAAAGCTTGGTGTAGAGGAGCTGCACCTTTACGACATCTATACCCCGATGGTATCTGGAGTGGATAAGAAATATTCCTTTGATGAGGCAAAAGAAATTGTGCTTTCGGGTCTTGCACCACTGGGTGAGGATTATTTGGAGCTTTTAAAGGAGGGCTTTGAAAACCGCTGGATTGATATTTATGAAAATGAAGGGAAAAGAAATGGGGCCTACTCCTGGGGTGCTTATGGAGTTCATCCCTTTGTTCTCTTGAATTACCAGGGAACATTAAACCACGTGTTTACCCTTGCACACGAGATGGGACATGCCCTGCATTCCCATTATTCTGATATGCATCAGACGTACTTAAACGCAGGCTATAAAATCTTTGTGGCAGAGGTGGCTTCAACCTGTAATGAAGCCCTGTTAATTCACAGTCTTCTGGAGAGAACCACAGACCAAAAGGAAAAAGCCTATCTGATCAACTATTTTCTGGATCAGTTTAAGGGAACCCTCTATCGACAGACAATGTTTGCCGAGTTTGAAAAGGTGACACATGGATTGGTGAGAGAGGGAAAGAAACTGACGGCAGAAGTTCTTTGCAATACCTACAGAGAGCTGAACAGGCTGTATTTTGGTCCGGATTGTGTTATTGATGATGAGATTGCCTATGAGTGGGCAAGAATTCCACATTTCTATACGCCATTTTATGTATACCAGTATGCTACGGGATTTTCTGCTGCAATTGCCATCAGCACGAAGATTCTTTCGGGAGAAAAGGGAGCTGTTGAAAACTATAAGAAGTTTTTAAGCGGAGGCTGCAGCAGGAGTCCGATTGAGCTTTTAAAAATCTGTGGGGTGGATATGACCAGCGAAGAACCGGTGCAAATGGCACTTCGTGTATTTCGAGAGTATGTAGAAAAAATGAAGAAAGTCTAACCTTATAGGAGAGTTTACATGAATATCATGGAAAATGGAGTAGGGGAAAAGAGAATATTAGTCGTTTTTACCGGTGGAACAATCAGTACAAGGCTGAAAGAGGGATATTTAAGTCCGGCAGGGGAAGAGGCGAAGGCTTTGCTTCTTTACCTGTATGAAACTCATTTTGGAGAGCAGCTGAGGGAAAGGTACGGTGTATGTGTTTCTTTTGACCAGGTTTCGCCCTATGAAATATTGAGTGAGAATCTGGAAGGAAAACAGATCCATAAGCTTTACCAGACGGTTGAGGCTGCCGTAAAGAGCGATGCATATGACGGGATTATTATTACAGCAGGAACCGATACACTGGCTTATTGTGGTGCGGCGGTGGGATATTTATTTGGCAGCTTTTCACTGCCCATCGTTCTTGTATCCAGCAACTATCCCCTGGAGGACGACAGAGCTAATGGAGTCAGTAATTTTGCGGCGGCTGTCAGCTGGATTTTAGAGGGAACTCATCAGGGGGCGTGGATTGCCTACAAAAACAGAGAGGCAATTTTTATGCACTGTGCCACAAGAGGAGTCCAACAGCTGGCATATTCAGATGAGTTTTACAGTGTGGACAATCAGTTTTATGCAATATATGAAGAGGAAGAGTGGCAGATGAACCCTGATTACAGAGGGTGTCCTGAAAATATGATTCCTCGATTTGACAGTGAGCGGCTGGAGCAAAGTGAAATCGTGTATATCAGACCCTTCCCGGGAATATCCTGGCGCAGTCTGGCTGATTATGCTTCCAGGAGTCAGGGAAAGGCACTGGTGCTTGATACGTATCATTCGGGGACACTTCCAACGTTTACAAAGGACTATGATTACTTTGTCAACGAAACGAGAAAGCGGAATATTCCCATTGTAATCACAGGCGTTGACAGAGCAGTCAGCTATGAAAGTGTTAGGGGCTACGAGCAGGGAGGAATACTTGTGGCACCCAAGGCTTCCCCAGCCGCAATTTATATGAAGACATGGCTTGCGGTGGCTTCCGGCCTGCCGTTAGAACAAATACTGAATCAATCCATAGGAGGAGATCTTTTATGAAAAAGAAATGGTGGCATAAGAAGGTGGCTTATCAAATTTATCCCAAAAGCTTTCAGGATACAAATGGAGATGGAGTCGGAGATATTCCGGGCATTATTGACAGGCTTGACTATTTGAAGGAGCTGGGAGTGGATATTATCTGGCTTTCACCGGTTTATGCATCCCCAATGGTAGACCAAGGGTATGATATTTCAGATTATTATGGAATTAACCCACTCTTTGGAACCATGGAAGATATGGAGCGGTTGATTGAGGAAATCAGGAAACGCGATATGTATCTGATTATGGATCTGGTTGTTAATCACTGCTCTAGTGAGCATTCCTGGTTTAAGAAGGCCTTGAAGGATCCTGATGGAGAATATGGGAAACGCTTTATCATCAAGGACAGCGTAGATGGAAGGGTACCCAACAACTGGCGCTCAGAATTTGGAGGCAGTGTCTGGGAGAAAATTCCGGGCTTTCCGGGAAAATATTATTTACATACCTTTGCCAAAGAACAGCCTGATTTAAACTGGGAAAACAAAACAGTCAGAGAGGCTGTATATAAGATGGTCAACTGGTGGCTGGATAAAGGAATCTCGGGATTTAGAATTGATGCGATTATCTATATCAAGAAGGATTTGACCTTTGCGTCCAGAACACCGGATAAGGAGGACGGAACCTGTTATGTCGCAGATATGATTAAGGATGCAGATGGAATAGATGTTTTCCTCAATGAGCTTAAGGAAACCTGCTTTAAGCCACATGATGCCTTTACGGTAGGAGAAGTATTTTTTGTGGGAAAAGAAAAGCTTATAGAATTTGCAGGAGATGATGGTTATTTCTCTACCCTGTTCAGCTTTGAGCATTGCAGTACCACAGAAAAGGGGAATTACTGGTATGAATTTGAGGAGTTTGAATTCAAGAAATGGAGAGAGGCTGTTTTTACGCATCAACAGTTTGTGGATGGGGTATCCTATGAATCAAACATTATTGAAAATCATGATCAGTCCAGGGGCGCCAGCTATTTTATTCCCAGGGAGGATTATGGTTACTCATCGGTAACTGCACTTGGCGGTCTGATGGTTTTGCTAAATGGCCTGCCCTTTCTTTATCAGGGACAGGAGATTGGAATGAAAAACTGTCCATTTGCATCGATTGATGAGTACAATGATGTAAATACCATAAATCATTATCAGGCAGCGATAGAAGCGGGAGTGAGCAGAGAAAAAGCTCTGGCTTCCTGCTGGCAGTACAGCCGTGATAATGCGAGAACGCCGATGCAGTGGAATGATGGACTCAACGCAGGCTTTTCAACCGGAACTCCATGGATGAAGCTCAACCCCTGTTATCAGGAAATCAATGTGGAAAGACAGCAGAAAGAGGAAAAGAGTGTGCTGCACTTTTATCAGAGGCTGCTGAAGCTGCGTAAGCAGGAGGAGTGGGCAGAGCTGTGGGCCTATGGCAGTTTTTCACCGGCCTACAGGGAAATTGATACCATATTTGCATATTACAGAGCTTTGTCTGACAGCAGTCAAAGGGTACTGGTAATCTCTAATTTCTCCGCCCATGAAGTGCAAATGGAACGCAGGGAAGAGTGGAAGCAGGTGCTTTTGAGTAATAATGGGCCGGAGCTTTCAATGAAAAACACGGCTGTTACATTGGAACCTTATGCCTTCTATGTGATTGAATGTGTATAATTTAATATTTGTATTTTAATGAAAAAAGGAATAGAATGGATAATGATTATAAGAAATGCGAAAGAGAAGTAAAACAATGAAAAATAAAAGTAGAAATGTCACAGTAAATATTAGAAATATTGCCGTTCTGCTGCTTATTGCCGTTCTGTTTTTTTCAGGTACTGTCAATGTAAAGGCAGCCCAGATATCAGAAAATACAATTTCACAAAATGGACTCAGTGAGGAAGCGGTATACCGCATCAATGTATTTGTGGAGAGATTTTATTCCTATGTTCTGGACCGTGAGGCGGATCAGGAGGGAATGGATTACTGGATAGACCAGCTTATATATGGAAAAACCACCGGTGTTGATATGGCCTACGGGTTTCTGTTTTCACAGGAATGCGAAAATAGAAAGCTGACCAATGAGCAGTTTGTTGAGGTGCTTTATAATACCTTACTGGACCGTGTATCTGATAAAAAAGGAAAAAACAGCTGGGTTTCCTCCCTGAAAGACGGAATGAGCAGGGAGTATGTTTTTTCTGGATTTTGTAATTCAGTAGAATATAAGGCTCTCTGCGGAGAATACGGAATCACACCGGGATATTATGAATCTACAAAGGCCAGAGACCGGAATCTGGTAATAACCAGTTTGATCAGGAGATTTTATCAGTTTTATCTTGGCAGAAATTTTGATGTAGACGGATTAGAGTATTGGTGCCAGTGCTATTATGATGGAATGTCCATGAGACAGATTTCAGAGGGCTTTGTCTTTTCAAAGGAATATCTGGCAATGAATCAGGACGATCAGGAATTTGTCAGGACGCTGTACTGGACCTATCTGGATCGTGCCGCAGAGCAGGCAGGCCTGGAATACTGGGTTGATATGTTAAGCTCCGGAAAGGTAGACAGAGCAACAATACTGGATGGCTTTATTGAGTCTCAGGAATTCAAGGCGATGCTGAATGGTATGCGTTCCACAGATAAAATCATGTCTTTGGGTGATTCCATTGCAGCCGGTGCCGGGGTAGAAAGAGGAGAAACATATCAGCAGTATCTTGCAGACAAATTGGGCTATGCAGCATGTAATTATGGCTTCGGCGGATATTTTTATGCGGATGCAGGAGAAGGCAGAGCGTTGTTCCAGGTGGTGAGCCAGACGAGAAATGACCTGGATGCAGATGTGATTTTACTGGAAGCAGGAATTAATGACTTTATGGTAAATCATGAAATAGGAGCAGTTGACAGTACGGATACAGCCACAGTATGTGGTGGAATGAATCAGTTAATCCGCTATCTGAAGACGCAGTTTCCATATGCGGAGATCGTGGTTATTTCTCCATGGAACAGTGCTTATGGAGCCAATGCCAATGCACTTGGATATAATCTTGAGGTGTACAGCAATGCCATTGTAGAGGTGGCAAAATATAATCAGCTGAAATACGCAGATATTTATCATGAACCCACCCTCCAGTTTGCTTCCAATGAGAAAAAATACACAATTGATGGAATTCATCTCAATGCAAAAGCAAACCAGATCCTGGCAGATTATTTATATGAAAAATTGTTTTGACAATTATTCAATATCCATTAATTCCTGTAAAAGATCACTGTAATCGGTTCTTCCTTCTTTGATAAATTTGATGGCAGTAGAAGGGTGACTGTTCAGGATTCCTGTCAGGAGATAAGGAATGTCATATCCCCATACAGCGCCTTCCGCCTTTAATTTGAGCATATGCTTCTCGACAAATTTAATGATAGGAAGAGCGTTGTATTTGGGATTTTTCAGAAAACTCAGCAGGGATTCAGAATAGCAGTTTCCTGCACCTCGTCCCATACCATTTACGGTGGCATCTAAAAGACAAACTCCATTTCTTAATGCCTCAATAGTGTTAGCGAATGCTAACTGCTGATTGTTATGGGCGTGGATTCCAACGATTTTACCATTAGCATCTGCTACCTGAACATATTTTCCGGACAGCTTTGTGATCTGCTCCGGATAGAAGGAACCAAAGCTGTCTACCAGGTAGATGATATCTACATGACTTTTGGCTAACAGACTTAAACCTGCTTCCAAATCGTCAGAGTTAACCTTGGATACAGCCATGATATTTACAGAAACCTCGTAGCCCTTTGCCTTGGCATCCTCAATCATTTCGACAGCTGTAGGAATCTGATGTATGTAGGTGGCAACACGAATTAAATCAATAACACTGTCTTTCTTTGGCAGAATATCCTTTTTGTAATCACATCGTCCAACGTCAGCCATGACAGAAATTTTAAGAGGACTTGGATTATCGCCGACAATGGCACGAATATCTTTTTCATCGCAGAATTTCCATTTTCCAAAATCCTTTGGATTAAATAATTCCTTGGAAGCCTTATAGCCAAATTCCATATAATCAACACCGGCTTTGATATTGGCCTGGTAGAGGTCTTTTACAAATTCATCGGTAAATGCAAAATTATTTACCAGTCCGCCATCTCTCATGGTACAGTCTAATACCTTGATATCGGGGCAGAAATCCATTAATGTTCTCTCGTTACAGTTTGTTTTTTGTGTAGTCATTTTCATCCCTCCAAAAGTTCAACACTTTAAAATTCTGAACTTTAAATTGCTAAAGTGATTTTATCATACATATTATTTTTTGATTTGTCAATATTATGTAGTAAAAATATTCTGTTTTATAGCCTGAATCTGGGTGGACATATAGATACAGGCAATGCTTTACCATCAAAGAAAAACGGAGGGCAGGCGCAAAAGCTCTGTCTTCCGTTCCTTTTCTTTTGATGAAGCTGACTGTTATTCCTCTGTGGAGCACAGGGTAGGGTAAAAGCTGATCAGATATAAGCCACCCAGACCGACCAACGCATAGATAATGCGGGAAACCCATGACATATCGCCAAAGATTAAGGCTACAAGGTCAAAGCTGAAAAAGCCGATCAGTCCCCAGTTTATAGCACCAATAATGACAATTGTTAGAACAATGCAGTCAAACACTCTATTTCGCATAGTATCTGCCTCCTTTATAAAAGATGCTTACATCCATACTATGTCCAAAGGGAATGGCTTTTATACTGGAAAAAAAAGAAAAATTTGAGTATAATGTAAAGTAATGTGCAAATGGAAAAGGAGAAGCGTTATGGAAGTAGTCCGTTTAAACAAATATCTTGCCCAGGCCGGTGTCTGTTCCAGAAGAGATGCGGATAAGCTGATTGCATCCGGAACGGTTTTCATCAATGGAAAAAGAGCTGATATGGGTATGCAGGTAAAGACCGGAGACCAGGTTTCTGTTGGCGGGAAAATGATTGGTGGAAAGCAGGACACAGCAGTCTTGGCTTATTTTAAGCCAGCCGGGGTAATCTGTTCTGAGAGAGATAAACATGCGGACAGGCTTTTGACCAGTCAGCTGCATTATCCGGTTCGCGTGACCTATGCAGGAAGGCTGGATAAGGATTCGGAGGGCCTGCTTTTACTTACCAATGACGGTGATTTAATTAATGCGCTGATGCGGGGAGCAAACCGTCATGAGAAGGAGTATATCGTCAAGGTAAAAAGTGAGATTACTCCGGAGTTCCTTGATGGAATGAGAAAAGGTGTCTATTTGGAGGAGTTAAATAAAACCACCAGAGAATGTCAGGTGGAGCAGATTGGGAAGCTTACATTTCGCATTGTTTTGACGCAGGGACTGAACAGACAGATCAGGCGCATGTGTGCCAGCTTTTCCTATGAGGTGCTTTCGTTGAAAAGAGTGCGTGTGGCAAATGTTTGTCTGGGTAAGCTGAAGCCGGGAGAATACAGAGTTTTAGAAGGGGAAGAATTAGAGCAGCTGTATCAGATTGCAAACCTGAAAAGAAATTTTTGAATCAAGAGCACTACGGAATGTGAGGAAAGCTATGAGAGAGAATTCATCAATCAATAGAATGAAGGAGTTAATTACAAAATTAAATGAAGCGGCAAGGGCGTATTATGCTGAGGATCGTGAAATAATCAGTAATTATGAGTATGATGCACTTTATGATGAACTGATGGAGCTGGAAAAAGCGACCGGTACCGTTCTGTCCGGGTCCCCTACAGTTTCTGTTGGATATGAAGCTGTGGACGCCCTGCCCAAGGAGCGTCATGCAAGTCCTATGCTTTCCCTCAGCAAAACAAAGAACAGGGAGGAGCTCAGAGAATGGCTGAACGGAAAAGAGGCACTTTTATCCTGGAAGCTTGATGGGCTGACTATTGTTCTGACCTATGAGAACGGAAGTCTGCAAAAGGCTGTTACCAGGGGAAATGGTGAGGTTGGAGAGGTAATCACCAATAATGCCAGGGTATTTGTGAACGTGCCACATACCATTTCATTTCAGGGAAAATTGATTTTGCGTGGAGAGGCTGTTATCACCTACTCAGACTTTGAGAAGGTGAATGCGTTAATTTCCGATGCGGATGCCAAATATAAGAACCCAAGAAATTTATGCAGTGGCTCTGTCAGACAGCTGAACAATGAAATTACAGCAAAAAGAAATGTCCGGTTACTTGCGTTTACCCTTGTGTCTGCAACGGAAGCGGGTCAGGCTGTGGATTTTAAAAACGATAGAGAAAACCAGTTTATCTTTTTGAGACAGCAGGGCTTTGATGTGGTGGAATATGTGCGGGTTAACGAGGAAACAATTCTAAATGAAATTGAGAATTATGCAGGAAAAATTGCAGATTACGACGTACCCTCTGATGGGCTTGTACTGACCTACTGTGATATGGCCTATGGAGCGTCACTGGGAAGAACAGCGAAATTTCCAAGAGATGCCATCGCCTTTAAATGGGCTGATGAGACAGCGGAAACTACACTGAAGGAAATTGAGTGGAGTCCGAGCAGAACAGGATTGATTAATCCGGTGGCCATTTTTGAGCCTGTAGAGCTGGAGGGAACGACTGTTTCCAGAGCCAGTGTTCATAATGTGAGTATTGTAAGAGGTCTGAAATTGGGAATCGGGGACCGTATCAAGGTTTACAAGGCGAACATGATCATTCCGCAGATTGCAGAGAATCTTACCATGAGCAATCATCTGGAAATTCCTGATACCTGTCCCGCGTGTGGTGGAAAAACTGCAATTTCCTGTGAAAATGATGTAGAGACACTGATTTGTATCAATCCGGAATGTCAGGCAAAAAAGATAAAATCCTTTACGTTGCTGGCCAGCAGGGATGCTTTAAATATTGATGGTTTGTCAGAGGCAACTTTGGAAAAATTCATCGGAAAGGGATTTATCCATAACTTTGCGGATTTATTTCATTTAGACCGCCACAGGGATGTGATTGTCGAGATGGAGGGCTTTGGAGAAAAGTCCTATGATAATCTCATGGCGAGCTGTGAAAAGGCGCGTACCACCAACCTTGCCAGGCTTTTGTATGGTCTTGGAATCAGTGGAATTGGAGTGGCAAATGCTAAAATGCTTTGCAAGGCCTTCGATTATGATTATAATAAGTTAGCAGAGGCTGACGAAGAGGAGCTGGCACAGATAGAGGGAATAGGAGAGGTGCTGGCACAGGGAATCCGGGCATTTTTTGATAATCCGCAAAAGATGGAGAGTGCGAAAAGGCTTATGGAGGAGCTGGTGCTTGAGAAGCCTGAAAGAAGTGATGAGGAAGAAACCCTTTCCGGAAAGGTATTTGTTATCACGGGAAGCGTGGAGCATTTTAACAATCGTAATGAGGTAAAGGATGTTATTGAGAAAAAGGGTGGCAAGGTGACAGGAAGTGTTTCTGCCAAGACGGACTATCTGATTAATAATGATATTACCTCCAACTCAGGAAAGAATAAAAAAGCAAAAGAACTGGGTGTCCCGATTATTTCAGAAGAAATGTTTTTGGAAATGATTGGGGAAACACGATAGAAAGAAGGAAATAGAACATGCCAATTAAGACACAGAGCGATTTGCCGGCAAAAGAAATACTGGAGAATGAAAATATATTTGTCATGGATGAATATCGTGCGCTGCATCAGAATATTCGTCCCCTGCAGATTTGTATTTTAAATCTGATGCCAATCAAACAGGATACAGAGCTGCAGCTTTTACGTGCCCTGTCCAACACACCGCTGCAGGTAGATGTTACCTTTTTGAATATGAAAAGCCATATTTCAAAAAATACATCGGCAAACCATTTAAATAAATTTTACGTGTCCTTTGATGATATCAAATGGAAAAAGTTTGATGGATTGATTATCACCGGTGCACCGGTGGAGCATATGGAATATGAGGATGTGGATTATTGGGAAGAGCTGGTGGAGGTGATGGAATGGTCTAAGAGTAACGTGACCTCAACCTTCCATATCTGCTGGGGAGCCCAGGCCGGATTGTATTATCACTTTGGACTTCAAAAGCATATTCTCGAAAAAAAGGTCTTCGGTGTTTTTGAACATCAGGTTATGAATCGTAAAAATCCAATTGTCAGGGGCTTTGATGATTACTTCTGGGCACCGCACAGCCGTCATACAGAGGTTCGGGCAGAGGACATTCATAATTGTAAGGATTTGACTGTTCTGGCAGAATCAGAGGAAGCTGGTGTTTATCTCGCCATGGCAGGAGAGGGCAAGCAGTTCTTTGTCATGGGACACAGTGAATATGACCGTTACACGTTGAGAGACGAGTATATGAGAGATGTGGATAAGGGACTGGAGATTGCAGTGCCGAAAAATTACTTCCCCAATGATGATCCAACGCAAAAACCCCGCCTGCAGTGGAGAAGCCACAGCAATAATCTGTATAGCAACTGGCTCAACTATTATGTATATCAGGCAACGCCCTATGAACTGTAAAAAACCCCAAATACATGTTACTGCAAAGAAATGCCCTTCACAGCTTAATCCTGTGAAGGGCATGAATTTTATTTTATACCATGTTTGTCTTTGAAGCGTGCATATCATTATTGTTCAGCAGGTTTTCCTGCGGCAAAGGTAAGCTTAATCCAGCAATTGGGATCCTCATAATCGTGATAGAATCTGCCCTTTGGCGGAGCGAAGGCATACATTACCATTTGACCATCCTCCTCCACTAATTTGATATCGCCAGGCTGTGAAAAAGGACCCTGCTGAACAAAATTAGTAATATTAAGCTTGTAGGAATTATTGCCATTAATGATTCCTTCCCTAGTACCGTAGGTATCGTTCTGACCAATAATTCCAATCCATTGACTGTTTCGAATTAAGTAATAGCTGCCTTCATAATAGACAACCTCGTCATTGACATGAACACCGCCGAGAGTGGGAGCATCTATTGTTTTGAAATCACCAAGAGCAGGGACTACATATTCAGGCTCATCCTTTGTTGCACCGATAGAAAATTGATATTCGTTGTTTTCTAATATCGGTTTATCAACGTCATCGGGCTGTTCTTCACCTGGATCGGGTTTTACATCGGGGGCGGGGGTTTCGCCAGAACCGGTATTCCCGGAACCGCCAGTATTATCGCCGCCAGTGTTTCCTGAATCACCGCCGGTATTATCACCACCGGTATTTCCTGAATCACCGCCGGTATTGTCGCCACCGGTATTTCCGGAGCCGCCGGTGCCACCTGTACCAGGGGTCTCAGGCTCCTCGGTGTCCGGAGTATGAACAGGAGGGGTGATTGGTGCTAACTCGCCCTCTGACATCACATATTCAGAATCATGCTCCAGGCAGGTTTCATAATCGCGGCAGTAGGTGCAAATCATGCCGTCACGTCCATAATAAAGATGAAGCACATCACCCTCATCAATTTCCACACCGGTGATGAATCCGGGAACCTGTGCCATCTTTTCGAGACGCTCCTGTTCGATGGTGCTTCCGCCTACTGATTTTGCCTCTCTTGCAAGAGTTTTGGCCGCAATAACAGCCTGGGTGCATTCTGTTCTTACCGCTTTTCCATTGGCTTCCCTGACAAAACCGGAGAAGGTTGGAACAGCGGCTGCAGCTAAAATGCTCATGATGGTCAGAGTAACTAAAATCTCCACGAGTGTGAAGCCCTTATCGGTATTTTTTCTTTTATGTTTTACGCTTAAAAGTTTCATAAGCAGAATCCTTTCCCTATGATAAAAACAGTGTAAATGAAAAAACTATGTATAGATAATAGTACTATAGTCCCGATTCTCCGTATTGTCAAGAAAATGCAGAAAAACGTGCACGAACACATAAAGAAAAACAGTGAGAATCCAGAAGGAAACAATCAAAGAAAAAGAATGTGCACATTCCTGAAGCGAAACATGCACATTCTTTGTAGTTAAATAGGATTAAATGGTACCGGAAGCGGAGATAATTCTCTCTCCTGGAGTGATGGATACCACACCATTCTTATCCTGAGTAAAGGTTGCAGCAGGGATATTGATCAATCCCGGCACTGTTTCAAAAACACCAGATTCTTCGTTGTAGCTGAAGGATGCATCCGGAATCTGGCTGCCATTGTACATAAAGGTTGGATTGAGAAGAGGAGGAGTAAAGGTATCCTTTACCACAGCATTGGAGCTTACATCGGCAGCCGTATTTCCGTAATTGGAAATGGTAAATGTATAGGTTACGGTTCCGTTTTCAGCAACCTTTTCCGGACAAATATTTTTGACAATGGTCAGGAATGGAGCATCGTGGGTATTTAAAGTTACTGCTGCGGTAATTGGATTGGTAAGATCAGCGGAATCGATGGTCGATGTACTCAGGATTGTATCCGCTATATCAAGCTTTGCGTATTCGTTAATCTTTGCCTGAAACAGCAAAAGTGAGGTAGTTTCAGGGGGGAGATTCACACCTGTAATAGTTAATCCTGCCGGTGTGCGGGTCACAGTCGGGTTAATCATTTGTACACTTTTCTGAAAATGACGCATGGAGTTATCGATATAGGTCAAAGGGAAGAGGGTGATGGCTGGAGGATCAGGTTCCCCAGGCTCAACGGGGGGAGTGTAACTGTATCGCCCAAGATCCTCATAGATGGTCAGGTTGTTAAATGCAGTAGTTCCGGAGTTTGTAATATTCAGTAAAATTGTAACAATGTCATCGGAACGGTATGAATCAAATAAGGCAGCTTTTGTGGCAGAAATAACGGCGACAATTTCTCCTTTGGTTATATTGGATTTGGTAGTTATTCCATTATATGATAATTGCGCCTGGTTTACTAAAGGTTGCAATTGCTTAGACCTCCTGATTAAGTTTTGATAATATAATATATGAAAAAGAAAATACATAGGTTCAAAAAAATCATGTTTTTTCAAATTATATGTTCCAAGTCATGGTATAATTATAAAAAAGATTTTTGCTGCACTGAATGAAAGAAATCAGGCAGCCTTCAAACGAAAAATGTAGTGGAGCAGCTTCAATGAAAAATGACAGAGAGAGAATGATTACAAAGCCAGATCAACTGGGCTCTTATTTCAAAATGGAATGGGTGTCCCTTCTTTTTGTGACAGCTTCCGGTCTTTTTTATAATGTTGGGATGATTGCAGGACCATATTTTGAGGGAAAACTGGCGCAGTGCCTTCTGGATATTATGACGAAGAAAAAAACAGTCAGAGACATGGCTTTCTTAGTGGCTTTATATATGGGAACTATCGTATTTGTACAGGGCATGCGCTGCGTTAAGCGCTTTTATGTGAGACGGTTTGCAAACAATGTGAGTTTCTCCATGCGGCATGTTCTCTTTGGAAATCTGGTTCGTAAGTCGAAACGGGAGCTGGAGGCCTCCAGCATGGGAGACATTATGACAAGGGCCATTGCGGATGTGGATGCCTGTGTGGAGGGAATGCGAAAATTTACTACAGAGGTTTTTGATACCGGGGTGGTTCTGGTGGCTTATCTGGTGATGCTCTTTGTCTACGACTGGAGACTGACACTTTTGAGCTGCATGTTTACGCCAGTTGCCTATTTGATTGCAGAAAAGCTGAAGAAGACGGTGATGACCTTTCATGCAGTCAATAAAGAGAAGGCCGGAGAGCTGAATAATGTTACCATAGACAGAATTTCCAATGCGCTTTTATACAGGGTAACCGGGCGGGAGAAAAATCGGGATCAGGCTTATGAGGGCGTGGTCAGAGAATATGAGAAAAGTGCGGTAAGGGCAAATGTATGGGAAAATACCATGCAGCCGGTCTATCATTTAATTACCATGGTGGGGGGTGTTTTTATCCTTTTCATTGGAGCAGAAAACGTGATGGGAAACGGCTTTACCAAATGGGATATTGCAGCTTTTACCACCTATTTATCCTGCTTTTCCAAGATGGCGCTGAAATCCTCCAAGGCCGCGAAGCTGTTTAATGCAGTACAAAAGGCGGAGGTATCGTGGAAGCGGATTAAGCCCTGGATCAGACCGGTAAAAAAAGAAAAAGTGAAGGAAGCAAAAGAAATTTCCGCGTTGAGCTTTCAGGATGTTTCTGTTTATTATGAGCCTGGAAAACCGCTCTTTTCCAATCTGTCCTTTGGAGCAAAAAAGGGTGAAATCATTGGAATAACAGGAAGGATTGGATGTGGAAAAACCGCACTTTTGCATGCAATTCTCGGAGAGGCCTCCTACGATGGCAATATGTTTGCAGGAGAAAGAAATCTAAGAGAGCTGTCAGAGCAGGAACGGGCAGCCATCTGTACTTACATGGGGCATGAGCCTGAGCTTTTAAGCGGCTCCATCAGAGACAATATTCTGTTTGGGGAAGAGGGCGACTGCGAGGCACTTTTAAAAAGGGTCTGTCTCTATGAGGAGGTATCACAGATGCCGGATGGAATAGATACGCTGGTGGGAAATGGCGGAATCAGTCTCTCTGGGGGACAGCAGGCGCGTGTGGCTCTGGCAAGAACCCTTTTTCATGCCGGGGACCTTGTAATTCTGGACGATCCGTTCTCGGACCTTGACAAACAGACAGAGCGGGAGATTATGCAGTACATAGAGGAATTTGCAGCAGATAAAATTGTCCTCCTGTTTTCACACAGGCTTTCCTTCTTTCCGAAGCTGTCGAAGGTTGTGTGGCTGGGAGAACAGTGTATGATGGGTACACATGATGAAATGATGGAAAAATGTCCGGATTACAGAACGGTCTTCGAGATTCAGATGGGAGGTGCATCCCATGAAGAATAGATGGAGTATCAGTCAGGTTTTTATTAAAACAGTCAGGGAAGAGAAGCTGAAAACAGGCTTATTGCTTTCTGTGATTCTCATAGCGATTGCCCTGACCATTCTGCCGCCGCTGGTGCTGGAGAAAATTATTAATGTGCTCACGGGTGGTGCGTATATGGAAAAAGGTCTGGTATGGCTTTATTTTGCTTTACTGTGTGCAGGGTATCTGTCTGCATCTGCAAGAGAAATTCTGATTACCGCCTTTGGGCAGAGTGTCATGAGAAGGCTGCGTCAACAGATGTGTGAAAAGCTTACCCGTATCGAGAGCCAGTATTTTGTAAAGAAGGAGACAGGAGCAGTTGTATCCTGCTTTGTCAATGATGTGGAAACAGTGGACGCTCTTTTTTCAAACGGAATCATCAGTATGGTCATCGATGTTGCTCAGGTGGTGAGTATCTGGATTGTAATCTGGGTAAAAAGTCCTGGGCTTGGTCTGCTGCTGTGTCTGATTATTCCTGGGCTGTTTGTCATGACCAGAGTATTTCAGAAGAGAATGCAGCGTGCCCAGATGGCGAATCGAACTGCCCTAGCCAGGGTTAACAATCATGTACCGGAAACCATTAAGAATATCCGTCTCATTCACGCACTTTCCAAGGAAGAATATATGGAAGAAAAGTACGATTCTTTTATTTCCAAAAGCTATGAGAGTATGGAGAAGTCCAATGTTTATGATTCCATTTATTCGCCAATTGTAATTGCTGTCAGTGCAGCGGTTATTTCAGTCATGATGATAACCGCTTCCCTGTCGGGGGCAATGCAGAGCTTTTTTGGTATCAGCGTAGGAACAGCAGTTGCAATCATTTCCTTTGTGACCAAAATCTTTGACCCTATAGAGAGCATTGGAATGGAGATTCAGTCCATACAGTCCGCAGTCGCCGGAATAGGGCGTATCAGAGAGTTCTTTGAGACAGATGAGAGAAAAGAGGACAGTGAGAGAATCGAATCGGAGGATATTGAACTGTCCCATGTGGATTTTGCATATGAGGAAGGAAACAGGGTGCTGGAAAATTTCAGCGCTCGGATTAAACAGGGAGAAAAGGTTATTATGACCGGGAGAACAGGAGCTGGAAAAAGCACAGTATTTCGCCTTTTACTGGGATTGTATGAACCCAAGGCGGGAACCATATGGGTGATGGGACATAAAGCCAGCGGTATAGCGGATAAAGAGCGCAGGAAGCTTATAGGATATGTGGAGCAGAGCATACATTTGGTCAGGGGAACTGTTTTGGAACAAATCAGTTTATATGATAGTGACATCTCACAGGAGCAGGCGGAAGCAGCAGCCAGGATGGCGGGCATTCATGATATTATCTGTCAGCTGCCGCAGGGCTATGCGACCCCAATTCCGGAGGCTAATTTTTCCCAGGGGCAATTACAGCTTTTGGCCATGGCAAGAGCGTTGGTAACAGATCCTGAAATTCTGCTGTTGGATGAGATGACCGCCAATCTGGATGCGGAAACGGAACAGACACTGTTTGAGGCATTGAAAGTGGCTGGGGAAAATCGTACTGTCATTTCCATTTCCCATCGCATGATGGAGCAGAGCGGGTATGTTCGTACAATCGAAATTTCATGAATGAGAGGTAGTATGAAAGAACGACAATATCTTTGTATTGATTTAAAATCCTTTTATGCATCGGTGGAGTGCGTGGAGCGTGGGTTAAATCCACTGACCACAAACCTTGCCGTTGCAGATCCGGAGAGAAGTGAAAAGACAATCTGCCTTGCAATATCACCCTCCATGAAGGCATTGGGCATTCGCAACCGTTGCAGAGTCTTTGAAATACCTAAAAGCGTTCCTTTTATCATGGCACCGCCAAGGATGAGCCTGTATATGAAATATGCAGCAGACATATATGGGATTTATCTGAAATATATTTCCAAAGAAGACATCCATGTCTATTCCATTGATGAGGCCTTTCTGGATGTGACAGACTATCTGCCGCTGTATCGGGTAAGCGCGAAGGAGCTTGGGATACGTATCATGGAGGATATCTTAAAAAGTGTTGGGATTACGGCGACCTGCGGAATTGGAACCAATCTTTATCTGGCCAAAATTGCACTTGATATCACAGCAAAGCATGAGGATGACCATATTGGATATCTCAATGAAGAGCTCTTTCGGGAGACTATGTGGAAGCACCAGCCGCTTACGGATTTCTGGAGAATTGGTGCAGGCACAGTGAAAAGGCTGCAGGCATCCGGTATGTATAGCATGGGTGACATTGCAAAAGCAGATGAAGACATGCTCTACCGTATGTTTGGTATTGATGCGGAGCTTCTGATTGATCATGCCTGGGGGAGAGAGACAACGACAATTGCGGATATTAAAGCATACAAGCCTAAGGATAATTCTCTTTCCAGTGGACAGGTATTACCAAGAGACTACTCCTATGAGGAATGCCGTCTGATTGTGAAGGAGATGACAGATCTGCTGTGTCTGGACCTGGTAGACAAAGGGCTTGTCACAGAGTCTGTCACGTTATATCTTGGCTACTCCAACCGTTTGGAGCGTACACCGGCCAAGGGCAGCTGTACCATGACCATCCGGACAAATTCAGACAGAGCAATCATGCCTTATGTGCTGCAGCTGTATGACAGAATAGCGGATAAAAAGAGCTTTTACCGTCGTGTGAATCTGGGATTTAACCATGTCTGCGATGAGGCCTATGAGCAGTATGATCTTTTTACAGACCCGGTGGAATTACAGCGCGACAGGAAGCTGCAGCAGGCAGAGCTTTCCATCAAAAAGAAATTTGGGAAAAATGCCATTCTCAAAGGAATGAATCTGGAGCAGGGAGCAACCACCAGGGAGAGAAATGAACAGATTGGAGGGCATAAAAGTGGAGAATAGACCAAAAATGTCACAGGCCGACAGAGCCAAGCAGTTCATGCCCTTCGATGCATTAAAAGGCTTTCGGGAGCTGTTGAGAGAGAAGGAGCGTGTTCTTGTTCCGAAGGCCACGTTGACGGAGGATAAGCAGGCAGAGCTGGATTACAAAATCCATCGGATTCACAACCAGGATATGGTGACCATTGTCTATTTTGAGAAGGACGCCTATGTCAAGGTTACGGGGATTGTCACTCGTATTGACCCCGGCAGCAGGATTTTAAAGGTTGTGAACACAAAGATTCCCTTTGATGACATTTATGAAATAATTTGGTAATATAAAAGACAGGTTTTAAGGAAAATGGAAAGGAGACAGTATCGTGTCTAAATTTTCAGTAAAAAAAATGGAATGTAATATCTGTGGAAGAGAGAATGAAATCACTGTGCTTGCCATGGCAAATCAGCAGGGAACCGCAGATTTGGATTTTCGGCCTCCGGAGGTAAGAAGAAGTGCCATGCCTCTGTGGGTACATAAATGTGACTACTGCAGAAATGTGTTTTCCACTTCAGAGAAGATGCCTGATTATGAGGAAAAATACATTGACTCCAAGGAATACGTGAATTGTGGCGGAATCGCATCGCTTCCGGAGCTCGCAAGAAAATTTGTGAAGCTTGCACTCATATATCAGCACTGCGGGGAATACAAAAAAGCGGGAGATGCCTTCCTTTGTGCCGCATGGGACTGTGATGATGAGCGCATGGATGTCACAGCTATTGTATGCCGAAAGCGTGCACTGGCCTGCTACAACGAGGTTGATGTGTCACAGCTGTCAAAACGTGAGCTGCCTGAGCTGAAGCTTCGCATTGTGGATATGCTCAGAAGAGCCGGTATGTATGATGAGGCCATTGATTTTGCAGAGCATTTGAAATTTCACTGGGAGCAGAATATTAAAATCAGAGATTTTGAGATGGAACTGGCCAGAGCAGCAGATAAAAAATGCTATCGGATAGAGGATATCACTGAGTAGGGGAAAAGGGAATGGAAGAGAAAAGTCAGGACAGGCAGGAATATGTTTCCTATATTGCCCATGAGGCAAGACTTCCGCTGCTTGGTGTTGACAGGCTGCTGCAGCAGATGCTTTTGTCAGAAGATAGGGATGAGGAGAAGCTTCAACTTTGTAAGGATAATGTGGCTCGTGTAGCTGGCTTTCTGACCCGGATGCTTGAGGGAGCACAAAAGGATTCTGCATCAGAAAGCCTTCAGCTGGAGGCTGTGTCAATGGAAGAATTTGTGAGACTTCTGGAGGCATATTTGAAGCCTTTGGCACAGGAAAAGCAGATTGCACTTTCCTTTTCCTGGGACAGCTGCTATGAATATTACTATATGGACAGGGAGCGAATGCTGCAGATTGTGTCCAATCTGATACATAATGCCATTAAGTATACGCAGTCAGGCGGCTTTGTCCGTGTCAGCCTAAAAGGAATCCGGCAGGAAGAATGCCGTGTTTCCTTTCAGGTGCAGGTGGATGATAACGGTCGTGGAATGAGTGAGGAATTTCAAAAACGAATATTTCTTCCCTTTGAGCAGGAGGAAAGCAGTAGCAGGGATGGAGTCGGTCTTGGGATGGCGATTACCAGAAGACTGCTTAACCTGGTTGGCGGAGATATTCAGATTACCTCTGCACCGGGGCGGGGAACCAGTGTACGGGTGTGTGTAGACATGGATGCTTCGGATGAACAATATGCGGAGTGTTTGACTTCTGAGGAAGGGGAGCGCACGGAACGGGAGAAGCTTCCAGATGATTCTTTTTTGGCAGGAAGGAAAATTCTTCTGGCAGAAAACGATGAAATGTACAGTCAGCTGGTGACAGAAATTCTGGAGAAGCACGGTGCCATTGTGGACAGAACCTACGATGGACTTGAGGTGACGCAGCTGTTTGAGGAATCTGGGGTGCAGGAATATCAGCTGGTGCTGATGGATCTTGAAATGCCGGATATGGATGGCAGAGCGGCAGCAGGGCAGATACGTGCCAGCGGTCATCCGGATGCAGAAACTATTCCTATTTATGCTTTTACCGGGCATGAGACGGACGAGGTATTTTTACAGGAGAACCGAATGCAGGGAGCTGTTCCCAAGATTTTTGAGGAGCGGGCACTTTTGCAGGGGCTAAAAAGAGTAATGGAAAGTAAGTAATGGAAGACGATGAAAAACGGACACAAAGGGCATTCAGACCCAGGTAAAAAACAAATAGATTTTAATACGGCTATGGCACTTGTTTTTCTGGTGCTGATTTTTGGCTTGTCCATTTTTTCGAGGTCGCAGCATTTTTTTACAGAGCTTTTCACCAGGGGGGCACAGGCGGTAGAGGACTACAGTGACGACTGGTATCTGCTCTGTGGTCAGGAACTTCGGAGTGTGAGACTTCCCTTTGAGCAGAACAGCACCGGAGGAGAAAAACTGAGCATTCAGAAGGAGGTACAAAGCAGGGACTGGAACCGCAGTATCACTTTTTTGAGTGCATATGAATGGGTGCGGGTGTACGCAGATGAAAAGCTGATTTATGAGAGGGAAGGCTACAGGACGAATAAGCGTGAAAATGCACCAACTAATGGCTTTAACTACGTTCCTATTCCCTATGGAACAAGAAAGCTTGCCATAGAGACACAGAGCCCTTATGCGGGATTTGGAGGGAGCTTTCAGAAAATCATGGCAGGTGAACCGGGGGAGCTGCATCTGTATCATCAGAGAGCCTATCAGTTTCACTATTTTGTCGATCTTCTTATTTTCATTGTGGGAATGATTGCAGTGGTTTACGGACTTATGCTGAGAATACGCAAGGAGAGCAGTGGGCTTTCCCTCTGGCTCGGTCTTTCCTCCATCGCGTTGGCCGTCTGGCTTCGAACGGGAACGGTTGACGTGGAATTTGCCAGACTGTCTGCGGGGACTGTGATGAAAATTTCCTATTTGTTCTGGCTGCTTCTGCCGATTATGTTTCTGCAGTTTTTGCAGAGGTATCTCACAAAAGCAAAAAGAGGAATGATTCTTTTTTCCTGGCTTTTTATGGGTGCGGCAGCTGTTAATGTACTGCTGCGTTACAGTGGACTTTATGATTTTATTGAAATGCTCTGGATGGAGCATGTACTGCTGATTCTGACACTGCTTTATCTTCTGGTCCATATTGTAAAAAATTTCCGCTTTTACTGGCAGAATAAAAAAATGGGAATCATTGGAATGCTGTTTCTGATGGGCTCTGTTTTTCTGGAGCTTATGCTTTATTATCAGCTGAATATTGCACAGGGCTTTTTTATCCGGGTCGGGATAGCCTTATGTATTGGAGTTGGGGAGCTTCAGCTTCAGTCCGAGCTTCGGACCCAAAAGCTCAAAGAGGAGGCCGCGAAGAGAAAGCAGCAGCTTCAGATTGCGGTTTCGCAGCTGCAGCCTCATTTTATCTTTAATACGCTTGGGGCTGCAAGAATTATGATTCACACCGACAGAGAGAAGGCTTATGACATGCTCTATGATTTTTCCATCTTTTTTCGGGCAAGTCTGAATGCCCTGCTGGAGGAAAAAATACCCTTTTCAAAAGAGCTTACACAAATTCAGGCGTATTTGAATATCGAAAACAAAAGATTCAATGGAAGAATCAGGTCAGAGTATAAAATTGAGGAACAGGATTTTATGATTCCGCCACTCACGGTGGAGTCACTTGTCTTAAATGCGGTCAAATATGGACTGCGTAAGGGAAAGGACAGGGGAACAGTCCGGGTGGAAACGAGCCGAAACGACAATACAATCAGAATTGTTGTGGAGGATGATGGTGTGGGCATCGAGCTTTCCGGTGCCTTTGAAAGGGACGAGCAGGAGCCTGAAACCTATTTTTCCAGTATTCCGGGAATAAAGGAGCGGCTCTGGCTTGTCTGCGGAGGAAGTCTGCAGATAGAATCTGAGAAGGATAAGGGAACAAGAGCTGTGATAGAGCTTCCTGTTACACAGATGTCAGCTGCGGATAAAGAGGAGGAATTGATTTGAGGACCATTATTGTGGATGATGAAGCGTGGAATTTAACGCAGCTGCAGGAGGAGCTGGAGGAATATCCTCAGATAGAAATTGTGGGTGTTTTTGATGATCCAAGAGAAGCGGTTTCCTTTGCAGAGGAGCATACAGTTGAATTTGCCATCCTTGATGTGGAGATGCCTTTTATCGATGGAATGAGACTGGGAGAAAAGCTTAGAGTCCTTTATCCGTCCATGCTTTTGATTTATCTGACAGGGTATGAGCAGTATGTGGGTGAGGCTATTCTGAACATTAAGGCCGATTATTATCTGTTAAAGCCTTATGACCATGAGAAAATGAAAGAAATGGTTCAGAGAGTGACGGCACTTTCAACCAGACTGGATAAGAGAGTAAGGATTCAATGCTTTGGCAGTTTTGAAGTATTTATAGATGGAAAGCTGATTCATTTTACCAATAAAAAGGCAAGAGAATTGCTTGCACTCTGTATCTTTGAAAAAGGGGGACACGTGACCATGGAGAAGGCGGTGGACTGCCTTTGGGAGGAACGCCCCTATGATGAGAAGGTTAAAGGAATTTACCGTAAGGCTGTTATTTATCTTAATTCTGTTTTTCGTGAAAATGGGATAAATAGATGCTTTGAAAACGGGCGTGGCTATTGCTGCGTTCATGCGGAGCAGATAGATTGTGATTTCTTTGACTGGTTGGAGAATCGGAGAAAGACGGAGATACAGCAGATGACTCCTTTCCCGGAATTTGAATGGGCAGAGGGCTTTTTTTTGCACTTTGGTAGCACAGGCTTTGATAAAATAAAATAAAGAAGACTGGTGCACGAAGGAGATAGAAATGAAAAAAGAGAATAGCATTGTATTTGGAAGAAAACTACGGCACAGAATATGTGCCTTTTTTCTGTGTTTTGTTTTTCTGTTTGGCGCCATACCGGTTGGAGGATATGAAGTAAAGGCAGAGCTGCTTACGGATATTCTCTCTACGGTGGAGCTGTATAAGGACGGGGCAAAGCTGGAGAGCGGCGGCTGCCAGATTTCTCTTGGAGATACTCTGGAAATCCGCTATAATCTTGTGAATCTTATAACTGATTATCAATACAATCCGGATGGCTGTAATGTTCCTAAGAATGGAAGCTTTACCTTTGTGGTGCCAAAGGGAATTAAAATAGCAGCAGGAGCAGAGACAGAATGGGATGTAGACTATAAAGATAATTTGGGCAACCTTAAGCCTCTTGGAAAAGCAACCTACAGCAAACCGGAGGGGTCAGAGACGGGAAGCATTACCTTTGTGCTTGCGGATGACGAAGCACTTTACAATGGAAGCGTAAGTGAAATTTTAGGAGCTTATATTGCATTTGGCGGCCAGCTGGATGAAGAGGCTCTCAACGACAGTCCAGATCAGACGATTGATTTTGCGGCAACGAATCTTGGACCTTTTTCTTTTGTCTATGGGGATAAGCTTCCGGTTGATACAACTATTACCAATAAGGAGGTTTCTTATTCGGAGAATAAGGCTCATTGGAAGGTCACTCTGACTGAGGGAAACCAGACCTATGAAAGCGGGCTGGAATTTGTGGATGTGCTGACAGCCAATCAGGATTTTGATCCGTCCTCCTTTAAAATGGACGGAACAGATATTTCAGCCAGCGTATCAATTGAAGAAAATGCACTGACAGGAGAAGAGACAGCAAGGTATCTTTACACGCCGGCTGTCGCTCCGGTTAAAGGAACGGTACATGAGATTACCTATGATACCAACTTTAACCAGAGAGCCTATGTGGAATCAAGTGGACAGGTTGTCACAAGTGGCAGCTTCAACGGCTCCAATACTGCGAGCTTGTATAATAAGAGTACAGAGCAGCTGATTAACAGTGCTACACAGAATGTCTCTAACGGTGCGTCTGGTGCAATCAGCTGGCAGGACAAGAGCTCTTCAAACCGTCTGGTGGGAGATGAGCAGATTACAACCTGGACGGTGACTGTCAATACCCAGGGCTTTGCATTTGATAATTTGATACTGACCGATTCTGCAAAATCAAAGCCTTCGAATGAAGAATCAAAGTTCATTTTTGACACAAACAGTGTTAAGGTACAAAACACCGGTTATCCAGGCTCGGCCTATTCCGGTCTTACCAGTGTTCCCCTGGGAATGGACGGGGGAGAGGGAGAAGCAAAAATTACCACAGGAAGTATGGTTGGAGCTGAGGGCTATGCCGATGGCAACGGTAATTTTGTATGGCAGCTGCAGCTTGATGGCGATGGAGCAAATGGAACTTATACCATAACCTATGAAACCAGAATTACAAATTATTCCAAATATCGGTTACATAATCAGAATCCAACAGAAAACTCAGTCAGCCTGGCATTTGACTGGCCGGATTATTATGGACCCGGGGTGGACCGGCATGTAGGAGTGCCTGCTGTAACCAAGAAGGTGGAAGGAATTACCGGAAATGCCATGATCAAAAAGAGTGCAGGTATATATAACCCCTCAAATCATACAATTAAGTGGCATATCAGCGTCAATACAGACAAGGTGGATAGCGGTATGGATAACATGTCCGTACTGGACACGATAAACGGGCTGGAAGGAAGCAGAAAAACAGGCGACCTGTTGCAAAGCATGACAGCCGCTGTTCCAACGGATGGCATTTTGATTGATGGAGCTTTGGCAAATGAGGAACAGCTTGCTTATATACGGACAGCTAATAACACGGAGGAGGGGACAATTGAGATTTCCTTTAATAACAGTGGAAGTCACCCGGGAGAAAATCTGCTCAATGGGCACAAAATAGAATTTGATGTTGTGACTTCTCTTGATGCAGGAGAAGCGGATTACTATGAAAACCATATTTCATCCTCCAAAGGAAATATCCGGATTGCAAGAAATTCGGTATCCCTGATGGAAAGTGGCACTGCGCTGACAAACGCCAATGCAGCCTGCTCCCCGGAGATTAAGATGTTAAATAAGGAGGCACTTTCCTACGACTATACAAATCGTAAGGCTTCCTGGAGGATAACAGTCAATGAGAGCAGTGTGGATAATCTTTCCCAGGTTTATGTGGAGGATACCATCGAGACGGGAACTCTTGACATGGAAAACGTTAAGGTTTCTGTGGAAGACGGACCGCAGATAACCCTTGATCAGGATTCATCCAAGGCGCAATACTTTACCTATAACGAGGCAACTGGAAAATTTCTTGTCTATTTAAAGTCAACAGAAGGAACGGTGGTAGTGGATAAGCTGTCACAAAAGTGTGTTGTAACATACAACACCGTCCTTTCGGATGATAGCACAATCAATACACAGGGCGCTGTTCTGGCAAAGTACAGTGGAAGCTTTTCCCTGAAAAATACAGCAAAGCTTCATAAAGGAAGCAGCACTACAGTGCCGGAAATGACGGTTACGAAGGATATAGAGAATAAACAGCTTTCCAAGGTATATTCAGACAGCGGGGAAAAGGATGTTGTAAAGTATACGATCTCTTTGAATCAGCAGCAGGCAGTTTGGAAGAGCGGACAGACCATTGTGGATATCATGGCTCCCGGGCTGGAGCTGAATCTTGCCTCGCTGAAATTAAGTGAAGCTGAGGTTAGAAGCGATGGAAGCTTCCACGAAACGGAGAAGACGGTAGCAAAGTCAGATTATACAAGAACTGTTTCGTTTCTGGAGGAAGGTAATCCAGAGGGGCTGCCGGTGGGAAGCACCAAGCTTGTTCTGACACTTCCTGCCGATGCGGGCAATAAAGCCTATATCATTTCCTATCTGGCAGCCCTGAAGGATGGGGCAACACAGAGCAGCTTTTCCAACAAGGCTTCAGCGGTTGGATTCATAACAGATGGCTCCTTTGAGGGAGAGGATATACAGGCAGATACGCTTCATGGCTATGGCGGCGGACATGCGATTGCCAAGAGCCGTATCACTGTCAATAAGAAAAACAAGGACAACGGACAGGTTCTTTCCAGGGCAGCCTTCGCACTCAAATATGAAGGACAGGTTATTGCGACAACAGAGACAGGAACAAATGGTCAATGTATCTTTTCCGATCTGGTTGCAGGAGAGACCTATGAGGTGGAGGAAATTGCAGCACCTAATGGATATCTGATGGGAACCGGAACCAATTTGAAACAGACCTTTGTTGCACCACCACGTGGAGACCTTTCCATGATGGGGACAAACGGATTGGTATTCCAGGATGAGAGAGAGGCTTTCCATATTAATATCAAGGATGACGCCGGAAATGGAATTCAGGACGTTAAGGTTGGAATTTTTGATGTGTCAGAGACGGAATTTACAGAGGCCAATGCAAAAGAGGTTGCTGTGTCAGATGCCAATGGTGCTGCAGCATTTTCTTTTACAGACGAAGGGAAATGGAAAATTGTTCAGATCAGTGTTCCGGAGAAATATATTCCGGCACAGACTGTGCTTATTTGTCAGATAGACGATAATGGTGCCGTTTCCAAAATACATAATCAGGATGATGAAAGCGAAGCAAGGCAGAACTTTATTGTCAATGAAAGAATCAATAAAACGGATGAACCAACAGATAAGCCGACAGATGAACCAACAGACAAACCTACGGATAAGCCATCAGACAAACCTACGGATAAACCGGCAGACCAGCAGCCGACGGAAAAGCCAACGGATAAACCGGCAGACAATCAGAATGATCAGGGAAATCAGAACAACGGTGATAATGGAAATCAGAATGGTGGAGCAAATGGACAGGGCTCAACCGTTACAACGTTGCCAAAGACAGGAAGAGAACAGCGCACAGGCTTCTTCCTGGCAGGCGGTTTGTTAATCGTGGCAGGAGCAGCAGTTTATTACAAGAAGGGTAGAAAGAAACATGTGGAAAAATAAATGGCAAATTGTCTCAGCCATTCTTGTACTTTTGGGGGTATGCGTAGCAGCATACCCCTTTTGGAATGAGGGAAGACAGCAAAAAACCCAGGAAAAGCTTCTGAGTCAGTGGGAGGCTATGGAGGACAAAGGAGAAAAAACGGACAGTCTTTCCGTGGAAATGACAAGGAATATGACAGAGGAGCAGCAGGTATCAGGAAATGGTTTACAGGTAAGTTCTGTAGAGGGCTATGATATTGTTGGTGTTTTAACGATTGCATCTATTGATTTAAAACAGCCAATTATAAAAGAGGCCTCCAAGGGTCATCTGGCTGTTTCAATCTGCACCATGGAGCCGACGACGGCTCCGGGGCAGATTGGAAACTTTGTTGTTGCGGGACATAACAGCCGTAAATATGGCAGAAGCTTTAACCGCTTAAATGAAGTGGCAGTTGGAGACCTGATAGAGGTGTCTACACAGGCGGGAGAAAGCTTTTCTTATCAGGTTACAAATATTCAAATCATTGAACCTGAGGATACGTGGATTTTAGATTCTTCTGAAGCAGAGAGCAAAATTACGTTGATTACCTGCTACTATGCACAGGATGGAACCACCAAACGACTTGCGGTCACTGGTAAGCTGTTCTTACCAGATGCCTAAAAGGTGCTGCATAATCAGGCTGACACCTGTAATGCCAATCCAGCAGCAGAGTCCCATGAAGATTGGTTTTCCACCTGTTTTAATCAGTTTTACAATATTTGTATTGATTCCGATAGCAGCCATGGCAAGAATGATGAAAAATTTGCTGAGCTCTTTAATTGGATGGAAGAGAGAAGGGTCTACACCACAGTTTGTTGCAATGGTTGTAATGACGGAAGCAAGTACAAAATAAACAATAAAGAATGGAAAAATTTTCTTAATGTCAAAGGAGCCACCGTTGCTGCTTTTCTCTTTTTTGGTACGGATAAAAGCCAATACCAGGGTGATGGGAATAATGGCCAGGGTTCGGGTAAGCTTTACGGTAACTGCTTTATCCAGTGTTTGTGCACCCAGATTCCACATGGAATCCCAGGTGGAGGCTGCTGCTGTTACAGAAGAGGTATCGTTGACTGCGGTTCCGGCAAAAATACCAAAGGCGTCACCGGTTGCATGGGAGAAACCAATCAGTGCACCGAAGTTTGGGAAGATGATTGCAGCAAGTACGTTGAAGAAGAAAATAACACTGATTGCCTGGGCAACCTCCTCGTCATCCGCATCAATTACCGGTGCTGTTGCAGCAATTGCAGAGCCGCCACAGATAGAAGAACCAACACCAACCAGGGTGGAAATCTTACTTGGAATGTGCATTACCTTGTGTAGTACAAAGGAAATAATCAGGGAGGTGGAAATGGTTGCAATAATAATGGGTAAAGACTGCGCGCCGGTTTCCAGGATAACATTCAGGTTGAGACCAAAGCCCAACAGAATGACAGCCCACTGTAAAATTTTTTTGGAAGTAAATTTGATGCCTGCATCAAACCTTGATTTGTCTTTGATAAAGAGTGTGATAATCATGCCGGCAATAATTGCGATAACTGGACCGCCAATGATTGGAAACTTCTTTCCAAGTAACCAGGAAGGAACTGCGATGACTAAGCATAATAGCAGACCTTTGTAGCTTTCTTTTAATGTTTTCATAAGAAATCCTCTTTTCTTTTTATTATCTCTTGTTCTATATGGATAATACTGTAAAACTGTGATAAAGTAAAATGATAAATATTTATATAATGATAAAAAATATTTATGATTAATATTTATGAAAAACAGAGTGACAGTATAAAAAAAGCGTTGTAGTATGAAAAAACGGCGTAAGAAATGAAAAGGAGAAGCGTACAAAAATGCTTGATCAGAGGATTGAAACCTTTTTATGTGTATGCAGAAAAATGAATTATACGAAGGCTGCCGAGGAGCTGCATATTACCCAGCCGGCAATTTCCGTTCAGATGAAGCAGCTGGAAGCGTATTACCATGTGAAGCTGTTTGAATACCATGGAAGGCAGCTTCTGTTAACAAAGCAGGGAGAAATGCTGAAGCGCGCCATGCAGACCATGGTTCATGATGAGCAGTATCTAAGTGAGCAGCTTCATACAATAGAGGCTGAGCACAGGAAGCTTCATATTGGAGCAACCAAAACCATTGGAGAATTTGTTATCGATGAAATCCTCTGTAATTTTTTCGCGGAGCAGAAAAAGCTGGAGTTAAAGGTGGAGGTAGATAACACAAACGAGCTTCTGAAAATGTTGACAGAGGGCAGACTGGATTTTGCTTTTGTGGAAGGGTATTTTCCTAAGGAGGAGTATGGATACCGTGTCTTTTCAAAGGAACGGTTTATTTGTGTTTCAGGAAAAAGAGAATTGCAAAAAAAGAAGGAATACGAAATGGAGGAGCTGTTTAAAGAAGAGCTTCTGGTGCGTGAAATTGGCTCTGGAAGCCGTGAAATACTGGAAAAAGGACTCTCGGAGAGAAATTATGCTGTCGCAGATTTCTCCTGCGTTCATGAAATAAACAGCTTAAAGATCATCAAAGAAATCTTGAAGACGCAGAGGGGAATCAGCTTCCTCTATGAGCCTGCTGTGCGGGAAGAACTGGCAAAGGGAGAGCTGTTTGAGGTGAAGCTTAAGGATTTTGTACATACTCATCAATTTACCTTTGTATGGAGAAAGGACAGCATCTTTGAAGAGGAATATTTACAGATTTTTCAGGAGTTTCAGAGAAAAAATGCTTTAAATAATACGCAGCATTGCCTGTAATTCCTGCAAAAATAAATTGGATGCCTTTGTAAACATCTGATATTTTTTCCAGATCAGGTGCATACGTGGAGACTGTGCAAATTTAATTGGCCTTGAAACCAAATTTCTGGTGCCTGTTGTATCTATAATATGGTCAAAGCCAATTGCGTAGCCTAGCCCCTCCTCAACCATTATGGATGCATTGAACATCAGGTTATATGTGGCGACGATATTCAAATTTCGTCCGGTATATTTATGGTAGTTTTTTAACATGTCATTTTCCATCTGGTGCCTGGAAACGATCAGAGGATAATCAGCCAGATCGCTTAAAGCGACAGACTCCCTTTGGGCAAGCTCACAGTCAGATGGCATCAGGAGACTGACGGTATCTGTATATGGAATCAGCAGGGATTCGTAATCAGACACATCGGTGGGGTCCCACACGACAGCAAAATCAAAAAGACCTTTGTCGAGGCGATCCAGCAAATCAAGAGAATCGCCACTTACAATGTGAATATGAACATTAGGGTACTTACAACAAAGCTGCTTTGCGGCACGCACCAGTAAGCGGACCCCTTCGGATTCACCACTTCCTATATAGATATCGCCGGAAACTGTTTCGTCTGAAACAAGAATTTCCTTTTCGGTTTTTTCTACCAGATTCAAGATTTCCTCTGCACGTTTACGCAGAAGCATCCCTTCCTCAGTCAAGAGTACTTTACGATTTCCGCGAATCAGCAGCTGCTTTCCAAGTTCGTCCTCCAAATCCTTGATCTGTCTGGATAAGGTGGGCTGAGATAGATGGAGGGACTTTGCAGCGGCAGAAAAATTCTGCTCTCTTGCAACAGATAAAAAATAGTTTAATACGCGTAATTCCATGATAAATCTCCTTGTGCACTTTTACAGTCTGATTGTGATTTGGGTGGACCAAG
>CAZUCI010000014.1:34659-47214 GCA_964619485.1 uncultured Lachnospiraceae bacterium
AGTTTCATTATGGTTAATTATATTTTTACATGCTATGCCTGTCAAGCATGAGAACGTATTTGATATAGGCATTGGCTATCTAAAAGGATGAGTGCTAGAATAAAAAAGTAAATTTAGAAAAGCACTGGAGGAAAAGAGAAAATGAAAACCTATATAGAACAGAAATTTACCGGGGAGCGTTCCCTGTTTCAGACAAGAGATGCCAAAATTTCCTATTGCACATTTGGAGAGGGAGAATCTCCGCTAAAGGAAAGCAGTAATCTGGAAGTGGAGCACAGCATGTTTCAGTGGAAGTATCCGTTCTGGTACTGTAAAAATGTAAAAGTGACAGACTCCACCATGTTTGAGATGGCCAGAGCAGGAATATGGTATACTGATGATATAGAGCTTTTAAATGTTACCTATAATGCACCAAAGGGATTTCGCAGATGCAACCGTATTTCCCTTGAGAATGTCACGATTCCGGATGCAGCAGAAACACTCTGGAATTGTAAAAACGTAAAACTGAAAAATGTGACTGCAAAAGGTGACTATTTTGCAATGGGATGCTCTGATATGGAAATTGATGGATTTACGCTGGTGGGTAATTATTCCTTTGATGGAGTCAAAAACCTGACAATCCGCAATGCAAAAATGCTGTCCAAAGACTGCATCTGGAACTGTGAAAATGTAACTATTTATGATTCCTTTATCTCAGGAGAATATCTTGGATGGAACTCCAAAAATGTGAAGCTGGTTAATTGCACCATCGAAAGTGAGCAGGGAATGTGTTACATGGACAATCTTGTTATGGAAAACTGCAAGCTGTTAAATACAAACCTGGCGTTTGAATATGCCACAGTGAATGCACAGATAGACAGTCATATTGACAGTGTGAAAAATCCTGTTTCCGGTATCATCCGTGCCAATACGATTGGAGAAATCATTTTTGACAACGAGGATGTAAATCCGGAGGATACAGAGATTATTCAGAAAAAAAGCGAATGCTAAATGACTTGGAGGAAAGAATATGTACAATTTTGATGCTGTTACCAATCGAAGAAATACCAATTCATTAAAATGGGATGTGGAAGAATCAGAGCTCCCAATGTGGGTGGCCGATATGGATTTTGAGACAGCACCGGAGATTCGAAGAGCACTGGAGCAGAGAGTGGCTCATGGAATTTTCGGGTACAATATTGTGCCGGACACATGGAATCAGGCCTATCAGAACTGGTGGGAGAAAAGGCACCAGTTCCACATGGAGAAGGAGTGGATGATTTTTGCCACAGGGGTAGTGCCTATTCTTTCCAGTGTGGTTAGAAAATTGACCACACCTGGAGAAAATGTACTGATTCAGACACCTGTTTATAATATCTTTTTTAACAGTATTTTAAATAATGGAAGAAATGTACTTGAGAGTCCTCTTTCCTATGAGAACGGGGTTTATTCCATCGATTTTTCTGATCTGGAGGAGAAGCTTTCCAATCCACAGACGACGCTTATGATTCTGTGCAACCCGCATAATCCTGTCGGAAAAATCTGGGACAGAGAAACGCTGGAAAGGATTGGGACATTATGCGAAAGGTATCATGTGGTTGTTGTTTCAGATGAAATACACTGTGATTTGACGGCACCGGGAAAAGAGTACACGCCCTTTGCCTCCGTGTCCAAAGCATGTCGAAATAACAGCATAACCTGTGTAGCACCTACAAAAACATTTAATCTGGCAGGTCTGCAGACTGCTGCAGCCGTTGTACCCAATAAGGAGCTGCGTCATAAGGTTTATAGAGCGCTCAATACAGATGAGGTTGCAGAGCCTAATTCCTTTGCGGTGCCTGCAGCTATTGCTGCGTTTGAGCAGGGAGAGAGCTGGCTCCTTGAGCTTCGTGCTTATCTGCAAAAAAACAAAGAGCTGGTGAAACAGTTTCTGGACCATGAATTTCCGGATATTTCAGTGGTGTCACTGGATGCAACGTATCTGCTTTGGCTTGATTGCAGTAAAATAACGGACAATACGGATTTACTGGCAAAAGAAATCAGACGGACAACAGGACTGTACCTGACGGAGGGAAGTGAGTACGGGGCAGCTGGAAAGAAATTTCTCCGATGGAATGTGGCCTGTGCAAGTACTGTTTTGGAGGATGGATTAAGGAGATTCCGGTCTGGTGTCAGTCAGTTTCTGGACATGGATGTAAGGAAAGATTAATAGAAGGGTAAAGACGGGGAATGTATGGATTATACATGTAGAAATACAATAATACAAAATATGAAGGATTTCGGATGTGAAGACGAAATTATTGAAAGTTTTCTTGCCTGCGTTGAAAACAAGGATAAAGCTGGTCAGGAAAGAATTATGAAGGCTTACAGAGAGAGACTTTTGGAGGAACTTCACCAAAGTCAGAAAAAGATAGATTTGCTGGACTATATGATGTATCAATTGGAAAAGTGCAGATGTGAATAAAAGGATATTTTGTAAGATGATGAAAACCTCACCGACTGGCGGTGGGGTTTATTTTTTTACTTTACGATTTTTAAGATTGACATATTCCAATGAATCGCACATTTAATTGTAAAAAAGGAGATGCTATAATAATTTCTATATATGCAACTTAATTCCTTTTTATTTTCAACTTCCGATAATAAAGAATTATGAGAAGGGGGCGCTGCAATGAGTAATTTTGATTTCTTGAAAAATAAGTGGGACGAGCTTGCCAAAACAGGGGAATTGGCAGAGCAGTATTTATATACAGATACGAATACGTGTTTTATAAAAATGGGAATGCTCGCAGAACATATTGTAGAATATATGCTTGCCTATGATGGTATTTCAGAACCAGAGTATGATAATACTCATGCAAATAGAATTCGGCTTCTAAAAAGAAATGATTTGTTACCAAGAGAGATTAATTTGGAGGAATAAGATGAAAAATAAAATGACAAATTCACTTTCTGATATCATAATGTACAACAAGCCTGATGGTTCGGTAAATGCTGAGATACTGGTTCAAGACGAAACTTTGTGGATGCAACAGAGCAGAATTGCGGAATTATTTGATGTTGATAGAACGGTTATTTCAAAGCATTTAAAGAATGTTTTTGCGGAGGGCGAGCTGGATGAAAATTCAGTATGTGCAAAAATTGCACATACTGCAGCAGATGGGAAAACATATAACACGAAATTTTATAATCTTGATGCAATTCTATCTGTAGGATATAGAGTGAACAGTAGACAGGCTACAATGTTTCGTATTTTCACAACTCAGGTTTTAAAAGAATATTTAATCAAGGGATTTGCTATGAATGATGAACGATTAAAAAATCCTGAGAATATTAACTTTTTTGCGACAGTTCAAAACAAATTGCATTATGCAACAACAAATCATACGGCGGCGGAAATTGTGTATGAGAGGGCAAATAGTGAAAAAGAAAACATGGGATTGACTACATGGAAGAATGCACCAGATGGTGCTATTCGTAAAAGTGATGTTTCTATCGCAAAGAATTATCTTGCAGAAGATGAAATAAAGAATTTGAAAAATATCGGCTGGTCAGAGATAAGGAATATGTATCTGACTTTGATAAACGTATATTGGAAATGGAACAGAAGGGGCGATTGTAAGATGAATACAAATGCATTGAGACAAAAGATTCTTGATCTGGCTATACGTGGAAAACTTGTTCCTCAGGATCCCAATGATGAACCAGCCTCGGTGCTGCTTGAGAGAATAAGAGCAGAAAAGCAGCAAATGGTAAAAGAGGGAAAGTTAAAAGCAAAGGATATTAAGAACGATACAATTATCTTCCAGGGTGAGGATAATTTACATTATGTAATAATTTACTTGGCCACAGAAATTACTGCAGGAATAGAATTGTGAACTACAACTGAAAAATAATCAATTAAGTCAACGCGTGAATAACGGTCTGGTTGTTGAAAAAGCGTTATCAGCATGCCAGCAATCCCTTCTGTATATAGATCGCATAGAAAAGAACGGAAATCATCAGAAATGGTGGTTCCCATTTTTTTTCGGTGTTTCGTATCATTTTTTCCACAAGTCCAATAAAATCCTGATAAAAGAATCGTTTTAACTCATCTCTACCAACCGAATCGTAAATGCAGTTTAAAAAGTAGGAATTGCTTTTTACATATTCGATCACAAAATCAAAAGCATCCCGGTAATCAATTAATAAATCAAATTGTGCAACGACCTCAATCGCTTCCTGTTCTAACATCCATTTTAATAGTGCATAGATATCTTCAAAATGATAGTAAAAGGTTTTGCGATTTATGTTACAATCACGAATCAATTCACTTACCGTGATTTTAGAGAATGACTTGTGCTTCATTAATTCTTTTAATGAGTTACATAGTAATCTTCTGGTTCGAAGTGAGGTTTCTTCATGCGTCATAAGTTCAACTCCTTATATAGTCAAATTGTTGCTTATTTTATTATACAACTGACCATCATAAATACAAGAAGATAAGACCGATATTTGCCCATCAAATAGGTGTGATTTGTCCGTATTTACACAACAGCAGTAGGTTTGTCCGTAGAATGAAGAGAAAAAATTTCTTAAAATGCAGCTGACTGATGACAGAGGCAGTTATAAACTTAGAGGCTGTTTATGAAATGAAGCAGGAGAAAATGAAATATGAAAAGGTTTTATCAAGCAGTTGTGAATCATCCAAAATTGATCATAACAGTGTTTATAGCAGTATTTATTTTTTGCACTGGATGCAAACAGTTTATTTCAGTCGATTATGACATGAATGATTATTTGCCTGAGGATAGTGCATCTACGGTAGCACTTGATCTCATGAATGAAGAATTTGGAAGCGGCATACCCAATGCTAGAGTCATGGTAGAAGATGTCACCATACCAGAAGCGTTGGAGTATAAGGAAGAAATGGAAGCAATCGATGGCGTGTCGGAGGTAATGTGGTTAGATGATGCGGTATCAGTGGAACAGCCATTAGAGACTATGGATACAGATACAGTAGAAAACTACTATAAAGATGGAAATGCACTTTTTTCTGTTACTGTCGAAGAGGATAAAAGAATTGATGCAATCAATGCCATTAGAGATCTGATTGGTGATGATAATGCAATGACTGGTAGTGCAGTATCAACAGCAACAGCGACGCAGTCGACGGTAAAAGAGGTGTCTAAAATTGCAATGATTGCCATTGCGTTTGTTATCTTTATATTGATATTAACGACCACTTCCTGGATGGATCCGATCATCATCATGGCAGGACTTGGAATCGCGGTTATCATTAATGCTGGTTCCAACTTAATGTTTGGAGAAATATCTTTTGTAACAAATGCAGCAGGTAATATTTTGCAGTTGGCTGTTTCGCTGGATTATTCGGTGTTTTTGCTTCACCGTTTTACAGAATGTAGAAAGACAGAAAAAGACCCTAAAACTGCAATGGTGAATGCGTTGACCATATCGTAACATTACTGACAGGAAATAATGCTGCAATAGGTGGAACGGAGACTTATCTGGATACTGTATCATCAGGAGTGGATTCACTGGTGACTGGACTGAATGAATTGAAGACAAATTATGAAACATTTGATACTGCTATTGTATCGTTGGTAAATTCTCTGTCTTCCTTAAGTGTTAATATGAGTAGCTTAAAATCTGGAATAGACCAGCTGGTAACGAACTATAAGGTGTTAAATCAGGGAAATGATGATTATACATCTGGTGTAGCAACAATTGTGGCAAGTTATTCACAATTGGTTGACGGGATGAGTACACTTGCATCAGGAAGCAAGGAGCTTCTTGCAGGATCTAGTACATTAAAGGATGGAACAGCAGATTTATATAATGGAATTGTATCTCTATGTGATGGCACATCTGAGCTTAGCAATGGTACCAGCGAATTTTATGAGAAGACATCTAATATGGATACACAAGTCGAGGATTCTATTGATGAAATGATTGCTTCGATCTCAGGAGATGAAACAGACACAGTATCGTTTGCTTCTGAGAAAAACACAGCTGTAGAATCTGTACAGTTTGTGATAAAAACAGAAGCAATTGAAAAAGATACGCTCGTAGTTGACGAAGAAACCAGTAATCAGAAACTTAATTTCTGGCAGAAATTTTTAAATTTGTTTCAATAATGATATGAAAAATTGGTTTTTAATAAGATGAAGCCTCCTTATAATCCAAGTGTTTAGCTGCATTTAATAAATAGTTTATACTTTTATTAGCACTCACCTCTTGACAGTGCTAACAATAAGGACTATAACATAGTCATCAGAACGAAAGAGGTTCTGGAAACAGAAAAAGGAGGAGTCAATATGATGTCAGTAAAACATTATCCTATGAAGAGTGATATCAGAGAAAAGAAAGACGCATACCTTCTTGAGATTGATCTACCTGGATGCCACAGAGAAGACATTAAGGCCTACGTCGACAAGGGTTATCTGCATATCGCTGCTTCCATGAATCAGGAAAAGGAAAAGAACCACGGAAAGTATTTGCGAAGAGAATGTTACTTCGGTGATTATGAGAGAACCTTCTACGTGGGAAGCCAGATTGGTCAGGATGATCTTCAGGCAAGCTATAAGCATGGAGTTTTGAAAATCAGAATTCCAAAAGAAGGAACAAAGAAACTGGAAACCAAAATTGCAATTGCATAATTTAATACGTTTTGCAAATTATAATAGTGTATGCAACAGGAAGTCACAGACTGTGAAAGATCCTCTTGCGATTGAAAAGGAGAGATTATTATGTTAGTACCAAGTATTTTTGAAAACAATTTTGTAGATGATATGTTTGATAATATGTTCGATATTCCATTCGGCTTTTCAAAGACCGGGGCAAAAGCGGCAGTCAGCAGTATGAATACGGATGTTCAGGAATTTGATGACAGATATCAGCTTGATCTGGAGCTTCCGGGATATCAAAAAGAAGAAATTCAGGCAGAGCTGAAGGACGGTTACCTGACCATTAATGCTGAACACAGTGAAACCAAAGAGGATAAGGATCAGGAAGATGGAAAGTATATCCGTAAAGAGCGTTTTTATGGAAAATGCAAGAGAAGCTTCTATGTAGGAGACCAGATAACGCAGGAAGACATTAAGGCAAAATTTGAAAATGGTGTGCTTCAGGTAGTTATTCCAAAAATTGAAGCAAAAGAAGAAATTCCAGAGCGCAAATATATTGCGATTGAAGGATAAGTAGTTTAGGTTACAAGCTTTTCCATAGAAGAACAAAATAAACAATATAGAGTTATAAATGAAAAGAGTCGTTCAAATTTGAAGATTTATAATCGGAGAATTTGAGTGGCTCTTTTTTTATGAATGATTTATTGCGGGATGATATTTTGAAAAATATTTTACTATTCCATTTCTTTGATATATCATTTATAATATTCATGAAAGTATTTTTATCAATTATCTAGCTTATTAGACCGTTCTGGTCGAACACTTCCCTTTAAAACAATCAAATCTGAAAGGACAAATCTATGAATGAACAAATCTATCAAATCTACGATCGTATCTTTAAACGAATTTTCAACTTATCAAACATGGCTATTATTGGCTTGATTAACGGGCTGTTTGGGACAAATTATTCGCAGGACTGTGAAGTGATTTTCCCAAACAAAGAGTACATAGGCGCAGTTTTAAATAAGAAACTCGCGGATGTATTCCTGATTATTCAGGGAGTTTCCTATCATTTAGAAGCACAAATAAATGTTGATGGAGACATCATTTTCAGGGCTTTTGAATACGGCTTTCATTATGCAATAAATAATCGTGATGAAAGTGCAATACTACGATTTCCTGAACCTATAATCATATACCTGGATTCTAATGTATCGGTACCGCCAACAAGTACATTGACACTGGATTTTGGAACACAAGGCACATTTAACTATGAGGTTAAAAATTTTGTTTATCAGGAACATGAAATCCAGGAGTTAAATTGAAGGAAAATGATACTTCTTATTCCATTTCAACTTTTGAAACTCCGAAAAATTATCGAAAAATCACCAACGGAAAAACATTTTAAAATGTTGCAGGAACTGATTCAGAATGATATACTTGCTAGTATCAAAGCAAATTTGCAGGTTGGAAATATTACAGAAGATGATGCAAGACAGCTTTATGAATTGACCGGTATTTTGTATGAGCATATTTATAAGCATTATGATGAGTTAGGAGGGAATAGTGATATGAGACCATTATTAGACGGAGCAATTGAACTCCCTTTAGACAAATATCGCATTCGAATTGACGAATTAGAAAAACAAAATATTGCGATAGAACAGGAAATGAAAAAGCTGCAGGTAGAAAAAAGCTCTTGGGAAGAAGAACGAAAACATTTTGAAGAAGAATGTAAAAGACTAAGAGAACAGCTTGAAAAACAAAAGTAAGGAAAAACGATAATATCTAAAATGATAAAAAGAATTTTCAAAATAATAGGGCGCTGTGAGGATAAATTTCTCTCAGCGCCCATATTTTTATATATACTATTCCTTATCCAAATTTTTAAAAGCAGTGGAGAGCATCAGCTTGATTCGGTTCAGCTGATTTACTTCGCTGGCACCAGGATCGTAGTCAATAGCCACCACATTGCTGGATGGATATTGCTTGCGAAGCTCCTTGATAACACCTTTACCAACAACGTGGTTTGGCAGACAGCCAAATGGCTGAGTACATACGATATTTGGGGTGCCACTGTGAATCAGCTCTAACATTTCGCCTGTCAAAAACCAGCCTTCTCCAGTCTGATTACCGATGCTGACAATTGTCTGTGCATATTTTACAAGATCATAGATGTTAGCAGGTGGATCAAAGTGTTTACTCTTTTTCAAGGCCCTGGCAGCCGGAGCACGGAAACGATTCACAGCCCAGATTCCCATCCTGCTTACACGACCGGCCTTTTTGGACATACCCAGGTGATCAGCCTTATAAATCTGATTGTAGAAGCAGTACATCATAAAGTCGATTAAGTCGGGGCATACAGCTTCAGCACCTTCTGATTCAAGAAGCTCAGCTAAATGATTGTTTGCTTCAGGCAGGAATTTTACAAGAATCTCACCGACGATACCAACACGGGGCTTCTTAATATCTAGTGTAGGGATATTATCAAAATCTTTAACAATCTGACGGCACATTTTTGAGAAAGTAAAGAATGACATATGCTTTGCAGAGACAAAATCCTGACACTGTTTCAGCCATTTTGCATGAACTGCATTGGCAGCACCTTTTTCTTTTTCATAAGGACGCATGCGGTAGAGACAGCGCATGAACAAATCGCCGAAGGTACAGGAGTAGAGCGCACGTAACAGCATGTTTGCATCCAGTTTGAAGCCGGGATTCGATTCAATATTTGCCATATTTAAGGAAATAACAGGAATCTGATCCATGCCGGCTTTGGCAAGTGCACGACGGATAAAGCCAATATAGTTGGTCGCACGACAGCCACCACCGGTCTGGGTGATGATAACAGCTGTTTTATTTAGGTTATAGCGGCCTGAATTCAGTGCATTCATAATCTGGCCAACAACAATCAGAGAAGGATAGCAGGCATCGTTATTTACATACTTTAAACCAGTATCAACTGCGTGACGGTTGTTTTCAGGAATGACCTCGAAGTTATATCCACAGGCGGCAAAGGCCGGCTGCATAACGTCGAAGTGAATTGGTGACATCTGTGGACAGAGAATGGTATAGTCTTTTCTCATATCCTCGGTAAAAATAACACGCTCCATGGCTGTGGAGTTTATTTTTCTTTTTTCTTCTTTTTGCTCTTTAACATGAAGGGCAGCAATCAGGGAACGGACACGAATACGGGCGGCGCCCAGGTTGTTAACCTCGTCAATCTTCAAGCAGGTGTAAATCTTGCCTGAGCCGGAAAGGATATCATTTACCTGGTCGGTGGTAACAGCATCAAGACCACAGCCAAAGGAATTTAACTGAATCATATCCAGATTATCTGTGGTTCGTACAAAGCTTGCTGCAGCATATAATCTGGAGTGGTACATCCACTGGTCAGATACAATCAGAGGACGCTCCGGTGTTCCAAGATGGGAGATGGAATCCTCCGTCAAAACTGCAATATTGTAGGAGTTAATCAGCTCTGGAATACCATGGTTGATTTCCGGGTCAATGTGGTAAGGACGTCCGGCTAAAACGATGCCGCGGTGACCGGTCTCTTTCAGATATTGAAGGGTCTCTTCGCCCTTTTTACGCATATCATCTCTTGCAGCTTCGAGCTCGTCCCAGGCAGCGGAAGCTGCGGCACGAACTTCTGATTCCGGAATATCAGGGAATTCCTTTACCAGAGTAGAGGTGATGATGTCAAGGTCACGGAAGTTCATAAATGGATTCTGGAAACGAATATCATCGGTGCTCAGCTCATCCACATTATTTTTGATATTCTCTGAGTATGAGGTAACGATTGGGCAGTTGTAGTGATTGGTTGCACCGGAAACCTCATCTCTTTCATAGAAAAGAGCAGGATAGAAAATATATTTCAAGCCCTGACGAATTAACCAGGTCACATGACCGTGTGCCAATTTGGCAGGATAGCATTCTGATTCACTTGGGATAGACTCAATACCCAGCTCATAAATCTTATGAGTGGATGAAGGAGAGAGTACTACCTGATACTTTAACTGGGTAAAAAAGGTAAACCAGAATGGGTAGTTTTCATACATATTTAAAACTCTTGGAATACCAACCTGACCGCGGACTGCCTCATCCGCAGCTAAAGGCTCATAGCCAAAGATACGCTGGTTTTTGTATTCAAACAGGTTTGGCAGATGGTTGGCATTTTTCTCTTTGCCGATACCACGCTCGCAGCGGTTTCCGGAGATGAACTGTCTGCCACCGGTAAACTGGTTGATGGTCAGACGACAGTTGTTGGTACATCCCTTACATTTGGCCATACGTGTGGTGAATTCCAGGGTTCTAATCTTCTCGATTGGAAGCATGGTGGTCTCTGTAAATTCATCGTCGCATGCTTCAGTGAGATTAAACTGATTCAGCTTTTCGTGATATCTTTCTTTGGCAATTAAGGCAGCACCGAAAGCGCCCATGATACCGGCGATATCAGGGCGGACAGCCTCACAGCCTGCAATTTTTTCAAAGCTTCGTAAGACAGCATCATTGTAGAAGGTTCCACCCTGGACAACAATCTTTTTACCCAGCTCGGAGGCATCAGAAACCTTAATAACCTTGAACAGGGCATTTTTGATAACAGAATAGGCAAGGCCGGCAGAAATATCAGCGACACTTGCGCCCTCCTTCTGCGCCTGTTTAACTTTGGAATTCATAAATACCGTGCAGCGCGTTCCCAGGTCAATTGGATGAGCAGCAAATAAAGCTTCTTTGGCGAAATCCTGAACAGAGAAATTCAGAGAGTGGGCAAAGGTCTCAATAAAGGAACCACATCCGGAGGAGCAGGCTTCATTTAGCTGAACACTGTCAACGGTATGGTTTTTGATTTTGATACATTTCATATCCTGACCGCCGATATCCAGGATGCAGTCCACATCTGGAGAAAAGAAAGCGGCAGCATAATAGTGGGAAACGGTCTCAACCTCTCCCTCATCTAATAAGAAGGCAGCTTTCATCAATGCCTCACCATATCCGGTGGAGCAGGAATGGACAATTTTGGCACCTTCTGGCAGCTTATCATAAATATCTAAAATGGCACTGATGGAGGTGCGAAGCGGACTTCCGTTGTTGTTGCTGTAGAAGGAATATAACAGAGAGCCGTCCTCACCGATTAAAGCAACCTTGGTGGTGGTGCTTCCTGCATCTATTCCAAGATAGCAGTTTCCCCTGTAATCCGCCAGTTCTCCTGTGCGTACCTTTGCAAAGCAGTGTCTGGTCTGGAATAATTCATATTCAGTGCGGGTGGCGAACAGAGGGTCAAGACGCTCAACCTCGAATTCCATTTTAATGCCCCCGGCAAGCTTGTCTGTCATCTCAGACAGAGAAACGGAAACCTCATCCTTTGCGTTTAATGCAGAACCGACTGCAGCAAAAAGGTGTGAGTGCTCTGGAGCGATAATATGCTCGTCATCTAATTTTAAGGTACGGATAAAAGCACCCTTTAGCTCTGATAAAAAGTGGAGTGGACCACCTAAGAAAGCAACGTGTCCGCGAATTGGCTTACCGCAGGCAAGACCGGAAATGGTCTGATTCACTACAGCCTGGAAAATAGAAGCGGAGAGGTCTTCCTTGGTTGCCCCTTCGTTGATCAGTGGCTGAATATCAGTTTTGGCAAAAACGCCGCAGCGGGCGGCAATGGTGTAAAGAGACTGGTAGCCCTTGGCATATTCGTTTAGGCCGGAAGCATCTGTCTGCAGCAGAGAGGCCATCTGGTCGATAAAGGAACCTGTACCACCGGCACAGATACCATTCATACGCTGCTCAACATTTCCACCTTCAAAATAAATAATCTTAGCATCTTCGCCACCAAGCTCAATTGCGACATCCGTCTGTGGGGCATAATAATTCAGAGCTGTTGATACTGCAACAACTTCCTGATTGAACGGAATGTCAAGATGATTAGCCAAAGTGAGTCCGCCGGAGCCGG
>CAZUCI010000015.1:0-12028 GCA_964619485.1 uncultured Lachnospiraceae bacterium
GTAGAGCACTTGACTTTTAATCAAGTTGTCCGGGGTTCGAGTCCCCGGTGGCTCACGAAAAAGACAATTGTCAGTCATTGATGGTTGTCTTTTTGTTTGCCCATAAGGTTACATTCATATAGTAAATAGGAAATTTTAATTCATAAATTGTAAAGGAGAAGCTATGGAAGCAGTAAAAAATGAAAAAGCACCAGTTGCGGAAAATAAAATGGGTGTTATGCCAGTTAATAAATTGCTGGTGACAATGTCCCTGCCTATGATGATTTCCATGCTGGTTCAGGCACTATATAATATTGTGGACAGTGTGTTTGTTGCACAAATCAGTGAGAACGCACTGACAGCAGTGTCTTTGGCATTCCCAATCCAGTCCCTTGTGATTGCAGTTTCGTCAGGAGCATGCGTTGGTGTAAATGCCATATTATCCAAATCACTTGGGGAAAAAAATGAGCAGAAGGCAAATGAAGCAGCTGAGAATGGAATTTTTCTGGCTGTTATCAGCTACATAATCTTTGTGCTGGTGGGAATTTTCGTCACAGCACCTTTCTATGCAAGCCAGACAAAGGATACAGAAATTTTCGGATATGGTTCTACCTATTTAACGATTGTCTGTGTCTGCTCCCTTGGATGCTTTGTTCAGATGATGAGTGAGAGAATTCTGCAATCCACCGGAAAGACCTTTTATACCATGATTACCCAGGGAACAGGAGCTATCATCAATATTATATTAGATCCGATTCTGATTTTTGGTCTTTTTGGTCTGCCGAGACTGGAAGTGGCAGGAGCTGCCATTGCTACAGTAATTGGTCAGATTGTTGCAGCAATTATGGCAGTTGCTTTTAATCTGAAATATAACCATGAGGTGCATATTTCCTTTAAGGGCTTCAGGCCGAACGGAAAAATGATTGGCAAAATTATTTCCATTGGTATCCCATCTACAATCATGCAGGCCATCGGTTCCGTCATGGTTTATGGAATGAATCGTATTCTGATTGGCTTTTCTTCTACAGCCACGGCTGTATTTGGTGTTTATTTTAAACTGCAGAGCTTTGCATTTATGCCTGTCTTTGGTCTGAATAACGGAATGGTTCCAATTGTAGCGTTCAATTATGGCGCTGCTAAGAGAGAGCGAATGATTAAGACAATCAAGCTGAGCATTGGATATGCCATGGGTATTATGATTTTCTGTCTGATTATCATGCAGGTATTCCCAAAGCAGCTTCTTCAAATATTCTCAGCCTCTGAGCAGATGATTGCTATTGGAGTGCCGGCGCTTCGCATTATCAGCATCAGTTACATTTTTGCCGGCTTCTGTATTATCGTTGGTACCGTTTTTCAGGCTCTTGGCAATGGCGTATACAGTCTGATTGTTTCAGTGCTGCGTCAGCTGGTGGTGCTGCTCCCGGCAGCCTATCTTTTTTCAAGGATCGGTCTGGAGTACGTATGGTGTGCATTCCCTCTGGCAGAGATTATGTCAGTGCTGGTTTCCGCCTTCTTTATGTGGAAAATTAATAAGGATATTATCAGTAAGATTGGGAAATAGAACTGTTCTTGGGTGCGGTATGAAAACGATACGCACTGTATAAAAAAGTATATGCATTGGAAAAGTTGACTATAAATGGTCAACTTTTTTGTATATTTTTACACAAACAAAATGCAAGACACCCGTTTACTGTGAAACGTTAGCATGATAAACTTATATGGAAAAAATGAATTCTTATGTATAAGGAGGAAGAAATGAAGAAATCAATGAAAGTAATCGCGCTTGCTTTAGTGGGCGCAATGGCATTCAGTCTTAATGTGAATGCTGCAGAAATGGGCGAATATCAGTTACCGGTACCAGTGGAGGGACAGATGACTGAATTGCCTTCGTCAGAGCTTCAGGAGACAGAGGGGACCCAGGAAGAAGAGCTGAAGGAAGAAGTTACAAAAGAGGAAAGCACAGATGTGCCATGCATGGAAGAAGAGTGCAAAAAGGCTAAGGACCAGGAGGGCATGATGAGCGAGGAAGAGGACAGTGCCATTCAGATTTCCAAATCCAGCGAAAACATGTATATCAAGTATGGAGAGACTGTTTATATTGATTGTCTGATTGATACAAATGGTAATGCCAATCAGAGGGTTTACGTTGCAATTGCAGACGCAGACGGAGATTTACGTGCTTATGCAAGCCATAGCTGCGGAGAAACGGGAATTTATAACTGGACGCTTCATTTTGACACAGTTTCCTATGAAATTCCATCCGGAGATTATACAGTCAGTGTCTATGTTGAGAACTGGAACGGTTCAGGCTGGACTACTGTTGAGAGCAGCAAAACATCTACAGTACTTCATATCACTGATGTGGATATCCCATTGAACAGTATGGTAATTACCCAGGGTAAGGATACGGATTTGACAATTCATTTTAATCCTGAAAATACCACCATCAGTACTTCAATTGAATGGACCTCAAGCAATGACAATATTTGTGAGATTATGGAACTGGATAATAACCATAATGTCTTTCCATGGCCCAATGCGGTGGGAGATGTAACAATTACGGCATCTCTTAAAAATGGAAAGGGCTCTACATCGGTTCCAATTCATGTGGATGAATATGGAGATGCCAGAATCGTAACACCTGTCACAAACTTTGTAAATCGTCTCTATAACAAGTGTCTTGGAAGACAGTCAGAGGCAGAAGGCTTGTCAGACTGGGCTACCAAGCTTGCGCTTGGACAGGCAAGTGGTGCTGATGTAGCATCCGGCTTTGTATTCAGCGATGAATATAAGAATAAAAATACTTCCAATGAAGATTTTGTTGAAATGATGTATGTTGTATTTATGGACCGTGCATCAGATGCGGCTGGAAAAAATGACTGGGTTGACAAATTGAATAATGGTATGAGCCGTGAATATGTATGCAGCGGATTTATCAATTCAACAGAGTTCGCAGGAATCTGCAGCAATTATGGAATCAATACCGGAAGCTTCGGCTCCAGTCAGTTCAGAGATAGAAATTATGGTCTGACATCCTTTATGGCAAGATGTTATACAAAGGCTCTTGGCAGAAGCTATGATGCAGATGGTTTGGAGTACTGGTGTAAAGAAATTTCAGAAGGCAGATATACCATTGACGGAGCTGCAACAACTGGTTTCTTTAACTCCCAGGAGTTTGCAAATAAAAATACCACAAATGATGAGTATGTAACGATTCTTTATCATACATTCTTTGACCGTGAGCCGGATAAAGCAGGATATGATGACTGGATGAATCAGTTAAAAACAGGCAAAAACGACCGAAATGGTGTTATGTCTGGTTTTGCAAACAGCCAGGAATTTGCTAATCTTAAAGCAAGATATGGCTTATAGAAATTAACCAAAGGAAAAAAGATATAAATAGGTAGGGAGCTGCTGCATCGTCGGGAAATCAGACAGATGTGAGCAGCTCTTCTTTTGGGTATTGACAAGTAAATATCATTTGAGATAAACTAATTAATGCCCTGCGGATATGGCGGAATTGGCAGACGCGCTAGATTTAGGTTCTAGTGGGAGACCGTGCAGGTTCAAGTCCTGTTATCCGCACTGCTAAGAGTACTGATTAATCGGTACTCTTTTTCTTTTGTGCTGTATTTCGCGCCGTATTTTGTGCTGCATATTGTGTTGTATTTCGTGTTGTATTTCGCGCCGTATTTTGTGCTGCATTATGTGCCGCATATCGTGTTGGATTTCGTGTTGTATTTCGTGCCGCATATTGTGTTGTATTTCATGCTACATATCGTGTGCTGCAGGCGGCGGAACATGAGGGGCATTGCTTCCATAACCAGAGAACAGGCAATTATTCCTACTAGTGAAAATTTGCATGTGTTTTTTTAAGAATAGAGCGGGCAAAAATTCAACCTCTTTCATTATTGCATGCTTTTTAGAGGATTTTCTCGTTCTTGAAGGTCAAAACTGCCTGAAAGGGGCAAAAAAGGGCTTAAAAAGACGGGCAAAATCTTGTATACAATAGAATTTGCCCGTTTAGCCTGTGAACAATGTCCGCTTTACTTGTGAGAAACGCCCGCTTAACCTTTGAGAAACGCCCGCTTAGCCTGTGAACAATGTCCGCTTGGCCTTTGAGAAACGCCCATTTGACTCACCAAAGTGCGATTGAGTATCTCAGTCGCCTCCAGGACCATCCTTGCGGGGTCTGGTAGATTCGGGGAGTGGTTCAACCGAGCCATTGCTATTCTGAGGAACATCGATTACTGGAATGTTTCCGTCATCATAGGAATTGCTGCAGTCTGAGTGGCAGTTTTTTTGAATGTTTTTTTCATTCTTTTCGTTCTGTTCATTTTTGTCCATGGTGCATCTTCCTTTCTGCTGTAGTATGTGCAGCTGTTGTGAAAATATGCGGGAAAATATGCGAAATGAAAGGATTGCTTTTATATTACCAGAGGAGTAAAATAAATTAAAAGAGACTTGGACAGAGGTCTTATCAGATTAAGGAAGCAGCGGGAATAAACTGATCAGATATATCAGATGATTCCGGCCTTTTTATTTTATGAGACTATGTATTTTCAACGATATCAAATCTGAAGCAGGGAGCAGAAACCATGAAACAGAAGAGAAAGAAGAGAAAAAATAGAATTGTAGGAGTGATACTGTTACTGCTTTTGTTAATCACTCAGGTGACGCCGGTCATGGCAGGGGGAAATTCAGGTGCTCCAAGAATTGTCAGAGTTTCCTGTGGAATTAACAAAGCCCTGTATCTGAATGACAAAGGAGAGCCAGAAGGGTATTGCATCGAGTATCTTCAGCAGCTGGCCAAAATAAACAACTGGAAATTGGATTATGTTGAGGCGTCCTGGAGTGATAGCGTTCAAAATTTATATGATGGAAAGATTGATTTGCTTTTCCCGACACAGATGACAGAGGAGCGTAAGGAGAAAATGGGATTTTTCAATGCAATTGGCGGATATCAGCCCATAGGCCTGTTTGCAAAGACAGATTCCGATTATTGCTTTGATGATTACAGCGGCTTTGATGGTGCAAGAGTGGCATTGTCTGCGGGGACAAGCAATGAGGCTGCATTGGAAAAATATGCGCAGGAAAATGGATTTTCTTTTATTCCGGTCTATATGAATACTACAGATGAAAAGATGCAGGCATTAGAGGATGGCACGGTTGACATGATTGTCTTTAGTACTCTGAATGACGTTGCAGGTGGAAAAGTAGTGGCGATGCTTGACTATCTTCCTTTTTATTATTGTACGAGTATAGAAAATACGGAATTGCTGAATGAACTGGATTATGGAATGAATCAGATGCTTTTGAGGAATCCGACGCTTGTTCAGGAAGTGTTTTATGATTTCATGAATCGAAATATATCCTTTGCCTATACGGCTGAGGAGCAGGCTGAAATTTTGAGCAAGGATAAAATCACAGTGGGTATTTACGAAAATACGCCGCCACTTTTTTCCGTAAATGAGGATGGAAGTTTCACGGGAATTTATGTGGATCTTATCCGGAGAATAGAGGAGCTTTCCGGGCTCAATATGGAGATTCAGGTATTGAATCGAAAGGATAATGCCTTTGCGGCACTGGAGGATAAAAAGGTGGATTTTGTGCTTGGCTCCAGTGATCAGGCACTCAAATATTCTCAGGAAAAGGGGTATGCCCAGTCAGAGGGAATTATGGATTACTATACCATAGCCATTTCAAGACCAGATTACATTCCGGAGAAAGACAGTGAAAGGACATATGCACTGACAAAAGGCCGGAGATACTGGGAAAATGAAATTCTGAAGGATAATCCATATGCACAGATTCAATATTATCAGACATCCAAAGAGTGTCTGGAGGCTGTGGCAAAGGGAAAAGCCGATTTTACACTGCTCAATACATGGGAATATAATTATCATTCAAAAAATGAGCGTTTCAGTAATCTTATGGAGTGGGAGACGAGCCGTGTCCTCTCTGAGACAGTGTTTGTATCCCTGGAAAGTGAAAATGAGAAGATACGGTCCGTTCTGGACAAATCCATAGAGCAGATTCCAAATGCAGAAAAAGAATCTATTATCACCCAGAATCTGAATGTCCCATACAGGGATTATAGTCTGATGGACCGCTTATATTCTGCAAAGGAGGGTATTCTGCTGGTACTTGTTGTATTTTTGTTCCTGCTGCTTGGGTTCGTCTTTTATGTTGAAATGAAACACAAAAATATGCATACGCTGGAGGTGGCAAACAGGGAGCTTCAGGAGGCAAATGCTGCAAAGGACCGTTTTCTGTCAAGGATGAGTCACGAGCTGAGAACACCTCTGAATGCCATTGATGGATATACAAGTGTTGTGGAACAGAACCTTGGAGAGCTGCCAGCGGAAAAATCGTCTCTGGAGCAGAATCTGGAGTCCATTCACAGGGCCGTAAAATATCAGCTCGCAATTATTGGGGATCTTTTGAATATTCAGAAAATCGAATCAGGGAAAATGGAGCTTCAGATTACTGAGGTGGATTTTGCTGAATATATGAAAGAGATGGTGGGAATGATCCGCCCGGAGGCAGATGCAAAGCACATTTCCTTTTCCTATGATAAAATTAATAAAATAAACGAAACCTATTTGATGGATGGGGTTCGTTTTCAACAGGTTTTGCTGAATATCCTGCATAATGCAATCAAGTTTACGCCGGCGGGTGGAAATGTGACCATGACTGCTGAGGTCATTGACCGGGGAGAGAAAGCAAACACTTTGAAATTTGTCATTACAGATGATGGAATTGGCATGAGTGAGGATTTCCAAAAAAATTATCTTTTCAAACGTTTTGCCCAGGAATACAGTGATACAACATCGCCCTATGAGGGCTGTGGAACAGGTCTGGCCATATCCTATGATATTATGCATTTGATGGGAGGAAGCATAACCTGCCATAGTATCAAGGGTGAGGGGTCAACCTTTACTGTGATATTGACAGTGGAGCATACCGGGAAGCGGCACAGACGCACCCAGACAAATTATGGACAGTATGATCTGAGCGGTATCCGTGTGCTGCTGTGTGAAGATAATAAGATGAATCAGGATATGGAGTGCAGAATCCTGGAGAAAATGAAATGCCAGGTTGATATTGCAGATGATGGTGTGATCGGGTTGGAAAAGTTTCAGAACAGCACAGAGTATTATTACAGCATTGTGCTTATGGATATTCGCATGCCTAATATGGACGGCTGGGAGTGTACCAGGGCAATCAGGGGACTTGACAGAGCAGATGCCGGAAAGGTGCCGATTGTGGCAGTCAGTGCCAATGCATTTGAAGAGGATATTCAGCAGTCTATGGATGCAGGAATGAACGAGCATCTTGCAAAACCGGTTGATTTAAAGCTTTTATATGAGAAAATCCGGGAGTACTGTCAGCTTTAAATCGGTTTACAATGCGGCTTTTTTGCTGTATCATGAAACATATATTTGTGTTGGCAATTATTTGGCTTGTTTTGAAATAGAGATGTTTTTAAATGGCATTAGGAGGAAATAAAATGACATTAGAAAGAGAAATTATTGAGATGAAAATGGAAGAACAGCTGCAGGAAATTGCAAATGTCCGCTACGGCAGGAAAATCGCGGATTGCAGCGATGCAGAGCTTTACTATTGTATTTTACAGTTGACCAAGGGACTTAACAGTGCGACGGAGCCTATTTCCGGGGCAAAGAAGGTTTACTATATTTCAGCAGAATTTTTGATTGGAAAGCTTCTTTCCAACAATCTGATTAATTTAGGGGTATATGACAAATTAGAAGAGATTTTGAAAAAACATGGAAAAGACTTATCCAAAATAGAGGAAATTGAGCCGGAACCATCTTTGGGAAATGGTGGACTGGGACGTCTTGCAGCATGTTTTCTGGATTCCATTGCAACACTTGGTTTATGTGGTGATGGAATTGGTTTAAATTATCATTTTGGGCTGTTTAAACAGGAGTTTAAAAATCTGAAGCAGACCGCTGAAAAGAACCAGTGGATTGGGCCGGAGAGCTGGTTAAATAAAACAGATATTTCCTTTGATATCCCATTTGGCGATCATATGGTGAAATCCAAGCTTTATGACATTGATGTCGTTGGATATGAAGGTGGTGTCAACAAGCTGAGACTGTTTGATGTTGAAACAGTTGATGAAAGTATAGTTAAAAAGGGAATCGATTTTGACAAGGAAGATATTGAGAAGAATCTGACCTTATTTTTATATCCGGATGATTCTGACGAGGCGGGAAATCTTCTTCGTATTTATCAGCAGTATTTTATGGTAAGCAATGCGGCACAGCTGATTTTAAAAGAGCTGAAGGATAAAAAGGTAGATTTGCGTAAAATGTATGACCATGTTGTCATTCAGATTAATGATACTCATCCAACGATGGTGATTCCGGAGTTGATTCGAATCCTGGTGGATGAAAAAGCATTTACCATGGATGAGGCAATTGAGGTGGTAAGTAAAACCTGCGCGTACACCAATCACACCATCCTGGCAGAGGCATTGGAAAAATGGCCGCTGAAATATCTGGAGAAGGTTGTTCCACAGCTTGTTCCGATTATCAAGGAATTAGATGCACGTGTTGCAGCAAAATATAAAGATGAAAAGGTTCAGATTATTGACAAGGATGAGCGTGTTCATATGGCTCATATTGATATCCATTACGGTTTCTCTGTAAATGGTGTTGCGGCAATTCATACAGAAATTTTAAAGACAACAGAGCTGAATGCTTTTTATAAAATTTATCCGGAAAAATTCAATAATAAGACAAATGGAATTACCTTTAGAAGATGGCTCCTTTCCTGCAACAGACCACTTGCAAAATTGATTTCCGATACCATTGGAAATGGTTTTAAGAAAAATGCAGAGGAATTAGAGAAGCTGATGAGCAAAATCAATGATCAGCATTTCTTAAACCAGCTGGAAGAAATCAAGCAGATTAAGAAGGAAGAACTTGCCGCCTATATCAAAGAGGCAGAGGGGGTTGAACTGAATACGGAGTCTATCTTTGACATTCAGATTAAGAGACTTCACGAGTACAAGCGTCAGCAGATGAACGCCCTTTATATTATTCACAAGTATCTGGAGATTAAAGGTGGAAAGAAACCGGCTACACCAGTCACCTTTATTTTTGGAGCAAAGGCAGCACCGGCTTATGTGATTGCCCAGGATATTATCCACCTGATTCTCTGTCTGCAGGAAATCGTGAATAAGGACCCTGATGTTTCTCCATATATGAAGGTTGTTATGGTGGAGAATTATAATGTAAGCTACGCAGAAAAGCTGATTCCGGCCTGCGATATCTCTGAACAGATTTCTCTTGCCAGCAAGGAAGCATCCGGAACCGGAAATATGAAGTTTATGCTGAACGGAGCAATTACGCTTGGAACCAGTGATGGAGCCAATGTGGAAATCAATGATCTGGTTGGCGATGATAATATTTATGTATTTGGCGAGAAGTCAGAGAAGGTCATTGCTCATTATGAAAAGGCCGATTATGTTTCCAAAAAATTCTATGATAATGATCCGATGATTAAAGAAGCAGTTGATTTTATTATCAGTAAGCAGATGCTTGCAGTCGGTGATAAAACAAACCTGGAGCGACTTTACAAAGAGCTTTTGAATAAGGACTGGTTTATGACTCTGCTTGATTTCAGAGATTATGTGGTTACCAAGGATACCATGCTGGAGGATTACAGGGATCGTGAGAAGTGGAAAAAGATGATGCTTGTCAACATTGCGAAAGCAGGATTTTTCTCATCTGACCGTACCATTGCTGAATACAATCGTGACATTTGGAAATTGAGCTGATAAAAATGCCAAAGTAAGGAACCTTAAACTATGAGAAAATGTGGTGTTTTGTGCCCAATCTTCAGCCTCCCATCCCCATATGGAATAGGGACGCTGGGAAAGAGCGCCTATGAATTTGTAGATCAATTAAAGAAAGCTGGTCAGGGCTACTGGCAGATTTTACCTTTGGGACAGACTGGATATGGAGATTCTCCATATCAGTCTTTTTCCACCTTTGCAGGAAATCCCTATTTTATTGATTTAGATTATTTAAGGGAAGAGGGACTGCTGACCGTTACAGAATGTGAGCAGGTGGAAGTGTGTGATAACCCGGACTACATAGATTATGAGAAGATGTATTACTCTAGATATAAGGTTCTTCGTCTGGCATTTGAACGTTTTAATCCAGTAGAAGCGAAGGGGTATGATAAATTTGTAAAAAAGAATGCTTTCTGGCTTCAGGATTATGCGCTCTATATGGCGGTCAAGGACAGTTTTGGAGGAAAGCCATTCACAGACTGGGATACGGATATCAGACTTCGCAAAAAGAAGGCAATGGCCCGCTATGCACTTGAATTGGATACGGAGATTCGTTTTTATGAATTTATGCAGTATTACTTTTCCAGGCAGTGGAAGAAGTTAAAGAAATATGCCAATAAAAATGGAATTGAGATTATTGGAGATATTCCAATTTATGTGGCATTTGACAGTGCAGATACCTGGGCAAATCCAACCCTGTTTCAGCTGGATGATGCGGGATTTCCAATTGGAGTGGCAGGCTGCCCACCGGATTGTTTCTCGGAAACCGGACAGCTCTGGGGAAATCCGTTGTATGACTGGAATTATCATAAGCAGACAGGCTATCAATGGTGGATGCAGAGAATTGCCCATTGCTTTAAATTATATGATGTGGTACGTATTGATCATTTCCGTGGCTTTGAATCCTATTATTCCATTCCATACGGAGATCCGACAGCGGAGTTTGGACATTGGGAAAAGGGACCGGGCTATGAATTGTTTGCCAAAATGAAGGAGACTTTAGGCTCCTGCAAGGTGATTGCAGAGGATCTGGGGCTTTTGACGGATGAAGTAATAGCGTTGGTAAAAAAGACAGGTTATCCGGGAATGAAAATTATCCAGTTCGCCTTTAACAATTATGAGGACAATGATTATCTGCCTCACAACTATGATAAAAATTGTTTTGTATATACCGGAACCCATGATAATGATACAACGATAGGGTGGCTTGCAACAGTAAAGCCTGAAGATAAAAAGTTTATCAAGGAATATTGCCACTGCAGAAATGATAAGGATGTTCCAAAGGCGTTGATACGGCTCTGCCTGATGAGTGCTGCCAATACCGCAATTGTCCCAATCCAGGATTATCTGGGTCTGGATGGCAGCGCAAGAATCAACATGCCGTCAACCCTGGGAGACAACTGGAAATGGAGAATGCTCCCGGGACAATTTAGTGATGATATTGTCAGTGAAATGAAACAATTGGCGAAGATCAGCTTTCGCCTTCCAAAGTAAAAACAGGACCGCCCTTGCTGATGTTTGAATTATGATAGGAACGATTGTCTGTGACATCAGCAAGGAACCAGTCCTCCATCTGGTAAGCATTAGCTAACTCGATGGTTGGAAATTCCACCTCTGCCATGATGAGACCGGTTGGCATATGAAAGACATCTAATTCCACTTTTAAATTTAATCCGGCTGGGAGTGCTTCCACGCCATTCTTTTTTAAAAGAATCATGTCAAAAACGGGATTGGTTAAGGGAATGATATAGCGGGTCTTTTTGATGACAAGGCCATCGGCTTTTGGAAGCAGATGGTTGTATGCAGCCTGGTGCAGCGGAAGATTGGCTTCTTCTCGGGCTAACAGACCCTTGCCTTTATAGGTTAGATAGTAGGTTTCGTTTTCCTTTCTTGCACGTATGACAGGATCGGTGCAAAGATATGCCTGTTCCATCTCTAATTTTTCAAAGTTCTCCAGATTTTCGGGGAGCTTTTTTATTGTAAATTTTCTTTCGATTTCCATTGGTCATAGATCCTTTCCTATTTCTTTTGATTATATTGTATAGTATGTGCAATTCTTTTTCAATTGGGGGAGTTTTCGAAGGATTATTTTAGAATATCATAACATGACAGGAAAATTATATCCTCGCGGGAATTATATTAAAGTAAATTAAGCATATTAAACTCATATGAAACCGTTGAAATGACTTGAAAAAGTTTGTAATAGAAAATAGAATAAAG